>JAZQXK010000083.1:0-15447 GCA_045632785.1 Faecousia sp.
GTAAATCACCCCGTCATAGTCCACTGCCCACCAGCCGAAGGAGAAGGGCTTTCCGTAGCCCCAGTCATAGCTGCGGTAGATGGTCCAGCTTTTGGGAATGTCGAAGGGCTTGATCACATGGCACCAGCGGCGCTCCCGGCGAAGCTGCTCCGGATCGCCCAGAGAAGCGGGCGGGTCAGGCCGGAAGTCCTCAAAGAACTGTCCCTCGTATACATCCCACCTGCCATGAAGCCAGGCATCCTTGATTTTGCCGGGAAGCTTTTCCAAAGAGCGGATATACTCCGGCTGGGCTTTCATCAATGCCTTGTTGTCTGTGACCAAAGCCTGAATGAAGCTGTAATCCTCCGGGTGTTCTCCGTCTTCAAAGCGGCGGTCAATAAAGAGCCGCTTAAAATAGCCGTGGCTGGGGCCTCCCGGGTTCAGGGTATAATAGGTGCGCTTGGGGAATCCGTTTGCTCCACGGACGCAGGCATCGATGGAGGTCAGCCAGCTCTCCTGAAACTGCCCCGCCTCGTCCGCAAACCAAATATCGTACTCTGCGCCCTGATATTGCCCCAGATCTCCCTCATTGGCGCAGTAGCCGAACCAGATGCTGGATCCGTTAGGAAAGAGAAAGCACTTATCCGTCTTGTTGTACTTTGCCGCCCCATGGAGCATGGTTTGCAGGGGGTTAATGTGGTTATTCAGCAGCTCCCGGTAGGTCTTTCGGGTAATCAGGCACTTAATGCCGGGGAACTTGGCGCACAGGAGGACAGCTTTCCACCGCACAAACCAGCTCTTGCCGCCTCCCCGTGCACCTCCATAGGCCACATACCGGTGGCGGTCCTTCAGGGCAAGTACCTGTTTATCGTTAGGATCCTCCATGTATAGGCTTTTCCCCTTGGCGATTTTAACCGGCATAGTCCGCTACCTCTCCGATAAGCTCTATGGATGCTCCCTGGGCAGCATCCTGCTGCGCCTTCTCCTCCAGCAACTTCGCCTTCCGTTCCTCGTTAGCCAGGCGGCCTGCTGCAATTTGCTGTGCGTGCCTTGCTTCCTGGCTTGGCAGATCGTAAAGATCTCTTACAGAGGCCGTCAGCTCCCGCAGGGTCGTAGCCGCATCCTTCATGGCTTTCATGTCAGGCCGGGGGAACTCTACGCAATCCGTTTTCCAATCCCCCACCTGCACCACATAGCGGTAGAAGGCTTTGGGGTCCTCTACTGCCATCTCCAGAATGCCACAGAGCTTATCCGCTGCGGACATAAGAGCCGTCAGCTTTTTTACATCGGCCTTCTGGCTTTGCGCCACGGCTTTCTGTGCTGTCTGCCGTCGGTATTCCTTCCGGGCATTTACCCAGCCTTCCTCTTTGGCTCTCCGTTCCAGCACCTTCTGATTCACATTCTCCTGCTTTGCCAGCTCCCGGTAGGTCATGTTCCCGGTTATGTACAAAGCCATGATCTTCTGCCAGTTATACTTTCCTCCTGCCATCCTGCCACCTCCTTTTTCCCCAAAGTAGCATAAACGGACAGCTCCCCGCTACACCTGCACCCCCCACATTTTCTGCTTCATAATTGCCCGCCTGCGGGTATGCCCAAAAAAGGCACAAAAAGAGGGCAGGCGGTACTTTAATAATTAAAAATACCGCCTGCCCAGCTCGCCCACCTGCTGCCCACATCCTGTGGACAGGTTTTTTATTCGTATTTTTTGCAAACGCCCCGATATTGTAGGCACTTCTCGTAGTCCCTCTTGCAGTACCTATCCACATGGCGATCCCGCTCCTTGTTGCTGACAAAACGCAGCTCTGTAGATCTGCACACCGTCCCCTCGCAGGTGATGGTACATTTCCCCCTGTCCCGGTATAAGGGGCACCGTATATATTTCTCATCCCAGGTATTCCTCATTGCTGTCCTCCTGATATTCCCCCTCACGCAGAACCAGTACCCGCCCGGGGGCAACCTCGATCATGGCAAAGGTAGCCGCTGTTTTCCGTTTCCTTCTGTCTTCCACAATGCGCCCGGGATAGGGCCTTGCTTCCGGCTGCCAGTACTGGAACACGCCTTTTATGGGTGTCTTGGGCAGGATCCACGCAGGCCGTCCCTTTGTTCTCCACTTATCTCCCGCAGAGGGTACAGCAAAGCCAGCCCCCGAAGGTATGGCCTCCGACAGCTCTTTCTCCTGTTCTCGCCTGCATGCCGGGCAGTAGTCCTCTTTGGGGGCATCCCAGAAGGGCCTTCCACAGCCCAAGCAAATATTGGCGCATGACTGTATCCGATTCATTTCACCCATGCCCCCATCTGTAGGCACACGCCGTTCTTCATCAGGTAGTCTGCAATGCCTTCCGCATAATCCCGGGAACAGCCACCCATGGAACTCTGCACCAGCGTGGTTATGACTTCCCGCTCATGGAACCGGGGCATTAACGCCCGGAGTCTCGCTACCTCTGCTCTTAGCTGAGCTGTGGTCTTCCTCTCCTCTGCCAGATCTTGATTTGCCTTCTCTAACACCCGGGCCTGCCCTTGTTCAAAGTCCCTATAGAGGTCATGGCGGTACCGTTCCCCCTCCAGTTCCTGCTTTAGCCGCTCCACCTTTAGCAGCAGTCCATCGATCATCGCCGCCGCTTCCTGCTTTCCTTTTGCCCGGCCGTTTTCATCGGCCTGTTCCGTTGCCGTGTAAATTTCCATCGTCATTTCCTCCTTGCGTGTATGTATGTTTTTTGCCCGGGGTCTTCTTCTCCGGGATGATGTAACGGATATACTGCGGCTCCCCGTTTCTAAATTCCTGCCGGTGCAAAAGGATCGCTCCCTTTGGAGGCTGCACCTCGCTCCCACTCTTGGCTAACCTGTCCACCGGCTTAGGGATAATGAGATTCCGGCTGGGGGTGTATTTCTTCTCATCCGGAATCCTCCGCACCTGGTCCATGAGATACTTGGCCAGCCCAATATGATCTTTCTCCTTCCAGACCGTCCGCTTCTTCACCATGCCATGCTTCCACTTTTCCGCTGCCAGGTCTACCAGCTCAGCGGGGACGATCACATGATGATGGATTCTTACTGTTTCTCCGGTCTTGCCGTCCATGTCCGAGGTCACAGTTATGTATTTGCACTCAATCCCCTGCTTTTTACACGCGTATTTCAGACGGCGTGTAAAGTTCGTGCATTCCAGCTTTGCTAGGCGCATGATCTCGTCCAGCCGTTCTTCCTCCGGCAAGGCTTCCAGATCCCCGAATATCTCAGCATAGGATTTGTCACCATAGGTCAGGCAGATAAATCCGTCCCCCGCCTTAAAGTTGGCATTGATGCTCCGTGCCAGCTTCTTGGTGGCATTGGTGTCGTTTGCCTTCTGCTTCGCCAGGTCAGACTTCATCTTCCATTCTGATTTCGGAGGCTTCGCCCCCGGAATAAAATATTTACTTTTCTCTCCGATCTCTCCCGCTTCATAGGTGCGGATCACCCAGTATCCCTCTCTCATTTTGCCTCCTGTTTAGGTTTCGTCGGAAACCTAGGCCCCTACCGAGCCGCATAAAAAACGCGCGCGCGATTTCTTTAATTTTTAAGGTACAATGCGGTCGCTGTGACCTTCTTTCCGCTTCCCCACACGGGCAGCAGGAAGAAACCCACAGTTTTTCTTGTAAACCGAACACTTGTTCTATATTCTGTACTATAGAACACTTCCGGAAAGGAGGGGCGGCAGAGCCACCCGCTCCATCGTTGTTTTGCCCATGCAAAACGCCAGGGTCAAACCTCCCGGATAGAGATTCCAAACCGTTGGGCAAGCAATTTCTTTTTCATGGTGTATGCTTTTGTTTTGGTAGCTTTCGACTTCACATCCTCAACTACCCGCTCCCCTGGGTGAGCCGTCCACCAGCTCTCCCAAAACTCCATGTCCTCCGGGGAGATCTTTGAGAGAAAGCACTTGGGGATAGGATGTATCAGCACCAGATATGTAAAGTCTGCCCGGTACCGGATGGCACGCACCCGCTCCCCATTGTCCTGGGTATAGGCTTCCTGTAGAGTAAAATCTTCTTGCAACCGGAGATCCCCGATCACGCCCATGCTTTTGGCAAGCATCAGAGCCTCATACCGCCGGGCTTCTTTTGCTGAGTCAAACCGGATCCCATTTAACTCTGTGGGAATATTGCCATACTTTCCCTTGCCGCTGCCCTCCGGAGGAATCGCCTTCCTCTGCCCAGCCGCTCTCGCAGCCATGGCAGCCGCCGCCTTCTCCCGCATTTTAGGAGGCATGTCCCCCAAGCTCTCAAACCGCAGGCTCATTGTCCGCTCTCCTGTTCCACGCCTCAATCTCTGCCTGTTCGTTGGAATGCATTTCTGTGAATGCCTCCCCGCAATATGGGCAGTCCGGATTGTCACCGTAGATCATATATTCTCCACAGCAATATCCAATATGCGGAGGAACTCCACACGCAGGACACGGTTTCAATTCAATCATTGCCGACTCTCCTTGCTCCTTTATCCCTTAGCGAAGCTTCCGGCCATGTATCTCTCGATCATGCCCCGCAGCTCTGCCTCTGTCAGGAGCTTGTCCTGCTTGCCGCTATGTACCACCTTGCCCCCATAGCCGATCATTACATGAAGACTACTGGGGCTTTGAGAAGCGGTATACCCCTTGTGCCGGACCGTCCGCATTCTCCCCGGCTTGCTTTCCGTTGTTTTCATCACTCGTCTACCTCCACTCCGCGAGATTTGAGAGCTTCCCTCCAACAAGCCTTGACTTCATCGGAGCAGTGCTCCATTGCATCCGCCCATGTCGGCCAACGGCCATGCTCGTCGTAGAATTTGTACTTATAGGTAAGGCTGTCACGGTTGTGGGGCTGCTTAAAATCGTGGTTCACCCCACACATGGGGCAGGTGCCGGGAGGCGTTCGTCCAACTATCATCATGCCGTGTCTTTCGTTAAGGAATCCCATTGTAATCTCCTTTCAAAACAGCTTTATTTGGTCGATAGGCTCAAAATTCATCCAAAGTACCTCTTTCTTGACTTGCGAAAGCTGATCGGTAGCAGTGGTATAAGCTTTTGTCCAGCCCGCCAATTCGGTATCGTACAGTTCACTAGGATATCCGCTGATAAGTACCGGGCCTTTATGCCGCTTCACCACATCCAGCAGCTCCAGATGATGGTCCTCGGTCATTTCGTATCGGTACTGTTTGCCCCGGCGAGTAGAGAGAAGATACGGAGGGTCGCAGTATATCAGCACATCGGGAGAATTGAACCGCTCTATCAGTTTCACGGCCGGGGTGCATTCGATTTGAACACCCCTCAGCCGTTCGCCAGCCTCAATGATAACCTCAGGGATATCAGCCCACGCCCTGGCAGCATAGGCTCTTTCCCGACCAGCGACATCCCTTTTCCAACCGACACGCTCACCGGTGGTTCGGAACCCCCGCCCCATATTGCATTTCGCAAGGAATCTTGCAGCTCTGTCAAATGGATCTTCCGGCATTTCTTTGTTGTATGTAGCATCATAGACCATCAAACTGTACGGAGTGAAAAACACCTTCCGGGCAATCCTTTCTGAATCAGACTTAATGCACTCAAAGAGGTTTACAACCTCTCCGTCCAGATCGTTGATTGTTTCGATGTTTGAGGGGTCTTTCCTGAAAAAGACTCCGCCAGATCCAAAAAAGGGTTCCAGATAACTGTGATGTTTTGGGAAGTAACCAATGACCCAATCTGCGATACTCCATTTTGCACCGGGATATTTCAAAACGGGTTTCATTCCCATTTAATCACCCCACCCGCAAGCTATCCGCCAGTGCTTCCAACGCCTTCCCCAGCTTTTCCGCCGTCTCCGGGCTGTTTTCCCGCACCTTCTTGAGGTATTCCTTTAGCCTCAGTGCTTCCTTTTGAATCCCCTCAAAACAAACCTTAAATGCCGTTACATCAGGATCTGCTGCTGCCAGCTTCTTTCTGCTTCTCTCTGCATCCTCCTGTAGCTGTTTTACAGCATTTTCAGCCATTTCCTTTTCTTTTCGGAGGGTCTCGATCTCTCCTTCCAGAGCCTTTGCCTGTTTTTCAGCTTCCTCGGCTGCCTTCCTGGCTTCTTCTGCCCGGATTTCCTCCAGCTTTTCCAGGGGAAGAACTGGGTTGTTTTGGGCATTCTGCAAGTCTGCCTTTGCCTGCTCTGCCTCGGCTCTGGCTTTCTTTGCCTCCTTCTCCATTTTGGCGGCAGTAGCTCCGGCGGCCTTCATCTCGGCTTCCGCCCTTTTAAGAGCTTCCTCCTTTTCTTCCAGACTGCGGGTCAGCTCGTCAGCTTTATCTTTCAGCCGCTTCTGCTCCTGTTCCAGTGCAAGGGTTTCTTCCTCGGCGGCTTCCCGGGCCTTTTCAGCCTCCTCCCGCTCCCGAATCAGCTTATCCAGTGCCCTTGTGGATAACTTTTCCACATCATGCTCCTGCACAAAGGCTTCCCGCTCATCCTCCGGGATGGCGATCAGCTTTAAGGCCTTGGTGTAGGTCAAATTCCCAAGCGTTTGGGATTTTGCCCGTGCACCAAAGAGACTGAATTGGGCATCCCCATACTCCCGATAAATGAGCATATGATTATCTGCCGTAGAGGTGGAGAAACCCAACTCCTCCTGCAAATATCTACCCCACTGTCCATGCTCAACCATGGTCTTTGCTTCCGTGAGCCGCCGTCCAATTTCAATGCTATACTCCAGAATCAACCGCTGCGCCTGCTGCTGCAAGGTGCGGATCTCCGCCGTGACAGTTTGAATATCTCTCTGCTCACACATGGGCACATTTACGATCTCGCTCATGCTCTAGCCTGCCTTTCTGCCGAAATTACCGGCTGTCCCTTTTTATCTCGCTTGCTCCCTGCCTTCATCCAGGCGAACCAAGCATCCAGAAACCACTTGTATTTATCCTTTGCACTCATCCCGCTCTCGCTGTTTTGGTACCACTCGTTCTTGTATCCATGCATCTGTACCAGATTTATAGGTGATGTTTTGTCTTTTTTCGGAAGCATCTCTATAGTCATAAAGGGGCGACCCGGCTTTTTCACTCTTCGGAAAAACAGAATATCCACCTTTCCCTCCATATGCCGTTGAGCGTAGCCGCCCACGCAGTGCTGTAAAACCTTGCCTTCCCGGACAATGTCATCCACCCCTTCCGGGATTACGATTTCAAAGCCCCCGAAGCGGAAGCAGTAAAGATCCTCCAGCGTTTTTTTCCTCTTGGCGTAGGCCTTCTGCGCTTCCTCGCTGATTTTGACCTTGACTGCACCTGTGGCCGCATCGTGCCTTTGCCGCAGGTCTAAAGGCATCACAACCGTTTTGTTTTGCAGGTCATAGCCCAAAGTTCTGGCTGCCTCCAGATAGTCTCTCCAATAGATCAGTGCCTCCCGCTTGGCGTACTCTTGGAACTGGCCCCTAGTTATCAGCCTTTGCAGATACCACGCAACTTTACCGTCGGTTAATCCGCTCAATTCCATGCATTTTTTAGCCAAGTTCAGATTTGCTAAGCCTCCAAAGGCAACTAAAAGCACTGCAAAGTTGTCCGTGCTCCGGTATATTCCGGCATTCAAACCCTCGTGCAGTTCTTTTAAATGCTCGATATCATAACCTCTTTTTATAAAACCCTTAGCATCCGTCCTTCCTAACCGAAGAAATGCAGCAGCGGATCTTGCTTTCCAATTTAGGTGCTTGTAGTTCTTTACGCCGCGGCTCACCAACTCACTTGCCGCTTCTGTCATATTCAACTTAACAGCCATTTCCAACTGCGGTACCTCTGTATACCGCGCCAGATAGAGAAAAATACCGTCTACCCGTGAACCTTCATCGAAAGGATGTTTTATGGTTCTGTATAGCTGCTCAATTGCACAGTATTTCAGCTCTGTGCTTTGGATATTTTCAAATCCTAAAAGGTAATACCATCCATCAGAATGGTATAATCCTGTTGCGAACGGTTCATAAACGGTCTTTTGTTCCTCAAGTAAAACAGTTCCCTCCGGCACCCAGGCTCCGCAGCAATATGTGTACACCGTATTTCGTTTCCACATACACCGCTTTCCCTTGTTGAAATAGGCAATTTTTCTTATGTCGAAATCAACACTGGGCATCAAATTCCATGGTTTATACCTTTTAACGCCCCAGCCCGCCAGAAGAAGCAACCCGCCGTCAGGTGCAGGCCTCATAAATACCGCAGCTTCCCACCGCTCCAGGGAGCTTCCTGTCTGTAACCTTCCCTGGGCATATAGGGTGGCCTGCTGATCGCACACCGGGCAGCGTGTTCTTTCCTTGTGTTTCGCGAGAAAGAACTTGGGCTCTTTCTCTCTACCGATTACAAATTCACCGCAGTTTGTGCATACGCACCTTCGCTGTTTGCCCCTGCGCTCCGTTTGATAAAATATGTACTGTGGAAACTTTGCGGAAAGCTCATCCCTTTCACTGGGGGTTAATTCATTTTCAAAATAGCTTAATACCCGCTCCGCTTCTTCCTCGTTCAGGTTGCAGCGCACATTTCGGCTCATAAGAAGTCCTCCAAATTCAGAATGATCTCATTCTTTGTCGGTACTTCCTGCTGCACTGCCGGGCACGCAGCGTCTCCGATCAGATCTATAGTCATGTGCATATGAACCTTTGCTCCAGGAAAGTAGAATTGAACCGCCTTCCGGTAGGCTTCAATATCTGAGATGCTGTTTCCTACGCCATTGGCAACGGCTTTCATGCAGTCCTTCAGGCTGCCGCCCTGGCAGATCGCCTGGGCAAATTCCTCATCTTGCCGGCAGAAGTCCATGAGAGCTTGAGAAACCTCCTTCACCATAGCTTTCTCCTTCTGCCCGATCACAGCCCCTTGTTCTTTTTGGAGCTTTTCTATGGCGGCAGCTTCCCATTTTTTGCTTTCGCTCATTCAAATTTCCTCCCATAATATCTTGCCGGAAGGTTGCATTTGTGATATACTATCCATGCAGCCCCTTCCGGCTGTGTTCCAAATGGCAGCACCCTTGCTTTGGTCGGCTCAGGGTGCTGCTTTTTATGCACTTTCTCCGGCATTTGCCACCTTTGGCTTTGCCGGAGTCTTTTTATACCATTCAGTAGGCTTCCCCTGGTGTATGATACGCCACAGCTCATCGATCTCGGCTTTCGCCGCCTCCACGCCCACGGTGCGGATCCAGTATTCCCGCCTTTCCCGGTCATATTGGAGCCGTTCCACGCCCTGGGTCCTGTGATCTTCTTGTAAGCTGGGTGTGAAGATCCTCTCCAGCTTTTCTCCGGAGAGTTTGTCCTGCACACCTACCCGGATCCGTCCGTCCTTGTGTAGATAGTCGTTTTCTACATAGATCCGGAAGATTCCTTTTTCTGTGGTATACCGGCGGCTGTCTCCATAGCAGTGTGCCTCCACATCCTCCGGCCGTATATATCTGCCTATGACATAGTGCATCAGCCCCCGGGCCGTTTTTTCGCTCAACTCTATTGCCATATTTTCCCTCCCTTCTGTCATATTTTCATGGAGGGCAGCGGTGGAATCGAACCACCAACCTCCCGCTGTGCTTGCAGGTGCGCTTTCCAAAGCACTTGCCGCCCATGTCCCCAACTGAATTTCACAGGGCCGGTTTCCCGGAGCCGCTTTTACGGGGGCGCGGCTTATCAACAAAGGAAAACCACCATTTTGGTCGCCCCGAAGGGGCTGGTACCACCGGCGGGAATCGAACCCACATCCTCCCGCTCCTGCGGATGGCAGCTCCTGCTTCGGTGGTATATTGCCGGGGCTTGCCCGGCAGTATGTAGTTACTTCTTTTTGTACCACTCCGGCGGCATTTTGCCGTTCCGGATCCTGGCAAGTAGCTTCTCTACATCTAACGCCCTTGCCTTTTCCAGCTGCTCCCGGAACCATTCCACTGTCCTGTCCCACGCAGCAATTTCCTTTCTGCTTACCCCGATCTCCTCTTTGGCACTATCCTCCGTGTGCTCGGTGCAGCAGATCTCCCAGTTATAAGGACCATAGGGCTTGCTTTTGTCTGGCTTTCGCAGAGCCATTCCCTTCTTGTATCCGTTCTTATCTGCCCATTTCAGAAAGGTGTTGAAGTTCTTCCACTCCGGCACCAGGTCACCTTTCCGCATGAGCTCGCCCCACTTGCTGCTAAGGCGAATAATATCCCCGGTTTCCATAGGTTCTCACTCCCCCCAGCCGGTTGCCTCTGCCATTGCTACAGCTGCACCCACCGAAAGTATCGCAGGCCATACCGGGAACAAGCCCGCTCCCGCTAAGATAGCCAGCACAACGGATGCCCCTACATATACCGCAATCATGACCGCAGCAAAGACCTTTCTCCGGTGCGCCACCTTGTGCCATTTCTTGACCAGATCATCAATCGCACCAAGCTTCTCTTCGGCCGAGTCCCGAGCCTTCTCGGCCCTCTCTTTTTCCAGGCGCAGGTTGATATTTTCCAGCCGCTGCTGATCCACAGTGGAGCACAGCGCTTCTTCGTTCTTCTCCAGAATATAGATCTTCTCTCTGGCCTCCCGGAGTTCATCCTCTGCCTTTGTGAGCTGCCTTTCCAGCTCCCGCTTGGCAGCTTCCTCTTGGTGCTGCTCCATGCCCTCCCGGATCTCCTGCTTCTTTTCTTCACTCATGGTTAATCCTCCTTCTGTTTTTTGCCGCACACATATTCTCCGTGCGGAATTTTTTATATTCATTGGGCTGGTTCATAGCCCCAGCTCGCCGTTTTTATATTTGATCAAAAGGCCGATGTTCACACGGTAACGGAATCGCCCTTTCATTTTTTCGGCCTTGCAAAATGGGCATATGCCATACTGGGCCTGCACCCGGATCTCCTGCTGCGTGGTCCCGTTCTGTAAGAACTTCGCCGCATCCGCAACAGTCACCTTTGGCAGCTTCATAAGCTCAGCCGTTGTCATGTTCTCTCACCCTCCCTTTTTTCTTGTGTTTTTTGTCGTTATGTGCTACATTGGAATTGCTTGATCATGCGCCAAGCTCTAAGGAGCTTCTTGCGTATCTTCATTCTAAGCCGTGACTTAGGTTTTCTTCCCTTGACCACCGTCCAGTAACGCTTTCCGCTTGCCGAAGCTTCCCGCTCCTGGCAATCCGGAGCATATGTAAGCACCAAGAAGCCCTCAACTTCTGGAAAGTTCGTGTTGATCAAGCGGTGTAGTCTCGAAACATCTGTCCCCGGCTTTTTCATTCCGTCCATTCTCTCACCCCCCTCTCGTCAATCAATACCGGATAATTCTTCTGCGTGTACGGTTTCCACGCACCGGATCGCTTCCCGCAGTGCTTCTGCATACCAATCTGCCTGCATCCGTGCCGGACACAGATTATCATCCAGCCCCCCACAAGGGGTTGCTGCGAACATCATCATCCGTTCATGGTAGTGCAACAGGCACAATAGGATATGTCGGCAGGATTCGCCCTTGCCGACTTTTTTCTTTTCCTGCTCCATCGTTCTCACCTCCCCCTGCGCCTTTTTTCTTGTGTTTTTTGTCGTTATGTGCTACATTGGAAATGTCAAATAATGCCAAAGGAGAAATTGCCTATGAAGAAATGTGCCCTCATTTTTATCCTCGTTGCCTGTGCCCTTTTAGCCGCCCAGGCTCTTGCTCACTCAGGCGGCACGGATTATTCCGGTGGGCATTATGACAGTTCAAGCGGAACATACCATTATCACCACGGCTACCCAGCTCACACTCACACTGATCTTGATGGTGACGGCCTTTTGGACTGCCCATACGATTTCGATGAGAGCACTGGCGTTGGTGGTCAATCTCCCGTTATTGATTCGCCAAGCATACAAACCTCTAACGGGGTAACTCCACCTGCTGGTAATACCGCCACCTACAACCTTGGGTGGGTTGATGGTTATGATGCATCGTTAGCTGCTTGTGAATTTTCAAATCTTCAAGGAAGACATGATTACGAAGCCGCTGTCATAAAACTCCACAAGACAGAAGCTGAGCTGAATCAAATTGCGCCCAGGCGGCAACGCATATTTGCAGTTATAGGTGCAGCCTCCGCGACCATCGTCACTAGCTTTGTTGCAATTCTCCTTGCAAGGCAACGCAAGGAAAATTTTGAAGAATTGTTGACTTCCAAGCTGGAAGAGAAGGATGTCCAGATACTTTCCTTAGAACAACAGCTCCTAACAAAGAACCGTGGAATGGATAACCTGCGGAAAGCATTGGTCGAATACGCAGAGATTCCAGTAAAAAAACTCTTTCTTTTGGTCAACGACCCTGCTGACGAATATCACATCCAATTCCCTGATGAAGTCGAGATCACATTAGAAGGTATCCCCTACCAGGGATATCCCACCAAAGATCGCCCATTTGGAAACCTTACGGTCTTTGTCACATATAAGGGAAGTAGCTATCACAAATCGCCGAATTGTGCAGGCTCGTCCTATGAACGGTGTATCTGTGATCCCCAGATTCCTGCCCATGGTTGTTGTGTTTGCCGCCCAAGATTAGATCGTCCAGGGTTTGATACTAACTGGTATGCGAATCTTCAAAAGCTATTAAAGGACAGACCTGAGTGCAAAGATCGTTGTCGCAATCTTCTGTCTACCAAATCAACTGCCCTTGAACCTTCGTCTCCGGCCGTCATCTCCAAGGCAGCGATGCTTAAAGGCGAAGACCCCACACAGCATGGACAGCTTCTTAGATCGCCATCCCATATATCGGACCTTGACAAACAACAATTGGAAATTGAATCGCGAAGGAAGAAGTTAGATGCCCGCGAGAAAGAACTCAATCTGCTCAGTACCAAGCTAACCATAAGGGAAGCCGCCATGCAAACTACCGAAGCTAGGAATAAGACGGCGCTTGCAACTTTGAAAGCGGAGCTTGATGCCAGAGCGAAAGAACTCGAAGAATCCCCTTGTAAAGGCTATGACATCTCCGATCTGAGAACAATTCCTTTCTCCTTGCCGCGGCCATTGACGAAAACTCAGGAGTTTTTCCTTCGCTATGATCCCACAAACGACTTTGGAATCCGCCTGCCCCCTCATGTAGAGATTGATGAATACGGCATACCTTATCTTGGATTGCAAACACAATACAGACCGTTCGGAGAGCTTACCGTCTACACAACAAAGAGTGGAGATAAGTACCACAGCAAACGAGGGTGCAGCAAGGCTTACACAGAGAAATGTATTTATGCCGATTTAGCCTGCGGTCCCTGTTCACGCTGCTCTCCCCCGCCATTACCCAAGGAAAACGACTGGTATAAACGGTTAAATCATTTGCGGTACAAGAGGAAGATACCTTTATCTCCAAGCTCCAAACTGTGGTGGCAGCCTCGTAAATAGCATTCCCCTCATTCCGAGCAGGATGTTCGCAGCATCCTGCTCTTTTTATGTCCGCTGGCGTTTTTCCCGCTGGTCTTGATTGCCTCCAGCTCCTGTGCTACAATCCCTCCCATGGAGATGGGGCCTCAATTGGAGGGATCAAATGAAATATTTGATAAACTATGACCTAAAGGCACCCGGTCGAGATTACACAAATTTCAGAGTAGCACTTATGTCCGCTTTCGATTCTATGGTTATCTGCGATTCCTGCTGGGCAGTAAAAACATCGAAGTCGGCCCAACAAATTACGGCGTATCTCAAACAGTACATTGATAGCAGCGATGTACTGTTTGTCTGTGCCATCGGCGATACCGATTGGGATGACCAAAATCTTCCCTACGGTGTTAGAAATTGGTTAAATAACTAAAAAGTATGCCCCATCTCCATTTTGCATGGAAGAATCCCTCCAAAAGAAACTCGCTCACCGAGCAGGATGTTCGCAGCATCCTGCTCTTTTTATGCCCGCCGTGTCTTTTAGGACACTTTAGGAGAAAAGAAAATTCCCATAGGGGATTCCAGGCCAAGAACATCAACAATGCGTTGAATCTCGCCCATGGTAAATTCAGAAGTTCCGTTTCTTTTTCGATAAAATGCAGAGCGACTCATGCCTAATTCCTCGCACATTTTGTCAATCGAAACGCCACGACTATCCATTGCCTGTATCAGTTTAGCTTCATCCACTTTGCTCACCTCCTAGTGTGTCGTTTAGGACACTTTCAATATACAGCACCAAAACTGGTTTGTCAACACCTTTTTTGTCTTATAGGACACATATTTGAAATTTAATCAAAATACTTGTTGCAAATAAGACACAAGCATGATATACTCAGGTCATCACACAGACGAAGGAGTGATTGATTTGTCCGAAAACGACCTCTCCAGAAAGATTCGGGAACTCCGTGCCTTGCGTGGTTTGACCTTAGAACAGGTAGCACAAGAGGTTGGTGTTGGTCGCAGCACCGTACGAAAATGGGAGATTGGTTTAATTGAAAATATGCGGCGGGATAAAATCGCAAAATTAGCCGCAGCACTTCACACTACCCCGGCCTATTTAATGGGTTGGGAGGAAGCTGACACTCCCACCCCCGAAGAACCCCAGCACATCAACATTATCAAGATCGCCGGCCGTGACGGCTCCTTCCGGGAACGCCGCCTCACCGATGCCCAGCTCGCCGCCCTCAATTCCCTCCTGGATCAGCTCCCCGATGCCTCGGAGGATCTGTAAAAGTCAGAAATGATAAAATAAAAGTTCATATTTGGCTGTTTTGCCCATAGATTTATAGTAACATTTTTGCTACAATTTGAAGTGTAATAGGGTTCCCCCCTGTCACATTGCCGCCTGCCACCAGCGGCCTATAAAAGCGTGGCTCGCTGAATGTTACCGCCTGTCTTGCGGCGGGATATAAATTGCTGACCAGAACAGCCGGAGGCCTTGCGGGGCTTCCGGTATTCTTTTTGGAGGAATATGCGAGTACAAGATATTAAAGAAAACGGACTATATATCATTTCTGACCGTTATTTTATCGACTTCCCCTGCCCTACCCGAATGAAAAACAAATCGGAATCCCGCCCCCATTACTATGCCATTAAAGACAAAAGCGGTCTGCTGTGGATGATTCCTCTCAGCACACAGGTTGATAAGTACCAAGGGAGGATAGCAGCATTTGAAGCCAAGCACGGACATAACTCCTGTGATACAGCCATGATCGCAAAGGTACATGGGCAGAAACGAGCAGTTATTATTGGGAGTATGTTTCCTGTGACCCCAGACTATATTCTTCGTCCATATCAGATCGGTATGCAGTCGTACATCGTGCAAAATACCGCCATTGTCAAAGAAGTTCGTTCAAAAGCAATGCGGTATCTTGCGCTTCTGAAAAGTGGAACACTCCCCGATCGGGATAATGTTTTGTCTGTTGCCAACGAACTTCTCAGTCGACAGTTGGTCGGGGTTTAGGGGGAGTTTTATCCCTGCTCACTAAATTAAAAAAGCCCCCAGGTTTTTACACCTGAGGGCTGGCATTCGCCACTTTTTTAAGCCCCTACTTAACGGCAAGGGATTTCCGCTTTTTTCAGTCCCTACTTAACGGCAAGGGCTTTCCGCTTTTTTAAGTCCCAACTTACGGCATGGGCTTTCCGCTTCAAATGG
>JAZQXK010000084.1:0-21291 GCA_045632785.1 Faecousia sp.
TAAAACAGTATGGAGTGGGCTTGATCCTTTATGATGGCTACTATTACTATATCCGCTCCAATGGACAAGCCGCAGTGGGTCGGTATTGGGTCACCCGGCACAATGACCTGCTCCCGGAGGGGTACTACACCTTCGGGAAAGATGGCAGAATGATTATGGAGGAAACCGAGCCTAAGAGCGGCATTGTGGAAGAAGACGGCACACACTATTACTACCTGGACGGAGTAAAACAGTATGGAGTGGGCTTGATCCTTTATGATGGCTACTATTACTATATCCGCTCCAATGGACAAGCCGCAGTGGGTCGGTATTGGGTCACCCGGCACAATGACCTGCTCCCGGAGGGGTACTACACCTTCGGTCCTGACGGTAGAATGATCATAGAAGAAACCGAGGATAAACACGGCATCATCGAAGAGGATGGGGCCCTTTACTACTACATAGACGGCAAGAAGCAGTTTGGTGCTGGTCTGATTCTTTTAGATGGCACCTATTACTACATCCGCTCCAATGCCCAGGCCGCTGTAGGTCAGTATTGGGTATCCAACCACAACGGCCTTCTCCCTGAGGGTATGTATACCTTTGGGGCAGATGGCAGAATGATTGCGGAGGCTGCGGAATGGTGCTGACTGAAATCCAGCAAAACACATAAAAAACATGGATAAAATTTGTAAATAATCCTTGATTTTTAGATTCGTTTGTGCTAGAATAAATCGGTCTGAAAACAGGTGAGTCCTCTGCCGTGCCGTCACACGGGTATGAACGCCTAAATATGAAGGAGGACAATAATTATGGATTTGATGAAGGCATTGACAAGCCAATACATGAAGACCGAGCTGCCTGAGATGCGCGTGGGTGATACCGTTCGCGTTCATCAGAAGATCACCGAGGGTACTCGTGAGAGAATCCAGATCTTCGAAGGCACCATCATCGCCCGCAAGCACGGCGGAATCGGCGAGACCATCACTGTTCGCCGCGTTTCCTACGGCGTTGGCTGCGAGAAGGTTTTCCCTGTTCATGGCCCCCGTGTGGTCAAGGTTGAGACTGTCCGCCGTGGTAAGGTTCGCAGAGCGAAGCTGTACTACCTCCGTGGCCGTTTCGGCAAGGCTGCCAAGGTCAAGGAAAGAGTGTAATTCTTCATTCCACAATGGGCGTGTCTTTGGATGCGCCCATTTTTCCTTTCTCTGAAGCAAGGAAAATTTTTGTAAACATTTTGAAAAAAGGGGCTTTGCCCTCTTTTTTTATTGCGGTTTCGGGTGTATAATGGTAGCCGTAAAATTATGACTTGAAGGTGATCCCTATGAAAATGAAAAGAGAACCCAAGCAGGAGCAGAAGCTGACTCCCGGTGAGCAGTGCTATGTGCTTCTCCATGATTTGGTGTATATTCTGGCTATTGTGACCTTGATTTTTGTCTTTGCTCTGCGTGTTGTTTCCGTTGACGGTGATTCCATGTATCCTACTTTGGTGCATACCGACCGCATGGCGCTTTTAAGCAATGTCCTTCTCAATGAGGAGAATCTGGAACGTGGTGATATTATTGTCACCATCGCTCCCAATTTCTCCGATGATCCCATTGTAAAGCGGGTCATTGCCACCCCCGGTCAGACTGTAGACATTGATTTTGATAAGGGCATCGTCTATGTAGATGGAGTTGCCTTAGAGGAAGACTATATCAACGAGCCCACTACCCGTCAGTTCTATGACCAGGGCACGCAGCTTCCCCTCACTGTAGACGAGGGTCATGTGTTTGTTCTGGGTGATAACCGCAATCATTCTTCTGACAGCCGTGTGGCAGACATCGGTCAGATCGATATGGAGAACATTCTGGGCAAGGTTGTCTTTATCCTCCTTCCCGGTCACGATGCGGAAATCGGCCGCACAGACTTCTCCCGCGTTGGTTTTGTGAAATAAGGTGAAATTATGGACGACTTAAATATTCAATGGTACCCTGGGCATATGACCAAGACCCGCCGCCAGATGGAGCAGGACTTGAAGCTGGTGGATGCGGTCTGTGAGATTTTGGATGCCCGCATCCCCATTTCCAGCCGCAACCCGGACATTGCCTCCATCTGCGGCAATAAGCCTCGCCTGGTAATCCTGAACCGCATGGATATGGCAGACCCCAACGCTACTAAGCTTTGGGCAGATTATTTCCGGCGGCAGGGCTTGGCGGCTGTGGCAACGGACTGTAAAAGCAGAAAGGGCATTGCAGGCTTTGTTCCTGCGGTGCGTGGCCTTCTTTCTGAGAAGATCCAGGCCTATGCCGCCAAGGGTCAGAACCGCCCCTTAAAGATCATGGTGGTAGGCATTCCCAATGTGGGAAAATCCACCTTTATCAACCAAATTTCCGGGAGAAAGGGGGCAAAAGCCGAAAACCGCCCCGGTGTCACCAGAGGCAAGCAGTGGGTCACTGTGGACGAAAAGCTCCTGCTTCTGGATACTCCCGGTATTTTGTGGCCCAAGTTTGAAGATCCGGAGGTGGGTCTGCGCCTGGCCTATACCGGCGCTGTCAAGGATGACATTCTGGACTTGGAGGGCCTTGCTCTGCATCTGATGGAAATGCTTTGGAAGCGGTATCCCGATGCTTTGGAGGAACGCTACAAGATTGAAGATCTGCCCAAGGACACCCCCGGCTATGAGCTTTTGCAGGCCGCCGGAAAGAAGCGTGGTTTCCTTTTGGCAAGAGGGGAAATCAACACTGAGCGCATGGCAAGAGTGCTTTTGGATGAGTACCGAAGCTGCAAGCTGGGCCGCTTTACTTTGGAAATGCCGGAGGATATGGGATGAACGATTTATTGCAGTTTGAAACACAGTGCCGGGAAAAGGGCTTTCACCTGATCTGCGGCATTGATGAAGCCGGACGAGGCCCGCTGGCTGGGCCGGTGTGTGCCGGTGCTGTGATCTTACCGGAAGATCTGGACATTGAAAATGCCCTCCCCGGCCTCAACGATTCCAAAAAGCTGACGGATAAGAAGCGCCGGGAGCTGTTTGACAAGATCAAGGAGCTGGCGGTTGCCTATGGCATCGGCTTTGCCAGCCATGAGGAAATCGACAAGATCAATATTCTGCAGGCTACCTATCTGGCTATGCACCGGGCAGTTGCCAACATGGGCATGGAGGCCGATGTGCTTTTGGTGGATGGCAACCGGGACCCTGGCTTTGAAATCCCTACAGAGTTGATTGTCAAAGGGGACAGCCGCAGCGCATCCATTGCTGCTGCCTCTATTTTGGCGAAGGTGACCAGGGATGATGTGATGATGGAGTTTGCCAAGGAGTATCCCCAGTATGACTTTGATGTTCATAAGGGCTACGGCACCAAAAAGCATTATGCCGCCCTGCGGGAGTATGGCAAAAGCCCCATCCACAGAAGCTCCTTCTTAAAGAAGTTCTATGGAGAAAAGTAAGACCCTTGGGGTATGGGGAGAGGATCTGACAGCAGCTTTTTTAGAGAAAAAGGGCTGCCGGATCATCGGCCGGAATTACCGCTGCCCCTATGGGGAGGTTGATTTAATCGCAGAATCCGAAGGCTTTCTGCTCTTTGTGGAGGTAAAGCTGCGGAAATCTGCCCGTTTTGCTCCTGCGGCTGAGTTTGTAGACCACAGAAAGCAGGAGAAACTGAAAATTACAGCCCAGTATTGGCTTATGGAGCACGATACACTTTTGCAGCCCAGATTTGATGTGGTGGAGGTCTATGCCCCCTATGGCATGGAAACAGCCCACCCGGATATCCGACATTTGGAGGAGGCATTTTGGTGAACATTCCTGTATTTGATTTGCATTGCGACACAGCGGCGGAGCTGACCGCCTACGGCCTTGCACCCTATAGAAAGCTCAAGTCCAACGGCCTACATATCGACCTGGAAAGAGGCAAGACACTTTCCCGTTATGCCCAGTGTTTCGCTTTTTTTACCACAACCAATATGTGCGATTTCTGCGCATGGCCCCCTGAGGTACTGTTTGAAAAGGCACTGGCAAATTTGAAGGGAGAGCTGGAAGAAAACAAGGACTTGATCCGGCAGGCCCGCACCCCAGAGGAAGCGGAAGCTATTACCGCAGCAGGGAAGGTTGCTGCCATTTTGACCCTGGAAGGCCCTGCCGCCATTGGCTTCGACCCCGGCAAGCTGGACTTCCTGGCAGAAGAAGGCTTCTGCATGACCACCCTGGGTTGGAATGAGCAGAATCCTCTGGCAGGCTCTCATAAAACCGGCGGCGGATTAACAGAACAAGGTAAGGAATATGTACGCAGAGCCCAGCATCATCACATGGCTCTGGATGTAAGCCACCTCAGTGAGCGGGCATTCTGGGATCTAATGAACATTACAGAAGCCCCTGTATCTGCCAGCCATTCCAACAGCCGCAAGGTGTGCGGTGTGACCCGGAATCTTACAGACGAGCAGTTTAAGGCCATCTGCCAGACCGGCGGTGTGGCAGGCCTGAACCTGTGCGCCTATTTTGTTGGGGATGGGGAAGTTACCCTGGATACCCTGTGCGACCATGTGGTGCATTGGCTGGAACTGGGCGGCGAAAAGCACATCGCCTTAGGCGGCGACTTAGATGGCTGCTCCGACCTGCCCCTGGGCTTTACCGGCACAGACTGCTGGCCTAAGTTTGCAGAAGCTTTATTGCGCCGGGGTATTTCCCAGGAAATTATGGAAGACATTTTCTGGAATAACGCCATGAGAATGTGGCATGCGTGCTGCAAATAAGCGCAGCAAGGAGGAAGGGGACGCAAAATGGCACTATACGCGATAGGTGACCTGCACCTGTCCCTTGGCGTGGAAAAGCCTATGGACATTTTCGGCGGTGCATGGGAAGGATACATGGAAAAGCTGGAAGAAGGCATTTCCTGCATCCGCCCGGAGGACACCACAGTGCTTCTGGGTGACTTGACCTGGGGTATGGACATGGAACAGGCGAAACCGGACTTTGCATGGATCAGCCGCATACCCGGCAGAAAGATCATCCTCAAGGGAAACCATGATTACTGGTGGACCACCGCCTCCAAGTTTTACCGCTTCTGCGAAGAAAACGGCTTTGAGAATATGTACATTCTCAATAACAACTGCTATTTTTACAACAATTATGCCATCTGTGGCACAAGAGGCTGGTTTTTCGAGGAAAACCGCAGCGGACAGCACGATGAAAAGGTGTTCAAGCGGGAATTGATCCGACTGGAGACATCTCTGCAGGCTGCCGGGGAAGATAAGATCAAGCTGTGCTTTTTGCATTACCCGCCCCGCTACCGTGGCTATACCTGTACAGAAATTCTGGAACTGCTGGAAAAATATGGTGTCCGTGCTTGCTACTACGGCCATTTGCACGCAGACAGCCATAAGTTAGCCATGGAAGGCCTGTGGGATAATGTGGATTATCACCTGGTTGCAGCGGATTATGTGAATTTTTCCCCGGTTCGGGTGATTTCTCAGGAAGAAAATAAAGAAAACAGTGGACAATCCGGCAATAATCTGCTAGAATAGTACGGATACTTTTTTGCCCTTAGGGGAGAAAGAAAGAAATATAATGGCAGCAAGTGCCTGCCAAACATAGGAGGAAAACAAACAATGAATGTGAAGCTCGTGGAAAGAAACGGCAACAAGGCCAAGATCACCGTAGAGATCGAGAAGGAACTCATGGAGCAGGGCGCCAACAAGGCATACCTGAAGGCTCGCAAGAGCATTCAGCTCCCCGGCTTCCGTAAGGGCAAGGCTCCCCGTAAGCTGATCGAGTCCATCTATGGCGCTCATGTTTTCTACGAAGACGGCCTGGAAGAGATCTTCCCCCAGGTCTATCAGACTGCTGTTGTTGAGCAGGAACTGCAGGCCATCGGCACTCCCAGCCTGCTGAATATCGACATCGCCGAAGACGGCACCACCACCATCGTTCTGGAAACCGAGCTGTACCCCGAGGTCACTCTGGGTCAGTACAAGGGTCTGGAAGTGGAGAAGGCCGAAGTTACTGTTTCCGATGAGGAAGTGGAAGCCGAGCTGGACCGTATGGCTAAGAATGTTGCCAGCCGTTCCTCTGTTGACCGTGCTGCCGAAATGGGCGACACTGCCAATATCGACTTCGAAGGCTTTGACGCCGGTGTCCCCTTTGAGGGCGGCAAGGGCGAGAAGTTCGACCTGGTTCTGGGCTCCGGCTCTTTCATCCCCGGCTTTGAAGAGCAGGTCGTGGGTATGAACGTTGGCGAAGAGAAGGATATCGATGTTTCCTTCCCCGCTGACTACCATGCCAAGGAACTGGCCGGCAAGCCTGTTGTGTTCCGTGTAAAGCTCAACTCTCTGTCCGTTGAGATCCTGCCCGAGAAGGACGACGAGTTCGCCAAGGATGTTTCCGAGTTCGATACCCTGGAGGCTCTGAAGGCTGATATCCGCGCCAAGGCACAGGAGCAGAAGGAAAAGACCGTCCGCGGTGCTTTTGAGAATGCCGCTGTGGAAATGGCTGCTGCCAACGCCACTGTTGAGCTGCCTCAGGCTCTCATCGAGGACGCTCTGGATCGCCAGATGAACAACTTTGCATATCAGCTGCAGGCCAGCGGCATTACCATGGAGCAGTATGCTTCCATGATGGGCGGCGATCTGTCCACCATGCGTAATGCTTTCCGCCCCGGTGCTGAGAAGCAGGCCAAGGCTGATGTAGTTCTGGAAGCCATCATCAAGGCAGAGGCTCTTGAAGTTTCTGAGGAAGAAATGGAAGCCGAGTACAAGAACCTGTCCGAGACCTACTCCATGGATCTGGACAAGGTCAAGGCCGCTGTTCCCGCTGAGGGCATGAAGTCCGACCTGCTGACCCGCAAGGCTGTGAAGCTGATCGCTGACTCCGCTATCCCTGTTGCCCCCAAGACGGCAGAGGAAACTGCTACTGAGGAATAATTCCATCATTTCCCGGTTAGAATCTATCAGCTTGGAAAGGAGATTTGACTATGAGCTTAGTCCCTTATGTTGTTGAACAGACCAGCCGTGGCGAGCGCAGCTACGACATTTTCTCCCGACTTCTCAACGACCGCATCATTTTTCTGTCCGAAGAAGTCAACGATGTAACAGCCAGCTTGGTGGTTGCCCAGCTTTTGTATCTGGAATCTCAGGATCCCGATAAGGACATCCAGTTCTACATCAACAGCCCCGGCGGCAGTGTTACTGCAGGTATGGCTATTTATGATACCATGCAGTATATCAAGTGCGATGTAGCTACCATTTGCGTTGGCATGGCAGCCTCCATGGGCGCATTTCTGCTGTCCTCCGGCACCAAGGGCAAGCGCATGGCTCTGCCTAATGCCGAAATTATGATCCACCAGCCCTCTGCCGGCACACAGGGGCAGATCACCGATATGGCGATCCACCTGCGCCGTCTGGAGGTCATTAAGAAGCGGCTGAACGCCATCCTGGCTTCCAATACCGGCAAGCCTCTGGATGTAGTCACTGCTGACTGTGAACGGGATAACTTTATGACTGCCCAGGAAGCCTTGGAATACGGCCTCATCGACCGGGTGATTTCCAACCGGTAAGGAGGCACACCATGGCTAGAAGGGAAGATCAGGGGATCCGCTGCTCTTTTTGCGGCAAGCGGGAGACCCAGGTTGAGCGAATGATCTCCGGCCCGGGGGTGTATATTTGCAGCGATTGCGTTCGGCTGTGTACCACACTCATTGATGAGGACAGTATCCCCGAAAGCACCGGCAAAATGCGTGTTCCTGAGTCCCTGCCCACCCCGGCAGAGATCAAGAGCTTTATGGATGGCTATATCATCGGCCAGGACGAGGCAAAAGTCGCCCTGGCAGTAGCCGTCTACAATCACTATAAGCGGATCTACTTCGGTGGCAACTCCGATGTAGAACTTCAAAAAAGTAATATTTTGCTCATCGGCCCCACAGGCTCCGGCAAGACTCTCTTTGCCCAGACCCTTGCCAAGATTCTCAATGTGCCCTTTGCAATCGCAGATGCAACCACATTGACGGAGGCCGGTTATGTAGGCGATGATGTGGAAAATATCCTCCTGCGGCTTTTGCAGGCAGCGGATTTCGACATTGATTTGGCAGAACACGGCATCATCTACATCGACGAAATGGATAAGATCGCTCGTAAGAGCGAGAATACCTCCATTACCCGTGATGTTTCTGGTGAGGGTGTGCAGCAGGCTCTTCTCAAGATTGTAGAGGGCACAGTTGCCAGCGTTCCTCCTCAGGGTGGGCGTAAGCATCCCCATCAGGAAATGATCCAGATCAACACTGCCAACATCCTCTTTATCTGTGGCGGTGCCTTTGACGGCCTGGATAAGATCATTGAGGCCAGAGTGGGCAAGTCCTCCATTGGCTTTGATGCCCCGGTGCAGCGCAAAGGGGAGCGGGATGTGGGCGCCCTTCTGGCACAGGTGCAGCCTCATGATCTGCTGAAATTCGGCATCATTCCCGAGTTGGTAGGCCGCCTGCCGGTTATTACTGCTCTGCGTAGTCTGACCAGAGAAGACCTTGTCCGCATCCTGACCGAGCCTAAGAACGCTCTGACCCGTCAGTATGAAAAGCTGCTGGAGCTGGATCAGGTGGAGCTGGTCTTTGAGCCAAAGGCACTGGAAATGGTGGCGCAGTTGGCACTGGATCGGCAAATCGGCGCAAGAGGCCTCCGTGCGGTCATGGAGAAGCTCATGACCCAGATTATGTATGAGATCCCCTCCGACTTGACCATTCGCCGTGTTACCATTACAGAGGACTGCGTGAAAGGCGGCGAAGCTGAGGTTTTCCGGGATGCGGAATCCCCCAGAGCCAAGCAGCCTGTCCGCAGAGGAAAGAGGAAAGAGCAAAAATAAGCAATAATCCAAGGGGGCAGACTGTTCTGCCCCTTTTTCCAACACTGACCGCAGGCCACTTACCTGCGAAGGAGTTGATACTATGAGTGAAACCTTAAATTTAGAGCAATTACCGGTGCTTGCCCTGCGGGGGCTGACGGTGTTTCCCAAACAGTTGGTACATTTTGATGTAGGCCGGGAAAAGTCCTTGAAAGCGCTGGATATTGCTATGAAAGCAGACCAGAGAATTTTTCTGGTTACTCAGAGGGAGCTGGATGTCCACGATCCCGGCGAAAAGGACCTCTATTCCATGGGCGTTGTGGCCCATGTGAAGCAGGTTCTCAAGGTGCAGGGGGATATGGTTCGTGTCCTGGTGTACGGCGAGTACCGTGGCTCTCTGGGCAGGATCCTGAAGAAAGAACCTTGTATTACCGCTGAGATCATCAAAGCCCCCGAAGCCCCTCTGCTTCCTATGGGGGCGAAGACCGATGCTTATATGCGGGAAGCCATGATGCTTTTTGACCGCTATCTGGAACAGATCCAGCGCCCGGCTCAGGAGGTGCAGATCCAGCTTCTGTCCTCGCAGGATCCCGGCTACATTGCTGATACCATTGCCCAGAATGTAGGCTTCCGTTTTGAGATCAAAATGGAGCTTCTGTCCATGCTGCTGCCTGTTATGCGGCTTATGGAGTTGGTCAAGCATTTGCAGCACGAGCTAACCGTTCTGGAACTGGAAGCGGAGCTGCAGGAAAAGACCAGAGAGCAGATCGATCGGGGACAGCGGGATTACTTCCTCCGGGAGCAGATGCGTGTGATTCGTACGGAGCTGGGGGAGGAAGAAGAGGACGATGACGGTGAGGTATACCGCCGTAAGATCTTCGCCCTGAATCTTCCTGAAGCTGTGGAGCAGAAGCTCTTAAAGGATGCTGCCCGCATGGCAAAGCAGCCCTACGGCTCTCAGGAAGGCGCAGTCCTGCGGAATTATCTGGATGCGGTTTTGGAGCTGCCTTGGAATAAGCGCAGCAAAGAGCGTGTGGACATTGCCGCAGCCAAGAAGGTTCTGGATAACGATCATTTTGGTCTGGATAGGGTCAAAGAACGGATTTTGGAAATTTTGGCAGTGAAGCAGATGGCCCCCCAACTTCCCGGACAGATCATCTGTCTGGTAGGCCCTCCCGGTGTGGGCAAGACCTCCATTGCCTATTCCGTCGCCAAGGCACTGAACCGGAAAATGGCAAGAATTTCTCTGGGCGGCGTCCACGATGAAGCCGAAATTCGGGGTCATCGCAAGACCTATGTGGGCTCCATGCCCGGTCGGATCATGGCAGCCCTTACCCAGTCCGCCACCAGAAACCCCCTGCTTCTTTTGGATGAGGTGGATAAGCTGGGTTCTGACCATCGGGGTGACCCGGCCTCTGCGCTGCTGGAGGTTCTGGACTCCGAGCAGAATGCCACCTACCGGGATCATTATTTGGAAGTTCCCTTTGACCTCAGCGAGTGTATGTTCATCACCACCGCCAACCGCTCCGATACCATCCCCAGACCTCTTTTAGACCGCATGGAGGTCATTGAGCTTAGCTCCTATACGGATGAAGAAAAGCTGATGATCGCCAAGAACCATCTGCTTCCCAAGCAGCTCAAGCGACATGGGCTAAAGAAATCCCAGCTTCGTCTTTCTGATGACTGCATCCGGGAGATTATCACCTGCTACACCAGAGAATCCGGCGTGAGAAATCTGGAGCGGCAGTTGGCTGCCGTTTGCCGCAAGGCAGACCGGAAGCTCATTGAAGACGAGAGTGTGCGCCGCATTACTATAAACGGCGGTAATCTGGAAGAATTTTTGGGTGTTCGTCGGTATCTGCCCGATCAGCTTCCCGAGGCTGACCCTGTGGGTCTTGTAACCGGCCTTGCCTGGACAGCCGTGGGAGGCGAGACCCTGGAAGTCGAGGTCAATGTGATGCCCGGCTCTGGTAAATTGGAGCTGACCGGCAACCTGGGCGATGTGATGAAGGAATCTGCCCATGCAGCCGTGAGCTATATCCGCTCTCAGGCTCAGAGATTGGGCGTAGACCCGGATTTCTATAAAAACCGGGATATTCATGTGCATTTTCCAGAAGGCGCAGTGCCCAAGGACGGCCCTTCCGCAGGTATCACTGTCTGCACCGCAATGGTCTCTGCTCTTACGGGGGCCCCTGTGCGGAAGGATATTGCTATGACCGGTGAAATTTCCCTCCGTGGCAGAGTTATGGCCATTGGAGGCCTGAAAGAAAAGACTATGGCTGCTCTGCGGCATGGCATTAAGACTGTTATCATACCCCAGGATAACCTCCGCGACCTGGAAGAGATCGACCAGACTGTGCGAAAGTCTTTGAACTTCATCACGGCCAAGCATATCGATACGGTTTTGGAAGCTGCTCTCATTCGGGATAACACCCACCGGGTCTATCCCGCCAGCGAGTCCATAAAGCCTATGCCCATGGGGGAGAAGCACAGCCCTCAAAAGCCGGAGATCTGTCAGTAAGAGGTGGCCTATGAATCTGCATAATGTTGAATTTGTGCGCTCTGCCGCCGCCCCCAAGGACTTTTTCTGTGATGGCCTTCCCCAGATCGCCTTTGCCGGCAAGTCCAATGTGGGTAAGTCTTCCGTCATTAACCGCATTTTGCAGCGGAAGAATTTCGCAAGAGTAGGTGAAGCCCCCGGCAAGACCATCCATGTGAATTACTTTAAGGTGGATAAGAAGGCATACTTTGTAGACCTTCCTGGCTACGGCTATGCCAAGGTATCCCAGTCTGAGAAAGAGCGCTGGGGCAAGCTTATGGAGAGCTTCTTTGCGGAAGTTCCCCTGGCACTGGGCGTTCTCATTGTGGATGCCCGGCACAACCCCACCAATAACGATGTTACCATGGCCCGCTGGTTTTTGGATTCCGGCAGCCCCTTCGTGGTGGTTGCCAACAAGCTGGACAAGGTGAAGAAAAGCGAGCTGCAGGGGAACTTGCAGCAGATCCGTGCTGATCTTGAACTTCCCAATTCCTGCCTTCTCATTCCCTTCTCTGCGGAAAAGGGAAATGGCAGAGATGAACTGCTCCGGGAGATTCTGAGAGCGGCTGAAGGCTAATATAGAAAAATCCACTGCCCTTCCTTTTGTGGGAATCGGCAATGGATTTTTCTCTTTTCCCTGAAGTCATTGACGGAATGTGCGTTTCGTGCTAAAATGCTGGCGGAAGAAGCAAAAAGGAGATTATCCTATGAAACCCAGAATTTTGATCTCGGGCAGCGGAAAATGCACCAATTACATAGCCCCTGTGGAGCACTGCGGCGGCGAGGCTGTTTTGTACACAGATCAGGAATGGAATGCCGACTATGACGGCTTACTTCTCTGCGGCGGTGGGGATGTTCACCCCAGCCGTTTCGGTGAGGAAATGAACGGCACCAGGGAAGTGGATCTTCAGCGGGATGAGCGGGAATTTGCCTTAATCCAGGCTTTTGTGGAAGCAGGCAAGCCTATTTTGGGTATCTGTCGGGGCTGCCAGATTCTGAATATCTATTTTGGCGGCTCTCTCATTCAGCACATCGACTGTCTGGATGAACACTGGGGCAAAGGAGATCAGGACACAGTCCACGAAGTGGTTGCCGTCACCGGCAGCTTGGCCTATGAGCTTTACGGTGAGCGCTTTTCCTTCAACAGCTATCACCATCAGGCCCTGAAAAAACTGGGCAAGGGACTTTGGGTTACCATGCGTGCCGGCGAAATAATCGAGGGAATCCAGCATGAGAGCCTCCCCATTATTGCCTTCCAGGGCCACCCGGAGCGCATGAGCCTTGCCCACAGTAGAATCGATACCATTAACGGCCTTCCGGTTTTTGAACATTTCCTGTCCCTTTGCCGAAGGGATACCTAAGCAAATCTTACCCTCCCTGTGGAAGATTGCGCCCCGGGGAGGGACCTTTTTTCGCAAAAATTTACTTGCGGAAATCTGCTGTCCGTGGTAAAATAAAAATGTATAACTATGGGCATGAGGTATTTCTATGAATCTTTCTCAGTGGTTGTCACAACTGAATATCCATGGGCTTATAGAGTTTGTGATTACTGTTGCGGCGGCCCTGATCTGTGTTACCTTCCACGAAGTCAGCCACGGTTTTATGGCCCTCATTTTGGGTGACCGCACAGCCAAGGATATGGGCAGACTGAGCCTGAATCCCCTGCGCCATTTAGATCCTATGGGCCTTCTGTGCATGGCCATTGCCCACTTCGGCTGGGCGAAGCCTGTGCCCATCGACCCCAGAAACTTTAGAAACTTCCGGCGGGGGATGGCACTAACCGCTTTGGCTGGCCCCTTGGCCAATCTATTTCTTGCTATTGTGTTTCTCACCATTTATTTTGCGGTAGGTACTCTGGCTGCTTTTTTTGCCTGGGGAAGTGTGGGCCATTATGTATCCCTGTTTTTCTGGTATGTAGCCTATTTAAGCACAGTGCTTTGCGTATTCAATCTATTCCCCATTCCGCCCCTGGACGGCTCTAAGGTGCTTTTGTCCTTTCTGCCAAACCGATGGTACATTTGGGTATTGCGTTATGAACGGTATGGATTTATCCTTTTGGCAGTGCTGCTCTATGTTGGGGTACTGGATGGGCCACTGATGTTTTTCCAAAGTAAGCTCATGGAGCTATTAACCATGCTTTGCGGCTGGCCTTACATGATCCTGGATAATCTCTTGCGTTAGGAGAGAAGAATGAACGAACCGAGTTATCATTTGGAGGGCATCGTCCGAACAAGATCGGATGAAATGGAAGATTTTAACGGCCCTCTGGATGTCATCTTATTGCTGTTAAGTAAAAATAAAATAGAGATCGCAGATGTATCCATTACGGCAATTTTGGAGCAGTATCTTGCCTATTTGGACGAAATGAAGCGCATGGATATGGAGATTGCCAGCGAGTTTATTACCATGGCATCCCACCTCATGCTCATTAAGACCAAAATGCTTCTTTCTGCTGCTGAGCAGGCAGAGGCAGAAAGCGAACTGGAACAGCTGCGTAAATCCCTTTTGGAGCGGCAGCGGCAGGAGGTCATGCAGACCCTTCGTGAGGGTGTCACCTTTCTGGAAGACCGCAACGAGATCGGCAGAGCCCTTTTCGTCAAGGGGCAGGAGCCCCTTCGTGCGGAGCGGGATTATCAGTACCGCCACGAGCCGGAGGACTTGGTCAAAGCCTTGGAGGCAATGTCCGAGCGAGGACAGAGAAAGCTGCCCCCACCCATTCACAGTTTCCAGGGTATCGTTGGCAAAGAGCCCTTCCCTGTGACTAAGAAGGCGGCAGAAATCGTAAGAAGGCTGATTCTCAAGGGAATCATGCGCTGGCGGCAGCTTTTCCGCAGCGCTCGAAGCCGCACGGAGATTGTGGCAACTTTTTTGGCGGTGCTGGAATTGTGCCGCAACGATTCGGTTATGATTGAAGATGACGGCACCGGGGACGATCCCCAGCTTCGCCTCATCAAGCCTCCGGAAGAAGCTCTGCGAAAGGAGATGGACTGATGGAATTGGAAGAACTGCAAAGAGCTATTGAGGCAGTGCTGTTTGCCGCCGGTGAGCCGGTGGAGCTGAAAAGACTTTCACAGGTTCTGGAAAGCGATATAGAAGATGTGAAGACTGCCGCTGACCGTCTGGCAGATGCGTTGGCTTTTGAGCGCAGAGGTGTCCGGGTGGTGCGGCTGGAAAATGCTTATCAGATGTGCTCCGCAGGTGAGCAGGGGGATTTTGTAGCCAAGGCTCTGGAAACCAGAAAGCCCTCCAAGCTATCTGCTGCTCAGTTGGAGACTTTGACCATCATTGCTTATTACCAGCCTGCCACCAAGGCTCTGGTAGAGCAGATCCGTGGGGTAGACAGCGCCTATTCTGTAGCCGCCCTCTTGAGCAAAAAGCTGATTGAAGAAAGCGGCAGACTGAATGTTCCCGGCAGACCCATCCAGTATAAGACCACACCTGCATTTCTACGGGTCTTCGGCCTGAAATCCCTGGAGGAGCTTCCGGAGCTGGATTTGGTAGATCTGCAGCCAAGAGAGCAGCTTGTGGAAACCCAGGACGGTCAGTTATCCCTCCAGGATACTGCCCTCATGGTACAGAAGCAAGAGCCTAATTCATAAACCTGTGTATAAACATTGAAAATATATTTTGAAAGTGGTGTAAATTATGAGCCATCCTCTTCCCAATATGTTGGACGCAACATTCCAGAAAGTTAAAGAAATGATCCAGGTGGATTCCGTAATGGGTACTCCTATTACCACCCCCGAGGGCGTTACCATTATCCCGGTCTGCAAGGTCAGCTACGGTGTTGGCGGCGGTGGCAGCGACTTTGCCACCAAGAGCACAGCCCGTCCTGAGTATCCCTTTGGCGGCGGCACTGCTGTTGGGGCAAAGATCACCCCCATTGCTTTTTTGGTCATCAACGGCCAGAATGTGAGAATGCTTCCCGTGGCGACCCCTGCCAATACTACTACCGATCGGGTCATCGAAATGATCCCCGATACTCTGGATCGAATTGTAAATTATATCGATTCCCATAAGGAAAAGAAGGAAGCCAAGGAAACTCAGCAGCAGGAGGGATAATCCTGCCCATCCCGGTCATACTACTTCCGGTGATGTAATGTGAAACGAAAAATATTGGGCGCACTGGCGTTATTCCTGAGCATTGGTATCATGGGGGCAGTGCGCCCTTATGCCCATGCAGTGTCCATTTCTGCCCAAAGCGCTGTGGTGATGGATGCAGATTCCGGCAGAGTGCTCTATGAAAAGGATGCAGACCGGCAGAGCCTCATTGCCAGCACCACAAAGATCATGACCGCCCTGGTGGTATGCCAGGAGTGCAATGTGCTGGATCGGGTGCAGATCATGCCGGAAGCGGTGGGCATTGAAGGCTCGTCTATGTATTTGAAGGCCGGAGAGGTGTTGACGGTGCAGGAGCTTCTTTATGGGCTCATGCTCCACTCCGGAAACGATGCTGCCGTTGCCCTGGCTATTTATTGCGGCGGCACGGTGGAGGGATTTGTTCAGCTCATGAATGACTATGCCCGCCGCATGGACTTGTGCAATACCAATTTTGAAAACCCCAACGGCTTAGACAGCCCCCACCACTATTCCACAGCCAGAGATCTGGCTGTCTTAGCCTCTGAGGCTATGAAAAATCCCATTTTTACCAAGACAGTTTCTACCAAGTCTGTAAAGGTCACGGAAAGACACCTGACCAATCACAATAAGCTCCTCTGGCGCTACCCCGGTGCAGATGGGGTAAAGACCGGCTTTACCAAGGCCGCAGGACGGATCCTGGTGTCCTCTGCCACCAGAGAGGGCAGGCGATTGGTTGCTGTGACCATCAATGCCCCCAACGACTGGCAGGATCATAAGACCCTTCTGGATTTGGGCTTTGAGCAGTATGCTCTGAAGCAGTTGGTGCAAAAAGGAGAAATCGTAGGGGAACTGCCCATTCTCTCTGGCAGGAAGAAGGAAGCCGACCTTGTGGCGGGAGAGGATTTTTCCTGGCCTATGGCACCGGGTGAGCAGGTGACACTGGAACTGAATTTGGGAGATTTCCGCTTTGCCCCGGTTACCCAGGGGGAAAAAGCGGGCCATGCCCATATTTTGGTAGGCGGTAAGGCGGTTGGAAAAATCCCCATTTTCTGGGGGGAAACTGTGGAGGAAGAAAAGCCTCCTGCAAAAAAGTGGAAATTCATTCCTTAGGACGGAGGGCGTATGAAAGAAAGACTGCAAAAAATACTCTCTGCCCGTGGGGTTACCTCCCGCAGGAAAGCGGAGGAAATGATCTTGTCCGGGCAGATAACTGTTAACGGTGCAGTTGCTCTTCTGGGGGCAACTGCTGACCCGGAGCAAGACGAGATCAAAATTCAGGGCAGATTATTGCCTGGTCAGCAGAAGCTTGTGTATCTTATGCTGCATAAGCCAAGGGGTTATGTAACTACTTTAAGTGACGAACAGGGAAGACCCAATGTTTCGCATCTTGTGGAAGGCTGCGGTCAGCGGGTCTGGCCCATCGGACGGCTGGACATGGATTCCGAAGGGCTGCTGCTTTTCACCAATGACGGAGATTTTTCCCAGCGGGTTGCCCACCCCAAAAAAGAGGTGGACAAGTGCTACCATGTCTGGGTCAACGGATATACCCCGGAGAAAGAGAAGCTTCTCTCCCACCGTGTGGAGCTGGACGGCTATGTGATCGCTCAGCCCAAGGTAAAGTGCCTTCATGCCCAGGGGGAGCGGGCAAGGCTCTCCGTTACCATCCACGAGGGCAGAAACCGCCAGGTGCGCCGTATGTGCGCCATGGCGGGTCTGGGAGTCCACAAGCTGCGCCGGGTTGCGGAAGGTTCGGTTCGTTTGGGTGACCTGCCTCTGGGTCAGTGGCGTTTTTTAACGGAACAAGAGATCCTTTCACTAAAGGAAGATTGATTCATATGGATATTATTTCCTGCCTGAAGGAGAAGTCGGAGAGCTTTTCCAAGGGACAAAAACGCATTGCCGCATACATACTGGAAAACAGAGAGGAAGCCTCTGTTTCCACTGCGGCTAAAATTGCAAAGACTGTTGGCGTATCGGAATCTACGGTGGTTCGCTTCGCTCTGGAGCTGGGTTATTCCGGCTATCCCGAAATGCAGAAGGCTCTGCAGGAGCATTTCTTTGGGCGAAAGTGTGCTTGTGAAGAAACCGACATCTTCCGCAAGGCGCTGATCCGGGATCGCGCATCCTTGCAGACCTTGGAGGAAGAAGTAGATATTAGCCTGCTCCGTGCCGCTGTGGAGGCCACCGCCGCTGCAGGCACAGTTTATATCTATGGGGAAGGAAGCGCTGCAGCCCTGGCAGACTTTTTCCGCAATGCCCTTTTGGAGTTGCGCCCCGGTGTTCGGCTTTTGAAGGGCTTGACCCCAGAGGAACTGTGTTTGGAGCTTTTGGAGGCGCAGGATGGGGATGTGTTCTTGTTGCTGTCTGACAATTTGAAAGAAAAACATCCTCTTTTGGAAGTTGCGTCCCATTTTGGTTGTCTGACAGTTACCCTTGGATGCCATGGTGGCGACTATGCTTTCTTCTCCCCGGCAGACAAAGGACGGCTTCTTCCTGTGAGCCTTTTGGCGCTGCTGCACAGCTTTTTGGAAGGGTTGGCCGACCAGCGTAAGGAAGCGGTCGCACAGCGGGCAGTGCAAATTTCAGATATTCTATTCCGTTTGGAAGGAGAAGTCCATGAACTATGATGTGATCGTGGTTGGGGGAGGGGCAGCAGGAATGTTTGCTGCCATTATGGCCTCCCGCCGGGGGAAAAAGGTGCTTTTGCTGGAGAGAAATGACCGCTTGGGTAAAAAGCTCCGCATCACCGGCAAGGGCAGATGCAATGTGACCAATGACTGCACAGCCGAGGAGGTTTTGCAGAATGTCCCCCGCAACAGCCGCTTTTTATATAGCGCCGTTACGGCCTTTCCCCCGGAGAAGGTCAAGGCCTTTTTTGAAGAACTGGGCTGCCCATTAAAGACAGAGCGGGGCAACCGTGTATTCCCTCTGTCCGACAGCGCTCTCAGTATTCAAGATGCCTTAAATAAGGCCTTGAGTCAGGGAAGTGTAGAGATCCGCTTTGCCAGAGTGGAGGATATTCTCCGGGGCGAGCAAGGCATTTCCGGTGTAAAAGCCGGAGGAAAGCTCTACCTTACCCCTTCTGTGATCTTAGCCACCGGGGGTAAGTCCTATCCCACTACCGGCTCCACCGGTGACGGCTACGATTTCGCCACCCGTCTGGGCCATACGGTTGTTGACCCGGTAGGCTCTCTCGTCCCTCTGGAAACGGATGAAGACGACTGCGCCCCAATGCAGGGCCTGGCCCTGAAAAATGTAGCAGTGAAGCTGCTGAACGAAAAGGGCAAGTGCATCTACAAGGACTTTGGTGAGCTGCTTTTCACCCATTTCGGCATTTCCGGGCCGACTGTCCTCAGCGCCAGCGCTCATATGGGCCGCACCGGCAGCTTTACTATGACTTTGGACTTAAAGCCCGCTTTGGAAGAACACAAGCTGGACGAGCGGATCTTGCGTGATCTGGAAATGTATAAAAACCGCACCATGGTCAACGCCATGACGGATCTACTGCCCCGTTCTATGATCCCCGTGATGCTGCGCCGCTGCGGCATTCCTGAGGAGCTGCCAGCCCATTCCCTAACAAAGCAGCAGCGCCGCGCTCTGGTGGAAAACTTAAAGTGCTTTAAGCTGACCATTTCCGGCAAGCGTCCTGTTTCCGAGGCCATTATTACCTCCGGGGGTGTGAAGGTGGGGGAGGTCAACCCCAAGACTATGGAATCCAAGATCGTTCCGGGGCTGTACATCATCGGAGAGCTTTTGGACTGCGATGCCTATACCGGAGGATTTAATTTGCAGATCGCCTGGTCAACGGCCTACTGCGCCGCCCAGTCTGTATAACAGAGATTTTTTCACAAAGGAGTATGGAGTAAAATGAAAAAAGTATATTCCATTGCCATTGACGGCCCTGCAGGAGCGGGCAAAAGCAGCATCGCCAAGCAGGTTGCCAAGGAATTGGGCTTTGTATATGTTGATACAGGAGCAATTTACAGAACTGTGGGTTACCACATGAATCTCATGGGTATTGGCCCCAAGGACACCGACGGCATCACAAGACTTTTAGACGATGTGAATCTGTCCATTACTTATGATGAAGTAGGCCTGCAGCACATGATCTTAAACGGTCGTGATGTGACCGATGAAATTCGCACTCCCGAAATGTCTAAGATTGCCTCTCTTATTTCTGCCCAGAGCTGTGTTCGGGAGTTCCTTCTGGATATGCAGCGGAATGTGGCAAAAGAGCATAATGTGATCATGGACGGCAGAGATATTGGCACAGTGGTGCTGCCCCATGCAGATCTGAAGATCTACCTGACCGCTTCCGCCCAGGAACGGGCCAGACGGAGAATGCTGGAGCTGGAGGCCAAGGGTCAGAAGATGAAGTATGAAACCGTCCTTCGGGAGATCGAGCAGCGGGATCATCAGGACATGACCAGAGCCATTGCTCCTCTGAAAAAGGCCAAGGATGCCAAGCTCATTGATACTACAGAGCTGGATCTGCAAGGTTCTATTGCCGCTGTGAAGGCTGCCATTATGGAGGTCGTGGGTCAATGAATGTCCATCTGGGAAAATACGCAGGCTTCTGCTTCGGTGTAGACCGGGCAGTAAATCTGGTCTATGAGGCCGCAGAGGCAGGGGAGAAGGTCTGCACCTTAGGTCCTATTATCCATAACCGCCATATGGTTGAAAAGTTTGCATCCATGGGCGTGGGTGTGATTGACGATGCTGGCCGGGCTGAGTCGGGAACCACTGTAGTCATCCGCGCCCACGGAATCACCAGAGAGCAGGAAGAACTGCTTTCTACCAAGGGAGTCAAGATTGTGGATGCCACCTGCCCCTTCGTCAAGCGGATTCATAAGCTGGTCTGTGAGGCGGAGCAGGAGGGCAGAACCTCTGTGGTCATCGGCACACGGAGCCATCCGGAGGTGCGGGGCATTGCAAGCTGGTGTCCCCACGGCGTAGTCTTTGAAACTGCGGAAGAACTGGAAAATTGGATACAAAGTCAAGAAATTTCCCCTGATTTGCCAATTTGCATGGTTTCTCAAACAACTCTCACTGCAAATTTGTGGGATTTGTGCGTAAAAATCGCAAAAAAACAGTTTACTAACTTGAAAGTTTTTGATACAATATGTAGAGCAACGGAATATCGGCAAAAGGAGGCTGCAAAGCTTTCCCAGGTCTGCGAGGCTATGGTGGTGGTCGGTGATCCCACAAGCTCCAATACAGGCCGCCTTGCCGCAATTTGCCGGGAACACTGCCAGAAGGTCGCTCTTGTAGGTCAGGTTTCAGAGCTGGACCTCAATATGTTTGGTGGTGTTACTGATGTTGGAATCACGGCTGGTGCGTCCACACCGGCGTGGATAATAAAGGAGGTCAACAACACTATGAGCGAAATTACTACTGTTGAGGCTGGCTTCGAGCAGTCCTTCGAGGAAATGCTGGAGCAGTCCATCAAGACTTTAAATACAGGAGATACGGTCCTCGGTATCGTTACCCACATTGGCACCACCGAAGTTTCTGTGGACCTTGGCACCAAGCACGCCGGCTACATCCCCTGTGATGAAGTCAGCGCAGACCCCAACCTGAAGCCCGAAGATGTGCTGAAGGTCGGCGATGAGATCGAAGTTTTCGTCGTTCGCGTTAACGATCAGGAAGGCACCTGCCAGCTCAGCAAGAAGAAGCTGGACGGCATCAAGGTATGGGACGAGATCAACGAGGCTTGTGAGAACAAGACCACCGTTGAGGCTCTCATTTCCGAAGAGAACAAGGGCGGCCTGGTTGCCGTCATCAAGGGCATCCGCATTTTCATCCCTGCTTCCCAGTCCGGCATTGCCAAGGGCGGCGACATGGCTACCATGGTTGGCCAGACCGTGAAGATGCGTATTACCGAAGTCAACCG
>JAZQXK010000085.1:0-64383 GCA_045632785.1 Faecousia sp.
GTTATTATTTAGAAATTGTTCTACTTTCTTATTAAACTTTTCTTCGGTAGGCATAAACATACAGTGTTTGTAAATCTCATATGTTTGTAAAATATCGTTCTTGTGAGTTAATTCTATTAGGTTCATTGCACGCACCTACAAATTCTTATTTAACTAATTGATTATACCACATAAATATGAAAAGTTCTACACATTAAAGCGAAAATCATAACCACCGGCCGTGCCGGTGGTTATGATTGTGGCGTCCCTGCCCGGATTCGAACCGGGGGCGTTCCGCTTAGGAGGCGGACCCTCTATCCTGCTGAGGTACAGAGACGTATATTGAATTGTATCAATATTACCGCGTGCCTTTTTAGGCAAGGCAAGCGATTTAGTATAACCTTAGGAGGCGCACGCTCTATCCAGGTGAGCTGCGGGGGCAGGTATGACCGAAGCTGACCTTTGCATCAGCTTCGGTGTTTTGTTTCAGACTGGGCTTATTCTAACGAAGAATGCCTCTAAAGTCAATAGGGGAAACAGGCGCATTTTGCTTACAGAGTTGCATCATAAATGGCATTTTTGGGAAGTTCGGTTTCCTTTGCCACCTGCTTGCAGGCGTCCTTCCGGGAAATACCCTGTTCCATAAGCGCAAGCGCTCTCTGGGCAGCTTCTTCAATGGTGCATATGGGGGCAGCTTCCGGCTCAGCGCCCTCAATAATCAGTACAAACTCACCCTTGGGAGGCGCTTCTTTGTACCGCTCTACAGCCTCTTCCAGGGTGGTGCGGATGACTTCCTCGTGAAGCTTGGTCAGTTCTCTGCAAAGGCTGATGCGCCGTGTGCCACCAAAGACAGCAGCCATGTCTTCCAAGGTGTTCAGTAGTTTGTGAGGGGCTTCGTAGAAGATCATGGTACGGGTTTCTGTTTTCAGAGCATTCAAATGCTCGTTACGGCTCTTTTTGGCGGTGGACAGGAAGCCTTCAAAGGTAAACCGCCCGGTGGGAAGTCCGGAAATGCTCAAAGCTGTAATGGCAGCACAGGGGCCGGGGATGGCGCAGACGGTGATTCCGGCTTCGGCGCATTGGCGCACTAAGTCCTCGCCGGGGTCGGAAATGGCGGGAGAGCCGGCATCGGAAACGAGAGCGCAGGTCTCACCGGCCAAAATGCGCTCCACAATGCGCCCACCTTTGGCAGACTTGTTGTGTTCATAATAGCTCACAAGTGGCTTGTGCAGCTCTAAATGGTTTAATAGTCTGAGAGTGACTCTGGTGTCTTCTGCGGCAATGAAGTCTGCCTCTGCCAGAGTGTTGCGGCATCGAAGGGAAATATCACCCAGATTTCCGATGGGCGTAGGGACAAGGTAGAGCATTCCGGCCATGGTTGGCCTCCTTATTTTATGTGATAGATTCTTTTGTAATCCTCGGTGTATGAGCCGTCAGTTTCATAAAGGTATATAGGCGGCAGGAAACGAAGACCCGGATGCCCGCCTCTGCGGCAGTGCAGCAGGATCATAGAGGGCGCATCACCAGGCTTGTGGCATAGGGGCTTTATGACCTTGGCTTCCAGAGCGTACTGCCTTGCAAAAATCAAGAGATCCGCCAGCCGCTCTGCCTTGTGAACAAGAAACAGATCACCGCCTGTAGGGAGCAGCCATTTTGCGGCGGCGAAAATATCCTTTAAGGAGCAGGTTTCTTCCTGCCTGGCTGAGGCATGGGTCTGGGACCGTGCCCCTGTAGAATAGTAAGGTGGATTGGATACCACACAGGAAAAGGAGTTGGCAGGCAGAAAGGAGCGGATTTCTCTCAGGTCACCGGGTAGGCTGACCATTTTCTCCTGCAAGCTGTTTCTTGCGATGTTGTTCAGTGCGGCTTCGTGAGAGGGGATATGCAGCTCAATGCCTGTGATGTGGGCGCTTGGTTCTTTTGCTAGAAGCAGAAGCCCCAACGCACCACTGCCTGAACCAAGGTCAACTACCTTGCTGGCATTTTTTAGTCTCACAAAGTCGGCCAAGGCCATAGTATCGGTGCTGAGGGGAAAGGAATGCTCGCCAGATAAATAGGAAAAGCCTCCTGAGAAGCATTCCGGGGTGTTGTAAAGCATAAAGTAATCAATACGGTTTGTAAAGGCAGATTGCCGCCTTGGGAATCAGGATAGAAGAAAAGGGAACCCTGAAGGGCTCCCTTTGCGTAAACGAGTCCACAGGGAAGTGGGCCGAATGCCGCACCCCTGAGCAAATCAGGGGCACGGCCTTGGGGTCAATCAGGCCTCTTCAATAGCCTCGTTGGGGCAACTGTCAACACAGGTGCCGCAATCGACGCACTGATCGGCATCGATAACGTACTTGTCCTCGCCCTCGGTGATGATGCCCATGGGGCAAGCATCGGCGCAAGCACCACACTTAACACAAGCGTCAGTGATCCGGTAAGCCATTACGATTCCCTCCTGTAAATTTGTTGGCGTGTATGTATCACGCAGTTACATTCTAGCATAGTTTTAGAAAAAATCAAATAAAATTTCTGGAAACCTTGTATTTTATTGTTTGCTTTTACGCTTGTACATCTTTGCAAAGGGTAAAGAAGCATATTTACACCCTTTCGGAGGGTATATTACAGGTCTCATGCGGCTAGAATCTTCCCGATGTCAAAGGGGGCGAAGGTGTGACGCACTATAATGAAAAGGCAAGGGCAACCCTCATTCTGGCAGCGAAAGAGGCGAGGTCACTGGGACACAGCTACGTGGGAAGTGAACATTTGCTTCTGGCGCTGTCCCTGCAGAGAGACACCTTTTCCGGTGTCCTGCTCCGCTGCTCCGGTGCAGACACGGATCTTTTGCGCAATTTGGCTTTGGCCACCGGTGGCAGGGGAGCGGAGGGTTTACCGCTGCCCCAAGGGTTTACCCCTGGTGCAAGAAGCATCCTGCGGCAGGCGGCCCGGGATGCAAAAGAGACCGGGTGCAAACAGGTTTCTCCGGAGCATATTCTTATGGGGATCACCAGAAAGCAGGGGGCTTTTGCACGGCAAATTTTGGAACTGTCTGGTGTCAGTGTAGACGGAATGTTTTCCCAGGCGGTGGATTGTGTTTTTGGCGTTCATCCTTTGGCAGTGAGAAAGGAGCGGGTGGAATCTTTGAAACTGTTGGAGCAATTCAGCGAGGACTTAATGGAAAAAGCGGCATCTATGGAACCTGTGGTTGGACGGGAGCAGGAGATTGAATGCGTGATTGGAATTTTATGCCGCAAGAATAAGAACAACCCGGCCTTGATTGGTGAGCCGGGGGTTGGAAAGACAGCCATTGCCGAAGCGCTGGCTCAGAGAATGTTGGCGGGTCGTATTCCTCCCCAGCTGCGTGGCAAGCGGCTTCTCAGTCTGAACATGGCTAATCTGGTAGCTGGAACAAAATATCGCGGAGAATTTGAAGAGCGGGTGCGGGAGTTGATAACAGAGATCCGCAGAGTGGGTAACGTGATCCTTTTTATAGACGAAATGCACACCATCATTGGCGCAGGAGCGGCAGAAGGTGCCATTGATGCCGCCAATATTCTAAAGCCCTCTCTGGGTAGAGGGGAAATTCAAATCATGGGTGCAACAACTTTGACCGAGTATCGTAAGCATATTGAAAAAGACCCGGCTCTGGAGCGGCGCTTTCGCCCTGTTATGGTAAACGAGCCGGATCGGGATGGGGCAATCGGAATCCTTCGGGGGATTCGGGATGGGTTGGAGCGGCACCATCGTATGAAGATCACTGACGATGCTATTGTAGCTGCTGTGGATCTCTCTATGCGGTATTTGCCGGAGCTGTTCTTGCCGGATAAGGCTATAGACCTTTTGGACGAAGGGGCATCCAGAGCCCATTTGGAGGAATTGAGAACCGGGAAGGGTGCTTATGAGCAGGAAAAGGAGGTGCTGGAACTGGAGCTGAGCGATGCGGTGCGGGACAGCCGGTTTGAAAGGGCTGCCGAATTGCGGGATAAAATGCAGAAAATGCTCAGTCGTGGCAGTGACAGCAGGCGGGGGAAAACAGTTACTGCCCAAGATATTGCTGCTGCTGTGTCAGCCAGAACAGGGATCCCTGCAGGAAGTCTTGCTATGGAGGAACGGCAAAAGCTATTGGGGCTGGAAAATTCCTTGGGTCGCCAAGTCATTGGACAGAAAGGAGCAATTGAGGCCGTGGTCAGTGCTGTGCGCCGGGGAAGAAGCGGCCTTGGTGACAGCTCCCGACCGGTTGCCAGTTTGCTCTTCACAGGGCCAACAGGCGTAGGTAAGACAGAACTGTGCCGCACCCTTTCCAGGGAACTCTTTGGATCAAAAGATGCCATGATTCGCCTGGACATGACAGAATATATGGAGAAACACTCAGTTGCACGGCTTTTGGGTGCGCCTCCCGGCTATGTAGGCTACGAAGAAGGAGGGTTGCTGACGGAAAAAGTGCGGCGCAGACCCTATTCTCTGGTTCTCTTTGACGAGATTGAAAAGGCACACCCGGATATCTGCGGCATCTTGCTGCAGATCATGGATGACGGCATATTGACAGACAGTCAGGGTCGCAAGGTGAATTTCAAAAATACCATTGTTGTGATGACCTCTAATCTGGGGGGCGATAAAAAGGATGGGGAGGGGCTGGGTTTTGTGCCCGACAGCAAAAATAGTCAGGTTTTGGCATGCCTGCGGCAGCGGTTTACGCCGGAATTTTTGGGTCGAATCGATAAAATAGCAGTTTTTTCTCCCTTAAACCGGGATGACTTGCTTCAAATTGCTCACAACCATTTAAGTGATTTGATGACAAGAGCAGCGAAGAACGGCCTGCGACTTCTCTTTTCCCAAGAGGTAGCAGAGAAATTAGTGGCAAGCTGCGGCAGTTCCGGTGCAAGACAGATCCGAAAGAATCTGCAGGACGGCATCGAAAACTCACTTGCTCAGTTTTTGCTCCTAAACCCTCCCGGGGATCGACAGGTGCTTGTAAAGTGGGAGGATATTGAGCCAAAATTCATTTTGGAGCGGGTGCATTAGATAGGGGAAAGGGATTGGAAGCAGGGCTCATATGGGCTCTGCTGCTATTCTATATTCTAATTTGCTAGATGTTTCTCAATGAAAAGGTGAAAAAGGCAATAAGATGGGTAAAAAATTTTTTCACTTTTTTGAAAAATAGATTGATTTTTTGCGTTGGGGAGGTTATACTACATATACATGGAGAAAAGTGGAGCAAAGTGGAGCGAGGTGAGGGAAAATGATCGGAAAATACGCAGCAAAGGTAGATGAGAAGGGCAGATTGTTTGTCCCTGCCCGTCTGCGAGGGGAGCTGGGAGAGGTCTTTTATGTGACTGTTGGCTTCCATGGCTCCCGCCGCTGCCTGACTGCCTATACCAAAGAGGGATGGGAAAGCCTCAGCGAGAAATATAACGCAATGACCCTGTCCCAAAAGGCGGGTGCAATCGGTATGATATTCTCCAACGCTGTGGAGTGCGTGCCGGATAAACAGTTCCGCTTCCTGCTCAGCGCCAATCTATTCCGCTATGCGGGAATCCAAAAAGATGTATTGATTGTTGGGCAGGCGGGGCAGGCAGAGATTTGGGATGCCGATGCTTATGAAGAGTTTGAGAGGGAAATGCTTACGCCGGAAAAACTTCTGGCTTCCCTTGAGGAGATTGGACTGTAATGGAATTTGTACATAAATCCGTCCTGCTGGACGAGTGTATTGAAAACTTGAATATTCGCTCCAATGGTATCTATGTAGACGGCACCTTGGGCGGTGCAGGCCATTCCAGCGAGATTGTAAAGCGCCTAACGGAGGGAAGATTGATTGGTATTGACCGTGACGAGGTCGCCCTGAAGGCTGCCAGCGAACGGCTTTCACCCTATATGGATCGTGTGACGCTGGTTCACTCCAATTTTCAGGAGGTCGCCGGGATCTTGGATCAACTTGGGATACCTCAGGTGAATGGCATTCTGCTGGACTTAGGTGTTTCTTCTCCACAGTTGGACGACGGAAGCCGTGGATTTTCTTATATGACTGATGCCCCCCTGGATATGCGTATGGACAGATCCGCTGCTATGACAGCTTATGAAGTGGTCAACACCTGGCCTCGTGAGGAGCTTCGCCGTATCCTCTATGATTACGGTGAGGAGCGCTATGCCCCTCAAATCGCTTCTGCTATTGAACGGCGCAGGCAGGAAAAGCCTATTGAAACCACATTGGAGCTTGTGGATATTATTCGCTCCGCTATGCCGGCCCAGGCCCTTCGTGAGAAGCAGCACCCCGCCAAGCGCAGCTTCCAGGCGATCCGCATTGCGGTCAATGATGAACTGGCTTCTGTGGAACGAGTTATGCGGGATGCGATCCCTTGCCTTGCTCCCGGAGGAAGGCTGTGTGTGATCACATTCCATTCTTTGGAAGACAGGATCGTAAAGAGTGCCATGCAGGCAGCAGCAAAGGGATGCACCTGCCCTCCTGAGTTCCCTGTATGTGTGTGTGGAAAGAAGCCTGTTGTGAAGGTCATTTCCCGTAAACCCATTGTCAGCGGCTCTCGGGAGCTGGACGAGAACCCCAGAGCCAGAAGTGCGAAGCTTCGGGTCTGTGAAAAACTATAAAAATACACATAACCACCCACTGCTTCCCATAGAGTTTTCTATGGGAGCAGGTGGAGAATAGAAACGGTTTATCCCACTGCCCCCAAATTCCTGTGAATGCGGTGATACTATGTGGGGTAAGAAAAAGCAACCAAAGAAACAGCAAAACACAGCTCTTCCGCCTCTGCGGAGGATCCGGTCAGACCGGGATATGCTGGGCCGCACCGGAGTCGTGACATTCCTGTGCGGCATTGTCGCCTTTTTGCCTGTGATCGCTATGCTGGCGAATCTCATGTTAGTACACCATAAAACCTATTCTCAGCTTGCCTTGGACAACCAAACAAGACTTACTTCGATCACCCCATCCCGTGGCAAAATATATGACCGCAACATGAATATCCTGGCTGAATCGGCATCGGTTGAAAATGTTTACCTAAATCCTGTGGAGCTGCGGCGCAGCGGTGCGGATATTGAGGGAATTTCCCAATTTTTAGGGGATCTGCTGGGAAAAGATCCGTCACAGATTATACGCAAAGCAAAGGACACTTCTCTCCGGTATCAATTGATCGCATCAAAGCAATCTGTGGATACTACGGAGCAGATTCGTGCCTACATGAGTGAATACAATATAACCGGTATTCATTTAGAGCCGGATTCTAAACGGGTCTATCCATATGGCCCTCTCGCTGCCCAGTTAATTGGCTTTACCAATGCCAGTAATCAGGGAGCTGAAGGGATTGAAGCCCGCTATAATCGCTATCTGGAAGGTTCAGCGGGCAAGGTTGTTACTGCCAAGGGCAATTACGAGCAGGATGTCCCCTTTGCTTATGAACGCTACGATTTTCCATCAGGAGGAAACAGTGTGGTTTTGACTGTGGATGCTGCGGTGCAGTCTTTTTTGGAAAAGAATATGCAATCCGCTATCAGTCAATATGATGTGCAAAACGGTGCCTTTGGTCTTGTAATGAACGCCAAGACAGGGGAGATCCTGGCTATGGCAACCCTGGGAAGCTATGATCCAAACCGCTATTTGGAGATTGCAGATCCTAAGATCCTGGCCGGCCTGGAGCAGTTAAAACTAAATTACGAGCTTTCTCCAAAAGATTCCCCTGAATATACGGAAGGAGCAAAGGCATATCAGTCGGCACTTACTGCTGCCCGCCTGAGCCAGTGGCGAAATCGTGTGGTTTCTGATGGCTATGAGCCGGGCTCAACCTTTAAGATCATTACAATGGCTGCAGCCATTGAAGAGGGGACAACAACAGTTAATGACCGCTTTTACTGCGCTGGACAAAAACACTTTGAGGGTAGAACTAAGCCCTTGCACTGTTGGCAGCACAGCGGACACGGCAGCCAAAGTACATTCCAGGCCTTGCAAAATTCCTGCAACATTGCCCTTGCCCACATTGGCTTAAAGCTGGGCGGTGAGCGTTTTTACCAATACATTAAGAACTTTGGAATTTTAGAGCCCACCGGTGTTGGACTTTCCGGAGAATCTTCTGGGGTATTTTTTGATAAAGAAACCATTACAAATCCCAAGGCATCCGGCTATGATGCCACGGTGATCGCCTCGTCCTTCGGACAGACCTTTACCTTGACGCCCTTGCAGCTTGTTCGTGCTGTTGCGGCGGTGGTCAATGGGGGCTATTTGATGAAGCCCTATGTGGTCAGCGAGGTTTTGGATGACGAGGGAAATACGGTGGAAGTTTTTGAACCTACCGTAGTACGGCGTGTTATCAGCGAGGAAACAAGCAGCATCATGCGGCAGATGATTCAATCTGTTGTGGAGGAAGGCACTGCCAAAAATGCCAAAATTTCAGGCTATGCCATAGGCGGAAAGACAGGCACAGCGGAAAAAACAGGCCAAAAAGACGAGAATGGCCTGGAAATTACGGATAAAATTGTATCATTTGTGGGTATTGCGCCAATGGACGATCCGGAGTATATTGTATTGGTGGCACTGGATACTCCATCGAGAGCAACTGGAACATATATTTCCGGCGGTGTTATGGCAGCGCCTACAGTGCGTGGAGTCTTTGAAGATATTTTACCCTATCTTGGTGTAAAGAAAATGGCGCTGCCGGAGGATAAAACCCTCACAACAGTGACTATACCGTCTTTTCTGGAACTTCCGCAGAAGGATGCAGAAAAAGCAGTCAAGGACGCAGGACTTACATACAGATTCATCGGCGAGGGAACAACAGTTACAGGTCAGCTTCCGGCGGAAGGTTTTTGCTTAAATGCAGGCGCTCAAGTGATTTTGTACATGGGAGAGCAAGTGCCTGATGCACTGATGACAGTTCCGGATTTTAGAGGGTTAACCATCAGTCAGGCCAATCAAACCGCTGCAAACAACGGCATATATATACTGGCAAAGGGACCGGTACTGGACAGCCGCCATGTAGTAGCTGTCACCCAGGACATCCAGCCGGGAACGAGGCTTCCCAAAGGAAGCGTGGTTGAAGTTGAATTTATTGACAATTCAATTGGGGATTAGTCATAGAAAAGGAGTGAGCGGCATGAAGCTGATGCAGCTCTTAAATGGAATAGAAATCCTTCGCAGCACGGTGGAGGATGTGGAGATTACAGGTGTGGCCTATGATTCCAGAAATGTGAAGCCCGGAAACCTGTTTGTTGCGATTTCGGGCTTTGCAGTGGATGGAAACAGCTTCATTCCTAAGGCCATGGAGCTGGGTGCTTCTGCAATCCTAACAGACAAAGAGCCGTGTGAGGGCGTACCCTTTGTGCTTGTGCCTTCTGCCAGAGAAGCGCTGGCACTGCTTGGGGCAAACTGGTTTGACCATCCTGCTGAAAAACTGACCATGATCGGTGTTACAGGCACAAACGGCAAGACCTCTGTAACTTATCTTTTGAAATCTGTTCTGGAGCAAGTAACAGGAAATAAGATCGGACTGGTCGGAACGATTCAGAATATGATCGGCCATGAGATTTTACACACAGAGCGCACAACCCCGGAGAGCTTTGAACTTCAGGCACTTCTTGCTTCCATGGTAGAAGCCGGATGCTCCTATGTTGTTATGGAGGTATCCTCTCATGCTCTGGCTCTGGATAGAGTGGACGGCATTCATTTTCAGGCCGCTGCCTTTACCAATCTGACGGAAGATCACTTAGATTTCCACAAGACTATGGAGAACTATGCCCAAACGAAGGCTATGCTGTTCTCCCGCTGTGACAAGGCTGTTTTCAATGGCGACGATTGTTACTTTGAGATCATGAGAAAGAATTGCACCTGCGATTCTCTTGTTTACTCTGAAAAGAACCGTGATGCAGATCTGTTTGCAGAAGATATTTGCCTGAATGCGGATCGTGTGTCCTTCACACTTCGTTATCAGGAGAATACATGTCCTGTATGGATTGGCATTCCCGGTTTGTTCACTGCATATAATGCATTAACCGTTCTGGGACTAGCCTTCTCCCTGGGACTGCCTCTGGAAGAAACTGCCAAGGCGTTGCGGAATGCCAAGGGAGTGCCCGGTCGTGTTGAGGTAGTGCCTACACCTGGCGCGGACTTTACTGTCCTTATTGACTATGCCCATACCCCCGACGGACTGGAAAATGTTCTCCGTTCTGTTAAGGGATACTGCAAGGGACGCACTGTGGCAGTCTTCGGCTGCGGCGGTGACCGTGACAGAACAAAACGGCCTGTTATGGGTGAAATCGGTGTGAAGGAAGCGGACTTTGTTGTATTCACATCCGATAATCCTCGCACAGAAGATCCCAATGCCATCCTGGAGGAAATCCTGCAGGGCGTAGGGGAGAGCCAGACTCCTTATGTAGTCATTGAAAATCGCAGACAGGCAATTATCTATGCCCTTGAACACGCACAAAAGGATGATGTGATCGTTCTGGCAGGCAAAGGGCATGAAACCTATCAGGAAATTCACGGCGTAAAGCACCACTTGGACGAACGGGAAGAGGTCGCTATGTGGTTCGCCGGAAGGAAGTGAACCGAATGAACACCACCTTGGGTATCACCCTGGAGCAAGCTGCGCTGTGGTGCGGTGGCAGGGTAGATGCCAAATATAAAGAGCATACCTTTTTTGGAGCAAACAACGATACCAGAAAGATCCTGCCCGGACAGCTTTTTGTTGCCCTCAAGGATGTGCGGGACGGACATGATTTTATCCCTATGGCCTTGGAAAAGGGCGCAGGCGCAGTGCTTTGCACCCACCAGGACGGCGATTTTCCCGCCATCATTGTGGAAGATACCAGAAAGGCATTGGGCGACATTGCCAGAGGTTATCGGCTGTCCTTAGATGTCAAGGTTGTTGGCATCACCGGCTCTGTGGGTAAGAGTACCACCAAGGAAATGACTGCTGCTGTGCTTTCCAAGAAGTACCGGGTGGGGAAGACACCGGTGAACCATAACAACGATATTGGCATGCCCATGGCGATCCTGGGTATGGAGCCCGATCTTCAGGTCATGGTTTTGGAGATGGGCATGAACCACTTTGGGGAAATGTCTTATCTTACTTCTATCGCACAACCGGATGTAGCTGTGATCGTCAACATCGGTACCATGCACATTGAGCATTTGGGCTCCAGGGAAGGTATCTTAAAGGCTAAGCTTGAGATTCTGGAGGGGCTGAAACCAGGCGGCGCTGTTCTTTTCAACGGCGATGAACCGCTTCTGTGGGATCTTCGGGATTCCATTTGTCCTGCACCTCGATATTTTGCCATGGATAACGGACTTGCTTCCATTCAAGGCAAAGATTATAAACAGATTCACGGCGAGAGCTACTTTCAATTTGCTTCCAAGTCTGAGGAACTTGCCATGTTCCTTCCTTTAGAGGGTAAGCATATGGTGATGGATGCTTTGGCCGCTTCCGGTGTGGGACTGCTATTTGATATTTCAGCGGAAGAAATCGGGGCTGCCTTGGCAGGTTTTGAGTCCATGGACGGACGCCAGCAGGTTTTTGAGGCCTTTTGCTGCACAGTCATTAAGGACTGCTACAATGCCGGCCCTGAATCCATGGCTGCCTCCCTGGGTGTGCTGAAGAACTATTCTGGCAGAAGGATCGCTGTTTTGGGTGATATGTTGGAGCTGGGAGCTTGCACCCCGGAGAAACATTATGAGGTTGGCCTTTTGGCCGGTGGTTCTTGCGATGTTCTGTTCTGCTTTGGCGAGCATTCCAAGGGAATAGTTGCCGGTGCGATCGATGCAGGTCTTAAGACTGAAAATGCCCTGCATTTTGACACAATGGAAGCGCTTTCTCAAAGGCTTCTTCGAACTGTTCTTCCCGGTGATACCCTTTTGTTCAAAGGAAGCCGTGGTAAGCGAATGGAAAGAGCCCTGGAGGCGCTTTTGGATTCAAAAAATAAGGAGCTACCGGATTGACTCGATACACCTTTTAGAGAAATAAAATTACGGAGGCGGCATTATGCTTAATTCTAATATGTTTACTGTTATTTTGACTTTGCTCTGTGCCTTTACACTGGGGCTGGTGCTTTGTCATTTTCTGATTCCTGCACTGCGCCGTTTGAAGGCGGGCCAGGAGATCCGTGAGGTCGGCCCCAATTGGCACAAAACCAAGGCCGGTACACCTACCATGGGTGGCTTGGCTTTTATCGGTGCAAGCCTTTTGTGCCTGATCTTTGGCATTCGTTATATGCTGGGCGGTGACTTTTCTGCTGTTTTCGTTCTGGTGCTGGCTCTGTGCTTTGGCCTCATTGGTTTCCTGGACGATTTCTTTAAGGTGAAGTTCCACCGCAATTTGGGTCTGACTTCCATTCAGAAAGCTATGCTGCAAATGGCTGTGTCTGTTTTGTACCTGTACATCCTGTATCGTACCGGGCTTATGAGCTGTGATCTGTATATCCCCTTTGTGGACGTATCTATTTCTGTGCATCCTGTAATTTACATGATCATTGCTATGTTCATTATGGTGGGCTGTGTCAATGCGGTAAATCTCACCGATGGTGTAGACGGCCTTGCTACCAGTGTTACCATTCCGGTTATGGTCTTCTTTACTGCTGCTGCCGCTGCTATGGGCAGATTCAACCTGGCGCTGTTCCCAGCAGCTCTGGTGGGCGGCCTTTGTGCCTTCCTGATCTCCAATTTCCATCCTGCAAAAGTCTTTATGGGTGACACCGGTTCTTTGTTCCTGGGCGGTGCAGTCTGCGGTCTGGCTTTCGCGCTGGATATGCCCCTGATTCTGATTCTTGTGGGCTTTGTCTATATTGTGGAAACCCTGTCCGATATTATCCAGGTAGGCTACTTCAAGCTTACCCACGGCAAGCGTGTGTTCAAAATGGCACCGATCCACCATCATTTTGAGATGTGCGGTTGGTCTGAAGTAAAGATCGTTATTGTCTTTGCTTCCGTGACGGTTGCAATGTGCGTTCTTGCCTGGTTTGGCATCCAAGGCAGATTCTAAGTTGTTCCTGTTTTCCGGAAAGGAGGAAGTGTGGTATCTTTGCCTGAACCGACAAATTTACCTTTACGAAGAAGAATTGAGACCTCCGGAGGCAAGGTCGATTCCAAATTTTTAATTCTTGTGTTGCTTCTTTCTTTCCTTGGACTTGTTATGATGTTTTCTGCCAGCCATGTGCGGGCTACTTTTGAGGGTTACGGGCCAACCTATTATGTTCTGCGGCAGGGGATCGTTGCCCTCCTGGGGCTTGGTGTCATGCTTATTGTAAGCCGAATCGACCCTGCCGTGTGGATGAAATTGGCTGTACCCATCTATGGGATCACGATTCTTCTTTTGCTGGGCGTTCTGGTATTCGGTGTGTCAGCGGGAGGAGCAAAGCGGTGGATTCAAATAGCGGGACAACAGTTCCAGCCTTCTGAGGTTGCAAAGTTTGCAGTGATCTGTATGATTTCCGCTATGACAGCAAACTACGGAGAACGGATGGCAAAGACCGGCTACGGAATTGTCCGTGTAGGCGGTATGGTTTTCGTGATTTTGGTGCTGGTGGCTTTAGAGAAGCACCTGTCCGCCATTATGATCATCGCAATGCTTAGTATGGTGATGATGTATGTAGGCGGCATCAAAAAAAGATGGATCTTTGGCGCAATATCTGTAGCACTGGTTTTCTTCGTCGCTTATGTGTCTGTCATGGGCTATGCCGGAGACCGGATTATTGCCTGGCTTCATCCGGAGCGATATATTCGGGATGAGGGCTATCAGGTGATCCAGTCCCAGTATGCTATTGGCTCCGGTGGCCTTTTTGGTCTGGGTTTTGGTATGAGCAGGCAGAAGCATCTGTACCTGCCCTTCGAGTATAATGACTATATTTTCGCCATTGTTTGTGAGGAATTGGGCTTTGCTGGGGCACTGGTCATTATTGTTTTATTTGCGCTTTTGATCTTGCGAGGTTACTGGATCGCCATGCATGCATCCAGTCCCTTTTCTACCATGTTGGCCCTGGGGATTACCACCCTGCTTGCCATACAAGTGATTCTCAACATATCTGTGGTATGCAATTTGTTGCCATCCACCGGCGTGGGCTTGCCCTTCTTTTCATACGGTGGAACAAATCTTTTGATGACCTTTGGTGAGGTTGGAATTGTGCTGAGCATCTCCCGATGGAGCTCCGGCACATGGGGCTAGGAGGCTGTTATTTTGAAAGTGATCTTTACTTGCGGAGGAACCGGCGGACATATCAATCCTGCCATCGCCGTTGCCAACGTGCTGAAAGAGCGCCGTCCGGACAGTGAAATTCTCTTTGTAGGCGGCGAAGGGGGCATGGAATGCTCCTTGGTTACCAAGGCAGGCTACCGGTTGGAAACCCTGAACCCTAAGAGTTTTCTGAGAAAGTTTACCCCTAAGGCTATTTGGCATAACGTGACCGGTGTGTTTTCTACCCTTTCTTCCCTTAGTAAGGCCAGAAAACTGATCCGTGAATTTAAGCCGGACGTAATCGTGGGAACAGGCGGCTATGCCAGCTTTCCGGTTCTTTGGGTAGGCAGCCGCATGGGTGTTCCTACCTGTGTCCACGAGAGCAATGCTGTTCCCGGACTGACTACCAGAATGGTGGCAGACCGTGTGGATAAGATTCTGGTATCCTTTGCTGAAAGCAAGGCGCGCTATAAAAACCCGGATAGAGTCGAAACTGTGGGTATGCCTGTTCGTCAGGAATTTATTTACACCAAAAAGGAAGATGCCAGAAGACAGCTCGGTTTGGATGAAAGACCTTTGATCGTATCTGCCTGGGGAAGCCTTGGCGCAAGAGAAATGAACAAGATCATCGCGGATTTCTTTAAGCTGGAGCAGGATTCCGGTTGCCCCTGGCAGCATATCCATTCCACAGGCAGCTACGGCTGGCGCTGGATGCCGGAATATGTTAAAGAAAAAGGCGTTGATCTGATCAGGAGCAACGGCCTTTCCATGCGTGAGTATATCCACGATATGCCTACAGTCATGGCGGCTGCAGACCTTGTGATCTGTCGGGCAGGCGCCTCAACACTCAATGAGGTAGCGGCCTCCGGAACACCCTGCATTGTAGTGCCCTCTCCTAATGTGGCAGATAACCATCAGGAAATGAATGCCCGGATCCTTGCAGATCGGGGAGCTGCGCAGATGATCCTGGAAAAGGATTGCAGCGCACAGAGCCTCTATGATGAGGCACAGAAGCTTCTGAACAATCCTGCACGGTGCAGAGCTATGCGTAGGGCGCTTCTGGATATGGCTGTGATAGATTCTGCGCAGCGGATCTGCCAGGTCATTTTGGACATGGAGAAAAAATAATTCTTTGTTACACCGAGGGAAAACCTCTGCATAGGATGGGTAAAGCCTTTTGGAGGTGAAGCCCGGTGGAGCAATTCAGAATTACAGGTGGAACACCCCTGAAAGGAGAACTTCCTATTTCCGGAGCAAAGAACAGTGTGCTGCCCTTGCTGGCATCAACAGTTCTATTCCGCAAGGGAGCAATTATTCATGGCTGCCCTAAAATCTCGGATGTTGATGCAGCCATCGACATCCTAAATGCTCTGGGGTGCCGTGTGCGCCGCATCGGGGACTCCATTTATGTAAGCAGTGAGAGTCTAACCCGTAATACCATTACCGAAAATCAGATGAAAAGCATGCGTTCTTCCATCTTGTTTTTGGGGCCTTTACTGGCAAGAACGGGTTCGTGTACCTTTTGCCAGCCCGGTGGCTGCTGCCTGGGAGACAGACCTATTGATCTGCACATTGCTGGTTTAAGGAAAATGGGAGCGGATCTCTGTGATGACAATGGGGGCTTGATTTGCTGTGGTAAACTAAAAGGAAAGACTATCGTTTTACCATTCCCCAGTGTGGGTGCAACTGAGAACTTAGTTATGGCTGCCTTGGGGGCACAGGGAACGACGACTCTGTGCAACGTTGCTAAAGAACCGGAAATCGGTGATCTGATTCGCTTCCTGAACTTGGGTGGCGCCCACATTTCGGGCGGTGGAACTTCCGTTCTGCAAATTCAGGGCGGTTTTCCTGACTTTTGCGAGTATCGGGTCATGCCTGATCGGATGGAAGCGGCAACATACCTGGCTGCGGCAGTAGCTACCAGCGGAAATGTTCTTTTGAAGGACATTGATCCGTGTTTGCTTGCACCTGTTTTGCTGAAATACCGGCAGGCAGGATGTGAATTGAGGTTAGAGAGGGACAAAATCTATTTGAAAGCACCTGGTCGGGTGGGAAGCTGCGGTTTGATACGCACTGCGCCCTATCCTGGCTTCCCAACGGATGCGCAGGCACCGGTTATGGCATCTCTGCTTAAATCCGATGGAGTAACTGTTTTTGATGAAACCGTTTTTACCAGCCGTTATCGTCATGTACCTGCTTTGCTTGAAATGGGCGGAGATATTAAAGTGGGATCTTCTTTGGCTTTTTTAACAGGCTGTGAGCGGATTAAAGGAGCTAGGATGACAGCGACGGATCTTCGGGGTGGTGCAGCAATGGTTGTTGCGGCATTAGGAGCGGAAGGAACCAGCCTGATAGATGGTGTGTGTCATCTCCACAGAGGCTATGGTAATATGGTAGAAAAGCTTCGCTCCCTTGGGGGAAATATTGATTCTGTACAGGAAGAAGCAGCCGTAGGCTGTGAGGAAGGAAAAGATTATGGATAGGCAGCAACAGGAACCCCGCCGTCGGAAGGCTTCGACTTCGGGAAGAAAGGAAAATCTTGCCCCGGAACGCAGACGGGAAGCTTCCCGGCATTCCGGGGATATGCCTGCATCCGGTCGCCGTGTGCCCAAGGATGGCGCACCGAAGACTTCTCCCTCTAATGGCAGCGGCAGGCGTGCTTATGAGGAGAGGCAGCACAGGCACAAACAGAGACTTCGTCGCGAGAAACAGCAGCGTAAGATCGAGAAGGCAGAGAAACGGAAGCAGGAGGCGCAGCGCAGGCCGGTCCGCCCTTTTTCAAGAAGAACTTTTTTGATCCGTTTTTCTGCAACAATTGCGGTGGTAATTACCGTTTTGATTGCCATGACGATCTTTTTCAAGGTGGATCATATTGCGATTTCCGGAAATCATAAGTATTCTGCGCAGGAGATTGCTGATGCCTCTGGTATTGATTTGGGGGAGAACCTTCTGCTTCTCCGTAAATCTGCCGTTGCAGGTCTGATTCACAGCAATCTTCCCTATGTTGGGGATATTCAGGTTGGTATAAAATTTCCGGATACGGTTAATATTGACATTGTGGAGCAACCTGCGGTTTTTGCAATTGCGGATACAAACGGTAGTTGGTGGCTTTTCTCCCATGAAGGCGTGATTATAAAGGAAGCGGATGCATCTGAACTGGAAGACTACGTCCGTATTGAGGGAGCAGTTGCTCTTGCCCCCTCAAGGAACAGTGAGCTTCAGATTTCTCAGCAGGACGATATCTCCGGTGTTACCAATGCAGAAGGGGAAAATCTGACTGACAGAAATGCAGCGATTATGCAGATCATAACAGAAATTGCTGCCTACGACAGAAGCGGTGATGTGACCCTAATCGATGTTTCTGACCTTTGGAGCATTGAGATTTGGTACGGCAAGGCATTCCAGGTGCTTCTCAGTGAAGCCTCTGATTTGTCCTATAAAACCCGTTACATGATCCATGCTGTGCAGGAACTGGAAGCAGATGGATACCGTGGAGGTATACTGGATCTTTCTTTCCGGGAAGATGGACAGGCTGTTTTTACGCCTTGGTAGCGATTGGCGTTTTTTAGAAAAAGTTTGCCGAAAAATTTAGAATTAGTATTGACCAAACACGAATTTCACGATAGAATAGAAAAGTATAGTTATGCATTCATCTTGCCGCATATGGGGCAATGTGAAAAATACATAGGAGGAGAAAATTATGGCTACTAGTATTCCTGAGGCTTATCCCGAGAGAGTGGTAAAGATTAAGGTTATCGGTGTTGGCGGTGCCGGCAATAATGTTGTAAACCGGATGATCGAGTCCGGTGTGGGTGGCGTTGACTTTATCGTTGTAAATACTGACAAGCAGGACCTGAACAAGTCCAAGTGCCCCAATAAGGTGCAGATCGGTGAAAAGCTCACCGGCGGCATGGGCGCAGGCTCTAAGCCCGATGTGGGCCGCAAGTCCGCTGAGGAGAGCCGTGCAGCCATTGCAAAGATCCTGGAAGGCACTGACATGGTCTTTATTACTGCCGGTATGGGCGGCGGCACAGGCACCGGTGCAGCTCCCATTGTTGCTGACCTTGCCCGTGAAGCGGGTGTCCTCACTGTTGGCGTTGTAACCAAGCCCTTCAAGTTTGAGGGTGCTAATCGTATGCGCCAGGCTGAGGCCGGTATTGCTGCGCTGTCTGACAAGGTTGATTCCCTGATCATTATCCCCAATGACAGACTGAAGTATGTCACCGATCAGAAGATCACCTTCGCCAATGCATTCGGCATTGCTGACGATGTTCTGAAGCAGGCTGTTACCTCTATTTCTGAGCTGGTAGGCTATTCTGATCGGGTCATTATTAACCTGGACTTTGCTGATGTATCTGCAATTATGAAGGATGCAGGCAGAGCTCACATGGGTGTTGGTGTTGCTGCCGGACGGGAGAAGGCGGAGCAGGCTGCTATGACTGCTGTTGCCAGCCCTCTGCTGGAAACCTCCATCAATGGTGCTATCGGCGTTCTGGTCAATGTTACCGGCTCTCCTGAGTTGACACTGGACGATGTAGAAACAGCTGCAAGCATTGTGCAGGAAGCTGCCAGCCCTGATGCTAATATTATCTTCGGTGCTACCTATTCTGAGGAGTTCCAGGATGAGATGCGGGTTACTGTTATTGCTACCGGTTTTGATGCTACCAGAACTGAGGTTGAAAGCACTGCTGCTGAGACTACTAAGAATCCTGCTGCTGCTCCCGAGCGTGCACCTGCTGTTACTATGTCCTCCGAGGATGTGGATGATATCGACGAGATCTTCAAGATCTTCAATCGCTAATCTATATTGACTGCCTTTTCTGTGCACCGTAGGCTTAATTCCTGCGGTGCACTATCTTTTTAACATAATAACGCAAAAAATATATTGAAAAATGCAAAAAACTTTATGAATACCCCTTTACATTTTCATTGTGTTACAGTATAATACAAATGTTTCAGGAGATAATTGTATATCGTTGGAACTAATTTTCAGGAAGGATGTTTGATTATGAACAGCAGAAATAGAAAGGCCAATCCCGAAAGCCCCCTGTATCGTGCATTTTTGACCTTGAAGACCCCTGAGGAGTGCTACAACTTCCTTATGGATCTTTGCACCGTTCCCGAAGTCAATGCTATGGAGCAGCGCTTCGAGGTTGCTCGCCTGTTGAATCAGGGCATGATCTATAATAAGATCCTGGAGCTCACCGGCGCCAGCAGCGCTACTATCAGCCGTGTCAACCGCTCTCTTAACTACGGCACCGATGGCTACCACATGGTCATTGATCGCCTGGAGGAAGAGGAAGAGGCATGAGTGCATACGAATCTTTGGCAGTCTCCTATGATCGGCTGACCAATGATGTACCGTATGAGCATATTCTGCACTTTGTGCAAGAAAGATTGACAGAGCGGGGCATTATGCCTCGCTCTGTTCTGGATTTAGCTTGCGGCACAGGGGCCATGTCCCTGCTTCTTGCAAAAGAAGGTTATGATGTCATTGGCGTGGATATGTCTGAGGATATGCTGACCGTGGCTATGGACAAGAGCTGGGAGTTGGAAGATAACAGACCTTTCTTTGTAAAGCAGAAGATGCAGAAGCTCCGTCTTCCACAACCGGTGGATTGGGTTTTCAGCGGTCTTGACAGCATCAATTACTTAACAGACCCCAGGGACTGCCAACAGACATTCCAGCGGGTCTTCAACTGTCTGAACCCCGGTGGGGTATTTATTTTTGATATCAATACTCCGGAGAAACTGAGAGCTATGGATGGGCAGGTTTTTCTGGATGAAGATGACGATGTCTATTGTGTTTGGCGAGGTGAGTATAACTCTGATAGCAAGCTATGCACCTATGGCATGGATATTTTCCAGAGAGAAGGAAAGCATTGGTACAGAAGCCAGGAGGAGCATCGGGAGTATGCATATGACCCACATCAGCTTGTAGAGTATTTGCAGGATGCCGGATTTAAGCAAATTGAACAGTTTGGCGATCTGCGACCGGAAGCACCGAAGGCGGGGGAGCAGCGGATCTACTTTCTGGCACGGAAGGAGCAATAACCATGAGTGATTATCTTGTAAGAGCAATGTCTACGGACGGTTTTGTTAAAATGGCAGCTATCCGGTCTACAGAGCTGGTGAGCAGAGCCGCGCAGATCCATAAAACTACTCCAACTGCGACTGCAGCTTTGGGAAGACTGCTCTCTGTAGCCTCCCTTATGGGTAATATGCAGAAGGTTCAAAATGGTTCTGTTACCTTGCAGCTAAAAGGCGGCGGCCCCTTGGGAACCGTTCTTTGTGTTTCCGATGCTGTGGGCAATGTTCGTGGTTATGTGCAAAATCCCCATATCACCTTGCTGGAAAAGTACGCGGGAAAGTTGGATGTCGGTGCTGCTGTTGGCACAGACGGAATGCTTACTGTCATTCGTGACTTGCAAATGAAAGAACCCTATGTGGGAAGTGTTGAACTGGTGACAGGTGAGATTGCCGAGGATATTACGGCCTATTTTGCCCAGAGCGAGCAGACCCCCACGGCTTGTGCCCTGGGTGTTCTGGTGGACAGAGATCAGTCTGTAAAAGTAGCTGGCGGGTATATTTTACAGCTTCTTCCCGGTGCGCCGGAGTCTGTGATCGACACGCTGGAAGCGGGCATTCGTTACGCTGGGCCGGTGACAGCTATGCTGGATCAGGATATGAGCCCGGAGGAGATTTTGCGGCTTGTATGCTCCGGAATGGAACTGGAGTTTATGGAAAACACACCTGTTACCTATAAATGCTACTGCTCCAGAGAACGGGTTACAGGTGCGCTCATTAGCCTTGGCCGCAATGAACTAGAGAATATTTATCGGGAGGGGGAAACCATCCATATTGGTTGCCAGTTCTGCGATGAGGATTATGCCTTCAGTCCCGGTGAAATTGGAGAATTGCTGAAAAATATTTGAGTTTTATAGGTTTTTGCAAGAAAAACCGGGGTTTTAGAGCTGTAAAGATTTTACAAAAAAATCGAAAAAAGTTCTTGACAAACAGTGCTGTCCTGTGTATAATAATCCTCGTCGCTGAGATGCGAGGGTTCACCTGAGCAGATAGCACAATGGGAGCATAGCTCAGCTGGGAGAGCACATGCCTTACAAGCATGGGGTCACAGGTTCGAGCCCTGTTGTTCCCACCAACCTGGCCCGGTGGTGCAGTCGGTTAGCACGCCAGCCTGTCACGCTGGAGGTCGACGGTTCGAGTCCGTTCCGGGTCGCCATTTTAATAACGCATCTAATGCGTGTGAGCAGACTTTTCTGCTCATATGCCTCTGTAGCTCAGTAGGTAGAGCAGCGGACTGAAAATCCGCGTGTCGTTGGTTCGATTCCGACCGGAGGCACCATTGCCAGACTGTTTGGAATCGAAGAAATTCGATTCCGACGGTCGGTAACATGATGCGGGTGTAGCTCATCCGGTAGAGCGCCACCTTGCCAAGGTGGAGGTAGCGAGTTCGAGCCTCGTCACCCGCTCCAAAGTAATAAGCAACGCCTTGCGTTGCTTATTTCATATGGTACCGTGGCCAAGCGGTAAGGCAAGGGTCTGCAAAACCCTCATTCCCCAGTTCAAATCTGGGCGGTACCTCCAGAAATAGGACTTCACGAAAGTGAGGTCCTTTTTTGTTGAAATAATTGCCTTTAGGATCTGTGTAAGTACTTTGTGTGCAGACGGAAGATTTTGATGTGTGTGCCCATAAGGAGGTACCTGCGTTCGTAATAGGTTATTTCTTTTGGCATGATACATGGAGTTTATACAGAATATACAGTAAATTACTGTGGATCAGTTCGTCATAAATGTCTTTTTATATATCAATCCATATTTATAAATGAAAATAATATCGGAAACGATAAATGTTTTAGCAAAATTACAAAAATAGTTGCAATATTGCGAATTGTATGTTATTATCAACTTGCAGAGAAACTGTTGGTATCGCAATCGGTGACTAGGCCAGCAGCTTAAAACTTATGTTTATGCGGCCTATACATAATTTTGTATACCCTCACAGGTTCTCTATAATAATGAAAGGGAGTGTCCTACATGAAACAGAACCAATTAGCGAAGATTCTGTCAGCAATTTTGGCCTTGGTCATGATTGCGACTTCCTTGGTGTTGCCAATTTCGGCCGTGCCGGGAGCCTCCAAAAACGCTGGCGGCGGTTCTACCGTTGCGGTGAACGACCCTGAGCAAGGTGTTGTTCTCGTTCCTGATGAAGTCAAGAAGCAAAACAGCGAAAAGGTAACCATCCTTGTCGGTGTTGCGGATGACACGATCTATATGCAGACCGGTGATTTGGAACTTGCTGCTGCCGGTTATCAGGCTCAGATGGATGCCTATGCCGTGGCAGAGGCCAATATCGAAGCCGCTGTTGCTGATAAGATCAAAATTGATACCCGTTACAGCCTCCTGTTTAACGGCTTCTCTTTTGTTGGCGAAAAGTGGATGATCGATGCCATCAATCAGATTCCCGGCCTTTGTGCCTTTGAAGACTTTACTTTTGCATTGGTCGAGGGCACTCCTACGGAAGAAACCGTTACCGTTTCTCCTATGATGACCAATTCTACCACAAACACCAATGCCGCTGCTGCCTGGAGTATGGGCTATAGCGGTGAGGGTATGGTAGTTGCTATTATCGACTCCGGTATCCGTAAGACCCATGAGGCTTTCTCTGTTGAGCCCAAGAATCCCAAGATCACCAGAGAATACCTCCAGGAGGTTTACACCCAGTACGGTGACAAAATGCACGGTGGCAGCATTGATCAGGTTTTCCTGATGTACTATAATGCAAAGCTGCCCTTCTGCTGGGACTACATCGAGAATGATGCCGATCCTCAGCACACCTATACCGACCACGGCACCCATGTTGCCGGTATTGCAGCCGGTAATAACGGCTCTGATTTCAAGGGCGTAGCTCCTGATGCTCAGATCATTCCCATGGGTGTATTTGACGAAAACGGCGGCGCTACCTTCACCACCCTGATGGCTGCTATGGAAGACTGCGTCTATCTGGGCGTGGATGCCATCAACATGTCCCTGGGTGTCACCGCTTTCTTCTCTGCCTATGAGGCACTGGATGCCTATTTGGCAACCGTTTATGACGCTCTGGAGGATGCAGGTATTGCTGTGATCGCTGCCGCGGGCAACGATGCCACTGCCTCCCTGTGGAATAACTACAGCCTCTATTATGACAAGGCTGGCCCCACTGGTCTGTGGTCTATGATGAACATTGATAACGGTGTAGTTGGTGCGCCTTCCACCTTCCCCGGTTCCCTGTCTGTTGCCTCCGTACAAAATGGCAGTTCCATTTTCGGTGGATTCACCATGACCTATGATGGGGATGAATACGAGGTAGAGCCATATCCGAACAATGATCTGTCCAACCTCAATGGCACTTATGAGCTGGTTTGGGTCTACCGTGCCCTTCCGGAAGAAGTTGCCGATCTGGATCTGACCGGCAAGATCGCCCTGTGTGTCAGAGCGGACTGCACCGGCACAGAAAAGGTTGCCAATGTTGCTGCTCGCGGCGCAATTGGCTGCATTATGATGAACTTCATTCCCGGTCAGGGACCCTGGTATACCAATGATTTTGAGGGTTCCATTCCCCGCGGTGTTATGAGCTATGACATGGGCAACGCCCTGGTCAATGCTATGAACGGCAGCCTTGACACCTATTATGCCGAGATTCCCATCGGCGTTTCCGGCATGATTACCTGCAAAAAGGAAACCAATTATAACAGCATTCGTCCCTCCAATTTCTCCTCTTGGGGTACAACTGCCGGTCTGGAGATCAAGCCCGAAGTTGCTGCTCCCGGCGGTGCGATTACTTCCGCTGTTGGTTTCGGCACAAACAAGTCCTATGGCACATGGGACGGCACCTCCATGGCTACCCCCCATGTCGCAGGCGGCATTCTGCTTATCAAGCAGTCCCTGCGCCAGCGTTATCCCAATGCTACTGCCTCTGAGATCAACGAAATGGCTTATGCGTATCTGCTGAGTACTGCACATGGCATTGAGAATGTTCTTGTGCGCAGACAGGGCGCCGGCATGATCGATTTGGCCGCTGCTGTTTCCTCTACCAGCTATGTCACTGTCAATGGCGGCAGACCCAAGCTGGAGCTGGACGACAGCAAGACCGGCGAATTTACCATGCAGTTTGAAGTACATAACGATGGCACTACAGATAAGACCTTTGGCATTGATGTTTATATCATGACCATGGGTATGCGGAATATGTCCTTCTCCGGCTACCGTGAGAACTACGGTTATAACCAGGAGGAGTACAGAATCTACAACCAGAAGTATCACTACTTCCTGTCTAACGACACAGCTACCAATGTAAAGGTCACCGAGGGCCATCCCTTTGATGTGACCGAGCAGTGCACCGTTACCGGGCCCACCAGCATCACTGTAAAGGCCGGCGAGACCCTGAAGGTGACATTGGATATTAGCTGCTCCGCAGGTCTTTTGAATTATCTGCAGGTCAATGCTCCTGCCGGTAACTATCTGGAAGGCTTTGTCCGCCTGACCGGTGGCGAAGCTGACCTGAGTGTGCCTTTCCTGGGCTTCGTTGGTGATTGGGACTATGTTCCTATGTTCGACGATGGCTTCTGGTGGCAGATTCCCTACGGCCAGACCAACCCCGCACAATCCTCCGAGGTACAGGGCACCTTCGTTGGTTACGGCACCATGAATCAGGGTCTGGGCCTGAACTACTACGGCAGTATGAAGGCAAGAACCTATCTGCCCGAAAGAAATGCCATCTCCCCCAACGGTGACGGCATCCTGGATGCGGTAGATACCTTGTCTTTCGCCCTGATGCGTAACCCCAAGAACCTGAAGGTATACCTGACTGACGAGCAGGGTAATGTTCTTGAAACATTCTTTGACGAGGATTACTGGTACCGCAAGGAATACTTTACCTCCGGCCTTAACGCAGGCACCAGCTTCTCTGATATGGAGATCCAGTACGACTGGTCTCAGCTGGAAGAAAATCAGACCGTCAACCTGGTTATGGAAGCATGGCTGGATCACGAGGAATATGACGTTAAGGACAACTATAACGGACGGATGGTATTCCCCATTACCATCGACACAAAGGGTCCCACCGTCATTCCCGAGGATTATCCCGACGAGGATTTGTGGTGCGTCAATATCTTTGATGATAACTACCTGGCCTACTATGCAATTTATAAGGACGAGGCCTGCACGCAGTTGATGGAGGACAAAGTTCTGTTCGATGCCAACCGCAACGAGTGGTCCTGCAGCTTCTCCATTGATTGGAGAGAGAACGAATATCCCGGCAGTGTAATGTATGTCTTTGCAGCCGACTATGCAGGTAATGAGATCTTTGTTCAGTGCGTAGGCGATGATGTGGTTGCACTGGACCCCAAGACCTGTCCTGTCTCTCAGGCATATCAGACCAGAGAGATCGTTGGCCGCCAGATGATCAACTGGAACACCCAGAATTGGGAATATGCCTTTGTTAAGACCAATACCAAGGACGGCAGCCAGAAGGAATTGCTGACTCCCGTTGTCAATAGCAATCCCATGTATGACGCAGGCTTTGGCTATGACTTTACTGCCGCTGCCATCCGTTACGATGGCACAGTATTTATCAACAGCTTCCGCAATTTGGCCATTCTGAACCCGGAGACATATCAGGTCACCTTTGTTGCCAAGTTCTATGCCAATGGTGCCCTCTATGATCCCGCTGTCCGTGCCATTATGAGCCATCCCAACAGCGGCCAGATTTACGCCTTTGCATACTTGTGCTTCGAGGACTACGATGGCGAATTCTATTGCGAAGTCAACACCACCACCGGCGAGCTGACACCTGTTTGGGAGATTCCTGATTACAGAGAGCAGGCTGCTGATGTATGGAACTTCGGCTACAATTATGTGGATGCTGATACCATTGCTATCTTCGGACATAACGGTTATGTCTGGCTGGTAGAGGAAGCCACCGGCAATCTGATTCGTGAGATTTACATGGATTACTCCGCTCCCAGCGGTGAGGTTCAGTTCGGCATCCATGCCACCGGTGCAAACATTCTGTACGATAAGGTCACCAACGAACTGCACATCTACTGTAGATGGGCTTGGTTCCGCTATGCAAGATACAACACCGGCGGTCACATCATCGTTGACTTGGACGACGATTCCGTCCGCTATACCTCCGACGGCGGCGGTATGGGCTATGTGGTTTATGGCTTGTACTTTGCCGACGAGGTTGTAGCAAAGGATTGGTATATCCATCTGGAAGGTGCCAAGGCTGCTGCTGAAGAAGCAGAGGCTGCTGCTGTTGCCGCTGAGGAGGCAGCCAAAGAAGCAATGCTCATGGCAGGCGAATGTAAGGCTGCACAGGACGCTGCCAATACTGCCAACGCTCTGGCTGCTGAGGCAAGAGCCGCTGCAGAGGCTGCCAAGGAAGCTGTTGCTGCTGCGGAGGCTGCCGCTGCTGCTAATGATGTGAAGGCTGCTGCTGAGGCAGAAGATGCTGCCAAGAGAGCGGCTGAGGATGCCAAGGCTGCTGCTGAGGCAGCTTTTGAGGCTGCTGGAAAGGTCATTTGCCCCTCCAATAACTTTACCGATGTTCCCGCAGGTAAGTGGTTCCATGATGCAGTTGACTTTGTTGTATCTGCTGGTTTGATGAAGGGCAGAAATGATACCATCTTCGATCCTGCCGGCACTCTGACCAGAGGCGAGGTCGTAACCATCCTTTACCGCATGGCAGGCGAGCCCTCTGTGGAAGGTTATGAGAATCCCTTTACCGATGTTCCCGATGGCAAGTATTATACTGACGCAGTCATTTGGGCTGCTGCTAACGGTGTTGTGACTGGCAAAACCGCTACCGTCTTTGCTCCCAAGGATGTAATTACTCGCGAACAGCTGGTAACGATTATGTACCGCTACGCTGGTGCAACGCCTGTTGAGGGAAATGCGCTGGAAGGATTTGAAGATGCAGATACCGTCAGTAAATATGCCCGTGAAGCAATGAATTGGGCTATCAGCAACGGTATTGTTAACGGCATGAGCGCAACCAAGATCGGTCCTAAGGGTACTACAACCCGCGCACAGATCGCTACCATCCTGATGCGCTATATGAGCCTTGACTAAGAATAATAGCACAACCTGACTCCTAATTTGCCGGGCGCTGTCTTGCGGAATCTCTTTTGGTTCCAAGAGGCAGCGCCTCTTTCTGTGAGTATTCCTTGAAAAAGAACAAACTTTCTTCTTCAAAAATGGAGAAACCTATGCTATAATGTGTAAACGATTGTAATGAAGAAGTGTCTTCTTTGGCGGAAGTAGGATAATGGGGGTAATTAAATTGACGCGTTTTTTTGCATCGCCGGATGTTATTAGCTCCGATGTCATAACATTAGAGGGCGATAATGCTGCTCACGCAAAGGTTTTGCGCCTAAAGGAAGGGGAAAAGGTTATAGTTTGCGACGGTTCCGGCACAGAAGCCTTGTGCGAGATTGTTGCATTGGGGCAGGGGAGTTTAACACTTTCTGTGATTCGCCGCACACAGAGCAGCTCTGAGCCTTCTGTCCGTGTTTCTGTCTATATGGCGTATCCTAAAGCTGACAAACTGGAGCATGTCATCCAGAAGGCAACAGAGCTAGGTGCATGGGAGATCGTAGCCTTCCCGTCGGCCAGATGCGTGTCCCGTCCGGATGAAAAATCTCTCAAGAAGAAAGTGGAACGGTGGCAAAAAATTGCCGCTTCTGCTGCGGAGCAATCCGGCAGAGGCTCAATTCCGCAGGTTCGCCTTCTCAATAGCTACAAGTTGGCAGTTCAGGAGGCGGCACAGGCAGACTTGCCCGTGTTGTTCTATGAGAACGAAGATGGCTTCGCTTTTAGTAGCGCAATTTCTGCAACCCCTGGTTTTAAGACTTCAAGCCTTCTCACAGGCCCTGAGGGCGGCCTGGAGGAGGCAGAGGTGCAAGAGGCAAAGGAAGCGGGTATGTACATTTGCACCCTTGGCAAACGTATCCTGCGCTGTGAAACGGCACCACTTTGCGCTCTGTCGGCACTTATGTTTGCCGTGGGTGAATTTTGAATCAATATAATGAATAGCCCCTCCGAGATGCACCAATGCGCCTCGGAGGGGCTATTTTTTGTTTAGTTTTCTGCTTATTCAGCCTTTAGAATCTTAATAGTGCCACTAATGCATTCGCTTTCAATGCGGCATCTTCCGTTGCCGTATACCTGCTTGTCGCCGTTGGAGGTGGTGGGGAAGGAGCAGGAGAAAGCCCCGGAAAGGGAATCGGATTCATAGGTGAAGCCCACTTCTTCCAGAAGGTAAAGCTCCAGATTGCCGGATACGCCGTTAAGCTCGATGCTCTGGGGATTGCCCATGCTGTAAACACGGCAGTTTGCGGATACGGCTTCGATGTCCATTTCCCTAAAATCAGCGGAAATATTGCCGTGGCCGGATACTGTGTTCAAAGATATGTTGTCGATCAGACAGTTGGTCACATTAGTCTTGCCGGATACAGTTTCAATAGAGAGCTCGGATGCCTGAATGCTGTCCATAGTCAGTTCGGCAGACACAGATTCTATCTCAATCTCGCCCATATTCCAGTTAGTGGGGACAGTAACGGTCAGATCTTTATCCCATGATACAGCCGAACCTAAACCAATGCCGAAGTTGATCTGGTTTTCCTTATCAAACATAATGACCAGGGTGTCGCCCTTTTGTTTCCACTGCATGGGCTTGGCTTTTTCGTAGTCGCTGCTTTCGGAGAAGGTGATCTGGGTGGTATCAGCGGCCTGAATCTTGATCTTGCCGGATATCCACTCGATGTTGATATTCTTAATGTCAGCAGCAACAACAGAGCCGTTACCAAGATTCTGTGTGCCCTCAAAGCCTGTGTCGATGGTGATGTTGCAGCCAATGAGTGCGCCGCACAGGGCAGTGACCAGAAGTGTGATTGCGATACTGTGCAAAACAATTCTTAAAATAGCGTTACTTTTCATTGTGAATGGTCTCCTTTAGATCCATAATTGCAAAAATTAAGCCAGTGACTGAACCAGCCAAGGGGAAGAACAGCCAGGTGATATACCATGCGCCGGAGATAAAACTGACTGCCAGATACAGAGCAGCACAGGGAATGAAAATCAGGGCTCTAATCTTTCTGCGCAGGGGAGACTCCTTAGAAACAGATGCAGATTTTACTTCTCCCATTGCTGTTTGCTTCTTTTTTTCAAGAATGATCAATACTGTGGCAATGGCTACAAGAATCAATGTGATACAAAGCCCGATCAGGGAAAGGATATTCTTATCCAGACCCATCACTTCTCCGATGTTGCCCAATACCAAAAGAGGAATGGGGCAAATAATATAGAAGAAAATGGCAAAGGCTCTGAAAATTTGCTTCAGAACCGTATCCTCCTGCTCTCTGCGAGGTGCGGCAGGGGTTGCGGCCTTAGCGGGAACAGAGATTGTTGTCTTAGTGGGAACAGAGGGAGTTTCTTCGGTGACCAGCTCATTAATATCTCCGATGCCGGTAATGGCGATGCGGTATGCAGTTTCCGGCGTTTTTCCCTGACTGACCAGATCATCATAGCGATCCAAAGTGTTTTGTAGAATTTCCTGCTTCATATCTTCATCGCAGTTCGGCACACTTTCAAACAGGAGATTCACATAAGTTCTCAGTTTCTCTCTCATGATCTCGACGACCTTTCCAATAGCTTATCCATAATTTCTTTCGTTTCATTCCATTCTGACAGCAGCCTTTCGCAGGCATCCCGCCCGGATAGGGTGATGGAGTAGTATCTCCTTCTTGCGCCTGCGCCGCTGTCGCCCCAGTAGGAGGTAATGTATCCTGCTTCCTCCAATCGCTTAAAGGCGGTGTATAGGGTAGCTTCCTTTAGTTCAAATCTTCCGGAAGAAAGTGTGGATATGGTTTTGTTGATCTCATAGCCATAGCTGTTTGACTGACATAAACGGGCCAATATAATCGCATCTGTATGGCCTCGTATCAGATCACCGGCAATAGACATGACCCAACCTCCTTTCGTAAACTTAGTATAACATGAAGTACCTCGTCTGTCAAGGTAACTCATGAAAATATTTTTCGTAATCTTATGGGTGAAAAGTGAAAAAAGTTGTTGACAAGGGGAGGGAAAGATGCTATTATATCACTCGTGACGGCCAAATAGAGGGTCGGAACCCAAATGGGCCTTTAGCTCAGTTGGTTAGAGCCTCCGGCTCATAACCGGATCGTCCCGGGTTCGAATCCCTGAAGGCCCACCACGAATTTAAGCGTAAAGCTTTTAGATAAATATAGGGGTATAGCTCAATTGGTAGAGCGGCGGTCTCCAAAACCGTAGGCTCAGGGTTCAAGTCCTTGTGCCCCTGCCAGTTAAACACCGGATTTCGTCTTGAAATCCGGTGTTTTTCTAACTTTTTTGGACTTTTTCAAAATCGCAGAAATCAAATTGTCCGTTATTTGTCCGTTATCGCAAAAAACAGAGAAGAGAACGTAATCGATCTCTTCTCTGCATTCTATCCACTATGCCCTCCCAGCGAAGATCAGAGAAGTTTCCTCATGTGTCCTCGTTGGTTGGCTTGATGCCGTCAACACCAAAGGCAAGCAGCATCATTTCGTCCAGAACATGGTTCAGATCTTTCCATATCGCCCGTTGGGTTAACCGCTGCATCATGGCTATCTCTTTTGGTGTGTGTTTCCGATCAGTAATGTACGCTAGCACGAATGCGTTGTGGCGTCGCCGGCTTTCTGTGCTACCCCTGATGCGGCATTCCTCGGTGTGCAACTCCACGAGCCGCTTTAGATACCTCTGTTTTTTCGGGCTGGATGAACGGTAATTTCTGAATGCGCTCCGGAGCCATTGGCGCCGCTGCATATACCCTGTTACATATTCCTCGCTGGCATATTCAGCGAACAATGAGTTTAGTACCTGGGTTCTTTCCAACACCGTAATATCAAGATTATGGTCCATAGTGGTCTCCCTTCCGGCGTTCATAACAAAAAGCTCAAAGCTTCATCCTGTTTGTCCATTTGCCCCATAAGATAACGATCCTGTACCGAGAGGTCAGATTGTTGCCAGGACGAATACCCGGTAAACCGGAAAGGATCATATTCATACTGTGGCATAAACCCAGCCAGCTGAGTCATGATCTGCCCGTTGTTGCGGATCTTCTCAAATGCCTCGTTTGCTATTTGTGCTATGCGATGACTGCATACATTTTTGGCAACTGCCTGCTTTGAGTAATTGATGCCAAAGTAATACCGAAGTGTAATTACTTCCCGCTCCCGATCTGTAAGTACAGAAAACGCATCGTCCAGTGCGGCACGCAATTCCCGATTATAGATGCTTTCTTCAATCTGGAGCATGTCGCTTCCGGGATCGCCAATGAGATCTATTATAGAACTATCTCCATCTTCACCGCAGGGGGTATCCAGATGTAACGCACGATCCAACGCATCTCTTGTACGCCGTCGCATCCCTGCGGCCTCGCTGAATGCAGTTTTCAGCGTATTATCAAGATAAGTTGTGAACTTAATACCGCCACCGGGGTTATAGTATTTCACGGCATCAAGTACAGCAAAATACCCAGACTGTACCAAATCATCTGTAAAATCCTCTGGATCTACGCGCTTACCGTTCTCTTTCAATAGGTAACTGTACCGTTCTGCCTTTATTTTGATGAGTTTACGAACTTGTTCCCAAAGAGTGGGAAGATACCCGTCATCCCCATTCTGAATGAGAACCGCCAATTCTTCATTCGTCATTGTAAATCAACCTTCCTCGTGGTAGAATAATATAGCTATGTTTCTATCCCGCACGAGAAGGATCTCCGCAAGGAGGTCTTTTCGTTTATCACTCATATTAAGGGTGGCGGGGCGGTTATAACCGACATAGAGCCTCTACATTGCCTCGGACTATTCGTTACCTGTCTGCGATTGCAAAGCGGCACAGGGCGACACAGGGGCTTTACTCAAGGTAATTCAATCCACCTCTACATCAGCTTCAAACACAGCCGTTACCCAGTCATTTACAAGAGACATGGTAAGTGAAAGTCCATCCTTGCGCTGGAGGCGTATCAGACTCTCAATGGCTCTGCGTTTTTCGTCCTGAATACGGGTGAGCACTTCCTCCAGATGGAGAATGATATTTTGCGTTGTATCTGTCCGGGTTTGTACGTGATACGGATGACCGGGTAGACGATCGCCGGCCTCAACCTTTTCAGCAATGCGCTCATCGTAAAGAGCCTTTTCTTCCTTATCAGCAAATTGCCGTTTATCCTCTGAGCGAATTACACTGTCGACGGCCAGACCACTCTCAATACCGCTAAGCTGAGCAATACGCCTCATGATGCGGTACTCACGAACCGTAAGCAGTTTAATTTGGTCAAACAGAAGTTCTTCCGGATCTGTCGGGGTGGTGAATACCATGGCGTTTTCTTCCAGCGTGAGATCTTCCCAAAAGATTTTTGCATAGCCGCCGTGCTTCAGCGCATTTGTATTGCCCTTTGGGGCGCCGCCCCGATTGCCAACCGCATTTTTGTTTCCTTTCGGTGCGGCCATAAATATCACCTCGATTTGCTATAGAGCGGAGCCGCAGCCCCGCTCTGTATTTCATTCTTCGCCTTTGATGATTCTCTCAGCGCCGTTTATCCATTTAGTTTTATTGACTGCTTTCGCAGCCTCGAACCACTGGCAGCACGCCTGAGGATGTTCATTCTTGTTGAATTTCATGTGAATCCCGTAGTAGCACCGCTTTGCGTAAGGGCATTGTAGATTACTCTGCCACTACCTATGACAGTGCCGGTGTTACCGGACTTCATAAGGTTGCCCTTTGTGGTTGAGCTGCTCATCGGAACATAAGGTGCGCTGTCACGCAGAACCTCACTGTCAAGGAACTTCTGCGCTCTGTGGTATCTTGGCTCAAAACGCTTGCACGTTTCACCAACATTGATTACCAGTTCAGCTTTCATGGTGAATACCTCACTGGAAATCTCCACAGGTTGCCATGAAATCCAGTACGGTTTCGACCTGTTGGTTCAGCTTCTTCAACTGCTCCGCACGCATCAGGTCGGACAGGGCGGGCATAGGGAGGTACATGACAGAGGAGTTATCCAAATGCATCATATCGCCACTTTTAACGGGCTTGTGGGTAAATGCCTTCTCTGCGACTTCCTGCAGGGAGTTGAGCAGCTCCAGAACACGATCGGCACGGACCTGATAATCAAAGGTTTCCTTAAAGCCGGTGAGGCCGGTGCCGACAGCTTCCACAAGAGCGGGCCGATCGGCAGAAGCAACACGGGCAAAGTCTGGGTCGGTGAGCACAGCAAGCCGCTTAGGATCGTCGAGCTGCTTTTCGATGATGGTATGGAACAGCCGCATTACGGGCAGATCGTGCCGGAACTCCACGGTAACAGCAGAGGCTTCGGTATCGGTGATGGTAGCTCCTAACGCCTGAATTGCCTGCAGCGCAAAGGTCATGCGGCCGGCATAGCCTGCGTCAGTAGAAGTTTCGGACAGTTTTCGCCCTGCGGTCTGATGTGCGTCCTGGATAATCTTCAGCAGGCCTGCGTTCAGCTTGGAGCACGTTTCAGACAGTTGGGTATCAGCGGAGTCAAGGGCTTTGGACAGCTCCTGTCGGCAATACTCCAGCTTGTAGCGGTCATCGTTAGACATTTTTACATAGTCTGCGTGAGCCTGACGGTAGAGATCGGCGTAGGCCTCATAAGCCCGGTTGTGGCTTTCGACTGCTTCGGCAATCGGTGCGGTGAGATTCAGGGTCAATTTTTCCATTTTTGGGGTTCCTCCTAGAGAATTGAGTTGATTTGCAAAATAGGGGTTATGCGAACGTTTTTTGTTTCTATATCACCTCACATTTTTACATTGACTTCTTTGCGGTTTTGGGTTATGCTGTGAGTGCAAGGGGAATGTGGTCCCCTTTGCACATCATAGTCGTAGGTTATTTGGGGTCGGTGCCAATGGCAATTGCTGTTGGCACCGATTTCTTTTTTCTGGCGTTCACTATGTATCACTGTCCTTACAGCTTGTATCGCTACCTGCGGTGGAGAATGCCCCACAACCGTCAAACACTTACCACATCACGCAACCGGTAATTCCGCTTTTGGTTTCGACCAATTGAGAACACATTTCGCCCAGCCTTTTCGACGCATCGTGAGCCGGTTGCCTCGTCGATCTGCACCAGCTCCATGGGAGTCTTTTCCGTGCTTAGAATTGTGGGCAGGCTATTTATGTACCGGTAATTGAGAATCTCAAACGCAAGTCTCACATCTGCACCGGTGGGATTGCTACTACCATCTGCCGCCTTACCAACTTTGTACAGATCATCTATGTACAGAATCTGTGCCTTTTTGTATGCGCTTATCAGCTCCGCACGGCGTTCGCTGTCCAGAGATAAACCCTTCAACTCTGCCACCGCATCACACCATGCCATGTATCGGACTTCATCACCGGCCAACAGGCGGTGGCGACAAACGGCGGTGCAGAGATGGGTTTTACCGCAGCCAGATTGACCACAGAACAGCAGCCACCCCTCCGGGTTCTCTGCATACGCCATAGCACCGTCCTTGATGATCTTTTGCCAATCTTCTGTGACGGAAAACGTCTCGAAAGTCTTTTCCCGGATGATATTCTGTAACCCGCTCCGTTCCATTTCCCAAACGCAGCGGCGGTTTTTCATGCAATCACATTCCCGGGAGAAAAAGCTGCCATCCTCACGCAGCACCATATATGCACCTCGGTTCAGGCACTTGGGGCAATCGTAGCCAGTCAAGTTTCCCTGCAAGCTGTTCAGCGTATCAACCTTCATTTTTCCGAAGGCCACCGGATCATACGGTTGTGCCGACAGTCCAAAGGGGTTTAGATTCAGTCGTTCCATTTGCTGGTTGTTCCTTTCTGCACCATGTTCTTACCGCTGCTCTCCAATCCCTCATGCGGTTTTTGCCTACCATCCAGCCGTTAGAGGTGTAGTAGTCGACGAATCGATCAGCATCCAGCGTATATCCCTTTTCCTCACAGTAAGTCCTTACCTCATCGACAGTTGGAGGAACAAACCGGTGGCGGGTAGGCGGCTTGCCCGCCGTACTCTCTATACTACCCTTAACTACACTACCCTTACCTAACCTATCCTCGGTTAACCGCTGGTTAACCATTGGTTGACCATTATGTAACGGCGTTTGTTCAGGCTCTATGAGTACATTGCATTCAGCATCCTTTATATCTGCATAAATGCTCGGATGGTAGCGGTCTTTACGAATCAAATTGTTCTTCTCCCAATCGAGTATGTAGGATACAAAATCTTCGTTCAAGACTCGAACAAATCCTTTGCTTGCTAATACGCGCAAATCATCCTCGGAAGACCCTGTGGTTCTCATAACACTAAAGGCTTCAACGATGCCATCATCGTCAGCGGACATTCCCAAATCGTAATATAGCAGGCGTGCTGTTGCAGGCATTTTCAGAAATCTTGCGCTGCCAATTACAGATCGTGCAAACATTCTTCTCTCAGCCACGGTACCGCCACCTCACCGGTGATTTCCTGCTGTCACAGAAACCTCTGCTGGCGTGTTCAGAAAGTCCAACAGCCGATCCTTGTTGAGCAGATACTTATTTCCGGCCTTGACAAAGAATGTGAAAGTGCCGTTTTTGCACCAAAGTCTCAGTGTGCAGTATTTCAAGCCGGTTAAATCTGCCGCCTGCTGCAACGTTATCATCTTGGGCATTTACTCGCCTCCTTCCTGCTTGCGCTGCTCCGCAGCGATGTCTGCAATGATACCGAGGATGCGCTGCCGCTCTGAGGTCGGGAGTTCTCGCCGGAGCTTACGAGAGAAATTGCCATCGTTGATACCGAGCTTCTCCGCAACCTGCCAGAGGCAGATGCCGGCAGCTTTTGCCGCATCACGAATCTGTTTATTTGCAATATTCGCCACTTTATTCCCTCCAATTTCTTAGAATTGTTGTTGACAACAGACACTGCATATAGTATTCTATTTATAGAAGTGTTGTTGTTTATGTTCTGAATATACCATATTTGCTTGGAGAGTACCATATATTCCGAAAAATTCTATTTGAACAAACTACAGCGTTTCAAATTCTAAATATGGAGGTAATTATGAAGCTAATTTCCCTGACCAGAGGGGAACGGTTCAAAGATGCCCGTACCGTATATAACCAGCACGGACCCCAAACTATGGCGCAAGTCCATAAAGCAACAGGTATATCTGCATCTTTAATACAGGAGCTTGAGGATGATTCGGATCGTGATTTCGGCTATTGCAAAATTACTAAATTAGCAGAGCATTATGGAGTGTCTGTTGATTGGTTGGTTGGCCTTGCTCCGGCCAGAACGGTGGATCCAGAAATTCAAGGGATATGTAAGTACACCGGCCTTTCCTCTGGCACGGTAATGCAGTTACACGATATTCAGTCCTTTTATGGCATCCATGCAGCCAACCTGATTGACACTGTTATGTTGGAAGGACACCTCGACATCAACGATCCTAGCATGTACACACTACTCAGCGACCTATTATGTTTTGGTTCGGGCGTAGATGACTCAATCAACGGCGTGTTAATAGAAGTGGGGAATGCCAAGAAGCACTATGCACTTAGTCGTGAGTATTTACAAAGGGATAATAGGTATAATCAACAGCAGAAGAAAGAAATTGAAGATGCGAAGAAAACACTCTCTGCATACAACATATCGACACTGCTTTCGGACACAGCCTATGAATATGACATTGAAAAGGCAGTAGCAGCATTTCGGCAAATTGTAATTGGTATTGTAAAACAAGGCTGAAAAGCAAAAAGAAGGCCACCGGCGGCAACCGGTGACCTTCTGCGTGGTAAATCAAGGATGAACCCCGATATACCAACTCGCACGGTCATTATATCAGGGTTCCTCCGAAACTTCAAGTGAAAGGGGAACAATTTACTTATGGCAACACACAAACGAAGAGGCAACTCCTACCTAATCCGTGCCTACGATGGTTACACTACGGATGGAAAGCAAATTGAAAAAACGATGACATGGCGTATCCCGGAGGGAATGTCTGACCGGAAAGCAGAGAAGGAAGCACAACGTCAGGCGCTGCTGTTTGAAGAACGAGTGCGAACCGGGCAGGCAGCAGAAAAGAAGATCAAATTTGGCGATTTTTGTGATCTCTGGATGCGTGACCACGCAGAGCTTCACTTGCGGGATAAAACGGTCAAGCGGTACCGGGGTCTGATGGAACGGATTAAAGAGTCTTTGGGATCTGTTTATCTTGATCGACTGAGGCCTACCCATTTAACTGCATTTTATAAAGAATTGTCCCAAACACAGAAAGCATCCACTTATGCCTGCCGGCTGGATCTTAAGGCGCTTCTTAAAGAGATGAAGGTTACGCAGGTTAAGCTTGCTGCAGAGGCCGGGATTTCTACTGCAACGGTACGGTCAATTATTATCGGTACTCCCTGCGCAGAGGAAACCGCAAAGAAGATTTGCAGTGCCCTGAAGAGGGATTTTGACAAGCTGTTTCAGCCCTCCGGGGAGCCGGAATATCTTTCCGGGCAGACGATCCTCCACTACCACCGCCTAATTTCGGTTGTGCTCCAGACCGCTGTACAGTGGCAGTATATTCCTCAAAATGTGGCTGAACGGGTGAAGCCACCTAAGGTTGATAGCACAGATGCGCTATATTTGGATGATAGGCAAGCTATCCGGCTGCTGGAGCTGATGGATGATCAGCCAATCCAGTACCGTACCGCCGTTACAGTGCTGCTGTTTACCGGAATGCGGCGTGGTGAGTTGCTGGGATTACATTGGGCCGATATTGACTTTAACAAAAATGTTATTTCCATCCAGCGATCTTTGCAGTATCTCCCTGAAAAGGGCGTATACGAATCCGATACCAAAACCAAATCCAGCCGCCGGGTTATCAAAGTACCAACTACAGCAATTTACTCACTGAAGCAGTACCGTACCTGGCAGAAAAAGCTGTTTCTGAGTATAGGTCAGCCCTGGGATGAATCTGGACAGGTATTTGTTACACAGAGCGGAACACCTATGCACCCGGATACCCTAACAAGCTGGTTCGGTAGTTTCATCAAAACTACCGATCTCCCCCAGGTTCATATCCACAGCCTCCGGCACACAAACGCCACATTGATGATCAGCAACGGTGTTGCGGTTACAACTGTGGCGGGAACCCTGGGACACGCAAATGCAAGTGTTACCACGTCTGTATATGCTCACGCAATCCAAACCGCTCAGGCGGCGGCTAGTGACATGATGGAAGATATTCTGAATCCCACTAAGAAGAAAATTGCCCGCAAGGCGTGATTCGGGTAAGCCCTTTTTGTGGGGATGCCATATTGCTGATATAACCGGACACAGGCGGCTCAGGAGTTGGCCACAGAGGGCGCAGAATAGGGACGATTAAACTCATGCCTACAAAATAGGATGAGCATACGGACGGTTATAACCGCCTACAATTGCATAAAAACACCGGGGATTGCCGTAATCAGCAGTTCCCGGTGTCGTTGTATAATGAGATAGCATTCTGGAGGAAGGAGGTACATTTATGAGTGAGAATGAAAGAATAGTGCTACAGCCTCTCAGTGACGTCAATATCAAGATTGATGTGAGTCTAATTCCGGAGTACCAGCGAGAGCAGTTAGCTGAATTTGCCATCGAGATAACACGCAAGGTGTTTGCTCGGCCGGGCGAGGAAGATCGCTATCAAGCATGGCTTTACGAGAGACAGAAAGGGAAAAAGAAATGATCACGATGCAGAGTCGTCCTGCCGGGGCAACTCTGCATCGTGTTTCTTACTTGTGCATATTCAGGCGTTATTCTGCTTCTTTCTGGCAATAAGGGCAGTCGATAAGGGTATAGCCAACATCGGCCAGAGCCTTCTCTCTCGCTTCGCCCATGCTGATAAAATATGCTTTGTCACAGTAGTAGTCAAATTTTCTGTCATATTCCTCATCATTCAGAGGCTTCTTGAATTTGCCGGTACCATCACAGTAGCTACACTTCATGCTTGTACACCTCCCTCCTTTGATTGTGCTGCAGTGTTATCACGATCCATTTTCTCCCGGATTGCCTGACGGATAAATCCGGCTTTCGTATAACCGTGAGCGATGCAATGATTTTCTAATGCATCGGCTTCCTCATTCGGCATAGATAACTTGACCTGCCGGTAATGCTCCTTGATGTATTTATCGTTGGCCTTGCGCTGGGCATCAGAAAGAGCCATGTGATCACCTCCACTTGATATATTAGTACCTTGATAATATCACAACGGTTTGACACTGTCAATATACATTGGTACAAATATACATATTGCATATATTAGTACCTATATATTTGTGAAATATCACATCTTGATATATTGGTACTAATGTAGTACAATTTAGACATGAAGAACAGCACAGCCCAATTTCAACACTGCCTGTTGTAAGTGCTACAACAAACACAAAGGAGCAGCGACAGCCGGAAAGACGGCCCCCAAAAATCTTAGGAGGTAAACAAATGAGCATGAACGAAATGGAATCCAAGGTCAACGAGCTTCGGGAGCTGAAGCGCATGGCTGACGAACTGGCCGGGGAGATCGCCGCTCTGGAGGACAGCCTGAAAGCCCACATGACCGCCGCTGGCACCGATACCATCGAGGGCAGCACCTTCCGGATCAGCTGGAAGGAAGTTACCAGCAGCCGTCTGGACAGCAAGGCGCTGAAAGCTGCCGCTCCTACCATATGGGAGCAGTTCAGCAAACAGACCACTTCTCGCCGGTTCGTCCTGGCATAAGAAAAGCCCCTTGCATCAGACGCCGACCAAAGCACGATGCAAGAGGCACACCCGATCCATCAGGTGAGCCGGGGTTCCCGGCCACCTTGATTATAGCATATCCAAATCTAAAATCAATGGTTAGGAAGGTTACTCATGAAAAAAGTTGATGCACATACCGCTGCCGCAGTTCTTGAAGATGAACTGTTTGCATTGTCTCAGGATATCCGCAAGGCCCGCTTTGCAATGGATCTGCTGTGGGGCAATCTGATCCCGGATGAGGATCTTTCCGATGTGTCCCGTGATAAGCTGATTGTTACCACCGCCACGAACAACAATTATGTAGAAATCGTCAGCGATTACTTATTCGCTGCCTCTCAGAAAATGGTGGAGCTGTACAAACTGTGCAGCGAACCCGATGCACAGGCAAGATGAAATAGTCAGGAGGAAATACCATGGAAATCAATATCAACCTGCGTAAGGTAACTAACGAGATGGACGATCAAATAGCAAAGCTGTCTGCATGGGTTCAGACACTCGGCTTCGTTCTGGAGGGGCTGGAGGCGGAGGGAACCAAAGCCAAAAAGAGCAAGGCTCATGCAGAAGCCTTTGCCAATCGATACCCGGCATACAGTCAAATGCTGTTTCTTGCCGAGTCTGGTTTGATGGAATGCAAGGATGCTCTGGAAAAGCTCTGTGAGGAAGAAAGCAATCTGATAAGTGCATCGGATTGAGCCTGTACCCACCTACTCAACACCGGGTAGGTGGGAGCTTTTATATTCTGCTTATGATATGTTACCGCAGAGATAACCTATTCCGTTATAATCTAACAGAATTAACAATAATCGCATAGTTTCCGTTAGATTATAACGGAAGGAGCGGTGCGTATGATTAAGATTTTACTGTCACGCAAGCTTGGCGAGCTGCGTTGGACACAGGCCGATCTTGCCCGGAAGACCGGTATCCGGCCTACCACTATCAATGAAATGTATCATGAGCTGTGCGAGCGTGTGAACCTGGAGCACCTCGATCTGATTTGTGAAGCATTGGACTGTGATCTGGATGAAATCATCGTCCGGGTCCCAAACAAGACTCCAAAGATCGCTGATATACACAATAAGCAGAGTGATACATAAGTGAGACCACAAGCGAAGGGAGCACAGAACGCATTAAACGTTCTGTGCTCCCTTCGCTTCCGTTTTGTCCGTTATTTGTCCGTTAAAGTTATTTCACGATATTTCAAACAATAAAAGATATGTTACGATTTTCTCGGAAAAGTAGTAAGATATGAAACCTGTTAAAAGTTATTAAAAGCTATTAAAAATTGCGTGACTAACTCCAAAACCGTAGGCTCAGGGTTCAAGTCCTTGTGCCCCTGCCAAGAGAAACAGTCAATGGTTGTACAAACTATTGGCTGTTTTTCATATTTTCGGGCAGTATTAGAGCAAAAAAGTTTGCAACACGGAAAACAAATTGCTGCAATTTCGCTATTTTCCCTTGTAGTTTCCCTTATAGCCCATATTTTACTTTGCAAGCTTCTCAAAAAACATCTGCATTCTTGCAGCGCTGTCTTCCTTCATTTTCTGGGTTACATGACCATACACATCCAATGTGAAAGCGGCGGTAGCGTGCCCAAGATTGGCTTGTACCGTCTTAATATCATCCCCTGCTTGTAGGGAGGTCACGGCGAAGCTGTGGCGCAGATCATGAAAGCGCACATCCTCTACACCCATTCTTTCAGCAACTGCTTTGAAGTGTTTTACAACCGTTCTTCGTACAAGCTGCTTGCCTGTTGCATCGGTAAATACCAAATGGAACGGATTATTCCACAGGGCTCCGGCTTCTATCTGCTCCGCTTGCTGCTTCTGTAGCTCTTGCCTAAGGGCATCCATGACCAAAGGTGCCGGAAGGATCATTCTGCTCTTTCCGCTCTTGGGACTTTGCAGATAATACTTTCCGTCCTTCCGTTGGAGCTGATATTTCACGGTAATGACTCCGGTATCAAAATCCACGCAATCCCAAGTTAAGCCCAATAACTCTCCCTGCCGCATTCCGGTAAACAGGGCAACGATAAACAGATTGCAATACGCATCCTGTTGGGCTTCCTGTATCATTTTCGCAATCTGCACAGGCTCTAAAGGCTTGATCTCCGGGCGTTCCACCTTGGGCAGTTTACAAGCCTCTGTGGGGTTCTGGCGAATGTAATCATTCTCGATGGCCTGTCGTAACGCACAATGGAGAACGCCGTGAATATTCTTGATCGTCTTAGGAGCTAAGCCCTTTTCTCTCAGGGAGTTGTAGAACTGTTGAATCAAATGAGCATCAAGAGCCTCCAACTTTGTAGCAGCAAATGCGGGCTTTAGATACCTGTTCACCTGCTCGGAATAATTTTGCTGTGTAAGGGGCTTTACATTGTGCAAATACTCGGACACCCAAATATCCAGCCATTCCCCCACAGTCATTTTACAGGGAACTTTATATGTCCCTGCATCAATAGCAGCGGTAGCAGCTTTCAGCTTTTGGGCAACCTCCTTCTGGGTCTTGCCTGTAATGCTGCGCTGAATTTGCTTTCCGGTTCCTGGGTCAAAGCCCTCTGTATATCTTGCTTCCCAAAAGGTGTACTCTTTTCCGCTCCGTGTAACGGTTTTCTTACGAATTGTGCCTACACCTGAGGCAGACTTTCTAGCTTTCTTTGCGCTATGCGGCATGAAAAATCCTCCTTTCGCCGCATAGCAGGTACAAGGAAATCATACCATAAATGCGACCCAATAACAATATGCGGCGGCTCATTTATGTAGCATTCATGATAAATTCTGACAAAGCATCTCTAGGAATGAGATAGCAGTGCCCCACACGAATACTGCGAATCTGGCCAGAACGAACCAAGGCGTAGGCTGTGTTTTTGCAGATGTGCAAATACTCTGCCAAGTCCTTTACATGGAGAACCAAAGGAAGCTGCTCAAAAAACATCTCATTACTCATCGGTTTCATCTCCTTCTGACTGAGGCATCAAAGAATAAAACTCTACATCGGAAATACAGTCTTTTTGCACTCCTACAATTCTCCTTTCGGTTTTTATAGTGCATGTTTGCCCGCTTCTGGGCGCATTGAATTTGAGATAGTCACGGACGGAATCGTAACTATCTACAACGCCTTCACCAAAAAAGTGCTGCACCCTGTTAATTCGCCGCAAGAAGGCAACCCAAGTTTCAGGCTCGCTTTCCTGCACATCTGAATATTGCAGATGCAAGGGGATATTGGTAGTAATAAAAACCTTTGTAAAACCGGCTTGCTTATTTGCATATCGGGCCGGAAGGGTACAAGGATAGCCGTCCAGATAGGAAAGCATATCCTGAATCCGTAGGCTGCTGCGGAATTCCTCAAACAAGATAACATCCTGCATCTTATAGGAATCCCAAGGGTGTGCATAATCTGTGATCCGGTACACATTCTCATACCCAAACTGCTCCATTACGCTGCGTGTCTTTCCGGTGTTCGTTGCTCCATAGATGTAGGTGACAAAAACATCCCTCCATTGATTTTTCATTTCATCCTCTAATAAGGTCAATCTTGCCCGTTGAATCTTATCCAGATGCAGCATTGATTCAGGGTGCAAACGCAAAATCTCTGCATCAGAAAAACCATTTTCCATCAACTCATAAACATATTGAATTCCAGCACCACTTCCCATTCGTTCAGAAAGCGGCAGTGTACCTTCTTCCTCAAAAGTACCCTCAATAGAGGTTTCTTTTTTCTCGGTTTTCTTCCACTTTCCGGTCTTTCCTACATAGTCACGATTCGCAGAACATGAACCATAGGCAGCTTCAATATGAGCTGTTGGAAACAGCTTTTTAACCGTAGAAAAGCGGATTGCATTAGGTGAATAAAAGAAAATGTGCGTGTGATGTGTCTTTTCCTCATTCCCCCTTTCGTCAGCCATACACCAATAGACAATGCCTTTTAGCTTCCCCAGGCGTTTCTTGATTTCCTCATGGTTGAAGATGATCTGATTCTCAGAAGACTTTGCTGCATCGGTTTCTTTTCCTAAAGGGTTGTTGATGGTGAGCTGATATTTCCTCGACTTGCCATCCTTTGTTGCTGTTATCATGTTAATTTCTCCTATATGTCCCAAAAGCCACACTGCCACATAGAGCTGTGGCAGTAGGAAACGCCCATGGGACGGTGTTTTTCTTGTTTTGACACACCCCTTGTAATACTATACGGGGTGCCATTCCTGCACGGGCTTCGCCCGTGCAGGAATGGTCATAGGTTAGAGAACCGGGAGCTGATCAGCCCAGTCCAGCAAGACAGTTACGGCTGATACATTCTTTCCGGTGAAGAAAAGCGTAACCACCGCACCCCAACTGACCTCTGCAAGCTGATCGACGATCTCCCGCACTCTTTCGGGCAAGATGACATACTTCTGCACCCGCACCTTTTCACCGAGGGGCAAAATGCTGATGACATGACCGGCCGCCCATGTAACCTCCTTGCCGTCAATAGTGGCACTACCGGCTTCCCGGAAACCCTCAAAGGTGAGGATGCCTGTGACTTCGTTTTGAATCGTCTTCATAAAGGAACCTCCATAAGATAGAATAGATAGGTTTGAGCTGCGCAACTCGTGTAAGAGAGATGCCTTGTAGATCGGCATCGTCTATGAATAGGTTACAGGAAAATTGTTGCAATGTCTGAACGATGAAATAGATTGCGTTGCAAATAATGAAATTTCATCGTTTCTTCAGGAGGGCTCGGAATGCATCTCCCTCAGAAACAGCTCGGTCATAAATCCCCTTTTGCACTTCTGAGGGTAGACCGTAAAACACTCGCTGCATATTGAATGCGTGAGCGATAGCACTATCGTCACCCCGTTCATCGCTAAGCAGTAATGCTATCTCTCCTTCGCAAAACGCTCGAGCGAACTTCTCACAGAAAGCGATGTTCAAGCTTGTAGTACCATTGGGATTGAGGAGTCGGCTAAGACTGGAAGGGGAGCAAGCCAAGCGTTTGGCGGCTGTAGCCTGCGTTACCCCCGCTGCATTGAGAATGCTTATCATGCGGTTTTTAATTTCCATTTCATAGTCGTGTAAGCTTTGAATTTTAGACATAGACAAGAGTCCTTTCTGCCCTCTGTTTTGCCGGAAAGGCTTTGGGCAGAGATAATAGCAAAATCTTTGGCTCGCCGACTGCATTTCTTAATTTGAATGCATTTCTTAGCAGACTACAATAATCAAATAAATTTTGTTACGGGTAATGCTAACTTGCCGCCTTTTATGCTGTTTGGGACATAAACCATCCGAAAAACCGCACATGGATATTGGGAAAGGCAGCAGGTACGCCAGAACTAACTTCTGGTTTACCTGCTGCCCTTTTTATTCTCCCTTATTAAGTGACTTTAAGATCAACTCTTTTGTCTTTTCTATATCCCTAATCTTAGGGACGACAATTTCGACCAGGGACTTGCCATCCACCCTTAGATAGCCCTTGCCCCTTTGCTTGGGCTGAATCAGATCGGCTTCGTCCGTAAAGACCATATGGATCGACTCTTTGCTGAGATGCCCTAGACCGATACAGTTCCCGAAGTTATCACGCCCGGTGATGTAGGCTGCATCGGCTCTCTGCAAGGCCATAATCACAAAAACTTGGACACCACGACCTAGCATAAGAATTGCGGACATTTTTTGCTTAAAGGCTTCCTGTTCCTTCTTAGGGTACAGGGACAGAAATCCTGCCCATTCGTCTACACACAAATAAATAGGCTGATAGCCCGGCTGTGGGTCTGACATTCGCTGCTGCATTTCCTCAAATACAAGATTAAGGGCATCTGCAACGGCGGTATGCTTGTAGTATCCCTTGCATCCATCAAACTCCATAAAATCCACTCCCTTGAAATCAGCCAGTAACAAGTGAATGGGCTTTTGAGCTAGCTGCTTTAACAGGTAGGTCAAAAGATAGGTTTTTCCGCTGCCGGAGGGTGCCACGATTAAAAGGTGGGGAACTTTGGAAAAGTCTATTTTCAGGGGAATCCATACCCCATGCAGGAGGGCGGCCTGATCCACTCCCACGGTCAAGCTGTTATCCAACTTCATCATCGAAGACCTCTGCCGCAGGAACTGCCGATGCATTATCACGCTTATTTGCTTCCACCGCATAGGTGGCACTATCTTCGGAAGAAACATAGAGAATATCTATGTAGAGGGTGTGCTGCTCTTCATTATACAAGATGCGGTCTAAATAAACAGATGCCACAAGGCCATAGACTTTGCTTAGGAATGCATGGGGCAGGCCGGGAATGCCATGCTGGCTTAGTTCAGTCCAAATATATGCTCTCATGATCTGCTGCAATGTTTTTCTATCCAGCTCCGGCCTATCTGACATGAGCAAGGCGTAACGATAAAAAACGGCGTTTTTGCGCACATGAAAACCGCTTCCTGGCGCAAGGAGGCATGAGCTGTCACAGCCAACAGGTAAGGAGAGTATGGCTTTGTTGTGGACTAAAATGCTGTATAGGAACCCCTGTAAATATACAGAGGTTTCCTCTGCGTGAATCAAAAGAATCTTGTGGCTGACCTTCGCTGCCCATGCTTGCATCCGTTGTTTAATCAATTTTTTGTCCAGTAAACGCACGAAAGCATATGCGATGCAAGCAAGGAAAAGGGTCAACAGAAGATAAAGACCGATGGAAACCAAGCCATGTGCCAGTTCGCTGAATAGCTGTTCAAAATGGAGCTTTTCTGAGGGGAGGGCTATGCACAGGGCTGCATAAGCAACAAGGGCGGCAATAAGAACAGCAGGGATGATGTGCTTTGTTTTCTTCTTATTCATAGTAAAATCCTCCAAAATTTAATTTTTTGTGGTTTGCTGCCTTAATTATAAAGGATTGCCTTTTCCAATAATGAGAAAAATATATAGAAGTATTGCATTTCATGCAATTTGTTGATAGAATAAAAAAGCCACACAAATTCATACTAAGTCACACAAGTGTGCATCTTTACTTCGGTAAAAATGCAGGCTCTCTTTAGTACACCTTGTGTGATACTGAATTTGTGTGGCAGCAAATCGGGGCCATGCGTTTTTCGGTGCGTGGCCTCGGCTACGCACCTTTTTACATGGGAGGTATTGATATGAAAACAATGAAAAATTGCTTCGTCCTTCTCCTTGCATCGGTTATGCTGCTGTCTTGCGTGCTGTTGCCGGTATCTGCTGCCGAGCATCCCTTTACAGATGTTGCAGACGATTCTTGGTACAGCGGCTATGTGCAGTATGTATATGATAACGGCCTTATGAACGGCACATCAGCCACTACTTTCAGTCCCGGAAAAAAGATGGATCGAGCTATGCTTGTTACCGTCCTTTACCGCATGGATGGCAGCAAAAAAGCTGCCGGAGAAACACCCTTTACAGATGTTAAAACCGACAGCTACTACTATGATGCTTTATTGTGGGCATATGAGGGTCAAATCATTAACGGCACTTCCAGCACCAAGTTTAGCCCCTATATGCCGATCAGCCGTGAAATGATGGTCACAATCTTCTATCGCTATGCCCAGTATATCGGGCGGGATGTGAGTAAAGAGGATGATCTGAGCGCATATAAAGATGCCAACAGTATTTCCAGCTATGCAAAAACTCCTTTAATGTGGGCGGTTGCAAACGGCATTATTACCGGCACTACCTCTGACACCCTTTCACCCAAGGGAACTGCTACCAGAGCCCAATGCGCTGCGGTTATCCAACGCTTTATGGAATGGGCAAAGCCCCAGCCCGAAGAACATATCCACTCCTATACCTCAGAAGTAACTGTAGAAGCTACCTGTACTGCTGACGGTGTTCGTACATACTCTTGCACCTGTGGTCACAGCTACACAGAGGTCATCGAAGCTACAGGGCATAACTATACCCTGACTGATACCAGAGAAGCTACCTGCACCGAGGACGGTGTGAAGACTTACACTTGCTCCTGCGGTGACAGCTACACAGAGACTATCGAAGCTACGGGGCATAACTATAGTCTGACTGATACCAGAGAAGCCACCTGCACCGAAGACGGTGTAAAGACTTACACTTGCTCCTGCGGTGATAGCTACACCGAGACCATCGAAGCTACGGGGCATAACTATAGCCTGACTGATACCAGAGAAGCCACCTGCACCGAGGACGGCGTGAGGACTTATACCTGCTCCTGTGGTGATAGCTATACTGAGACCATTAAGGCTACTGGTCATGGCTATACTCTGAGTGGTACTAAGGAGGCTACTTGCACTCAGGATGGGTATAAGACCTATAAGTGCGGCAAGTGCGGTGATTCCTACAAGGAAACCATCAAGGCTACTGGTCACTCCTACAAGCAGACCGATAGTAAGTCTGCTACTTGTACCGCTGACGGCTACAAGAAGTATAAGTGCAACAACTGTGGCGATACCTATTCCGAAACCATCAAGGCTACTGGTCACAGCTACACCGTAACTGGTAGTAAGCCCGCCACCTGCACCGAGGACGGCTACACCAAGTACACCTGCTCCAACTGTGGCAATTCCTACACTGAAACTGTCAAGGGTAGCCATGATTGGGAACACAAGCACACCGAGGAAGTCGGCCATTGGGAAGGTTGGTATGTGTGTCATTGTGGCGGTTGGGAGTTCAATGCAGCTAATGGGGACCCCACTAATTCTTTTGTGGAACATGCTCGTTCCGCTGGCGGGAATGTATCCCATTCTTATTATGGAGAAAATCGCTGGGTCATCGACGAACCCGCTGAAGATGTGTGGGTGTGCCGTGTATGCGGTACAGTGTCTGCTACTAAGCCCCAGGGTTTCCGTAGTGTGTTTGTTGTTGCGGTAATGGCTTAATACAGATCCACTACTTCTCTCTACATGGTTTCCTGTTTTTGGTAGAGTTATCTTAGCGTAGTATACGGAGCCGCTCTCCTTTCGAGGAGGGCGGTTTTTTCGTTTGAACTGTGTATAATTATGGGAATTTTACGAAGGTAACTAAAGAATTCTGTACAATGGGTAGTTTATCCTGTATGGGTAGAACCGAGTATTTTATATTACTGCGAAAGGTGGTATCTTAATGAAGAACATCGCAAGGCGTTCGATGGCGTTTCTGCTGTTTTCGGTTATGATGTTGCAAATAATTCGCCACAGCATCCTGTCTTGATTATAGTTATGTAAATATGCTATAATCCTCTTGTAAAAGAAAGCACTGAATGCACAACTGTTTTTTGGAAAAAGAGGAATGAGATAAGATGCAAGTTATGACACATAAACATAGCAAAGAGTTAGATAGATTTTATGAGGAACATAAAAGCAACTGTAGCAGATGTGGAATTGCATTTATGGATGGGATGTGCGCACATCTTGGTTATTTAACGGATCGCAAACCTGCCGTCTTATGTGATAGTTGCGCAGAACACTTGCACGAAACGGTAGTAAGGTATCATTGGGAGAAGGATCCATTTGAACGACCTTCTCCCGAGGAGAAGTTATGGCGCTATATGGATCTTGCAAAGTTTATCTCGTTACTTAGCACAAATTCGCTATATTTTGCTTCCGCTTGTTCATTTGATGATCCATATGAGGGTGCTAAGGGTGTTATCGAAAGAAAAGAAAAGTGGGACAATTTCTACCTAGAGTTCTTTCGTAAAGCAATTATGACCGCCCCGGGAGCGGATTCGAAATTGATGAAAGAAACAGAGATAGAAGCTCAAGCACAAAGGCTATTAGCCGAGATGGGAATGCATGGAAACCTCGAACGACAGTATACTTATATTAGCTGCTGGCACTGCAATAGTTGTGAATCAGAAGCTATGTGGAAATTGTATGCCGTTAATATAAAGAATGCGATAGCAATCCAAACAACAATGCAGAACCTATATAATGCCCTTGATAGAGATCCATATATAAAGATTGGAAAAATCAATTATATTGATTATCAGAAACAGTTTGCGCCGGTTAATGGAGCTTACTGGTATAAAAGAAAATCTTTTGAACATGAGAGAGAAGTAAGGGCAGTATTGATGGATACGAAATGTGAGAATAATGGGATTTATGTGCCTGTGAATGTGGAAAAGCTGATTACACAAATACACGTATCTCCATTTGCCCCCGAGTGGTTTGTTGATGTTATTCGTAGCATAACGGAAAAATATGACATTAGTAAGCCAATACTTTATTCGGAAATGAAGGCAACACCGTTCTATTAAGTTTTCACAAATGAATACCACTTATATAATTGACGATTAGCGTTAGATGAAAGATATGTGTACCTGCTATGCAGCGTTAAAATGTGATTTGTTTCCCTTATTTTTTCCCTTACGGGGTTGGTTAAGGGTGGTTATAGGTGGTTAAAGAGGGGGTAAATAGTTCTGAATATCCATGTTTTTGGTACTAAATGATTAACAAAAGTTATAAAAATGAATGCTTCCGAGCAGTTCAAGTCCTTGTGCCCCTGCCAGAAAAACAGCGATAGCGTTTGCTATCGCTGTTTTTCTATGTAGGCACTGGACTTGAAAGGGCTGCACCAGTCCACAGACAGATGTAAAAAGTGTCCGGTGGACACTTTTTAGCCCGTGGGAAAGTCCTGTGATGCACAGAACGCATCCGGTACGGATGTAGGCTGTGTATCACCGTGGTCGCAGCAGCTTGGGTGGATGCAATATCTAAATCGGATACAAGTCAAAACCTCCGGTTTAGCCGAAGGTTTTGACTAATGATTTGCTCAGCATACAGAAGAAGAGGCAGAATGCAGAAATAATTTAAGATTGCTTATATTTTGCTTCATTTTTCTGGTAAAATATGATAAAATAGTCTAAGCATCCTCGTTTTATGGAGGTATCACAATGACAGATGTTCAGAAGAAAGCCGCGGCAAGGCTATTTGTTAAGAATTGGACAGGACACGGAGACGAGAAACAGGAAACTCAGAGATTCTGGATCGACTTACTGCAAAATGTCTTTGGAGTGGAACAAGCGACCAATGCCATTGAATTTGAGGTTCGGGTGAAACTGGATCATACCAGTTTTATTGATGGCTATATTAAAGATACCCGTGTTTTGATCGAACAAAAGGGTGTAGACATTGATCTTTCCAGAGGGTACAGGCAATCCGATGGCTCCATGCTCACCCCGTTCCAGCAAGCACGACGTTATGCCGGTTATTTGCCCCATAATATGAATCCCCGCTGGATTGTTGTCTGCAATTTCAAGGAGTTCCATATCCATGATATGAACCGACCAAATGACACCCCTGAAATTATCAAACTGGATGATTTTGAAAGGGAATATACTCGTTTACAGTTCCTTGTTGACAAGGGCAATGAGAGGATTCAGAAGGAAATGGAAATCTCCCTGCAAGCAGGGGAGTTGGTTGGAAAACTCTATGATGCCTTGCTGAAACAGTACAATTCTCCCGCCAGCGATGCCGAGCTTAAGAGCTTGAATATGCTTTGCGTTCGTTTGGTATTTTGCCTGTATGCAGAGGATGCTGGTATTTTTGGCAGCAAGACTATGTTCCATGATTATCTCAAAGGGTTTCACCCAAAGAATGTTCGCAAGGCGCTGATTGATCTGTTTAAGGTGCTGGACACCAAGGTGGCGGACCGCGATCCTTACATGGACGAGGATTTGGCAGCATTCCCTTATGTCAATGGTGGGCTGTTCGCAGACGAAGAAATCATAATTCCGCGCTTTACTGAGGAAATCATCGAATTGCTGCTGACAAAGGCCAGTGAGAATTTTAATTGGAGCAGTATTTCTCCGACTATTTTCGGCGCAGTGTTTGAAAGCACGCTGAATCCCGAAACACGCCGTAGCGGCGGTATGCACTATACCAGTATTGAGAATATCCATAAGGTTATTGATCCGCTGTTCTATGATTCATTATCTTCTGAATTGGAAGATATTTCCGCTATCTCTGTGAAGAAAACAAGGGATTTGAAACTGACAGATTTCCAAAAGAAATTGGCATCCCTGACCTTTCTGGATCCAGCCTGTGGCTCCGGTAACTTCCTGACGGAAACTTACCTTTCTCTGCGGAGATTGGAGAACAAGGCACTCATGCTGCGGCTGGGCGACCAAATCATCATGGGCGATACTGGCAGCCTTAACCCTATTCAAGTGTCAATCGGTCAGTTTTATGGTATTGAGATCAACGACTTTGCTGTAACTGTTGCTAAGACTGCCCTGTGGATCGCAGAATCCCAGATGATGAAAGAAACGGAAGAAATCGTACATATGCCCCTCGATTTCTTGCCCTTGACCAGCTATGCCAATATTGTCGAGGGGAATGCCCTGCGGCTTGATTGGGAAACTGTTATATCCAAGAATAAACTGAATTACATCATGGGTAATCCCCCGTTTGTTGGATTCTCTATGATGAATAAGAGCCAAAAAGATGATGTGGATTTAATTTTCCCTGGCACCAAAAATGTTGACTATGTTGCTTGTTGGTATATGAAAGCTGTCAAATATATGGCAGTAACAAAAATTGAGTGTGCGTTTGTTTCTACAAATTCGATTTGCCAAGGAGAAATTGTCCCTGTTCTTTGGAGTAAACTTCTTGCAGAAAACCTTGTGATTAACTTTGCACATCGAACCTTTGTATGGTCGAGTGAGGCTAAAACAAAAGCCGCTGTTCATTGTATTATTGTAGGTTTCGCACTGTTTAAGCGTAGCCAAAAGATTATCTTTAATGCGAATCAAAAGCAACAAGTTGATAATATAAATCCGTATTTGCTGGACGGAGACAATGTTATCGTTTTTGCTCAGAGAAAACCATTTGCTTCAGTTCCTGCGATGGTTTATGGCAATAAACCCGCTGACGGTGGAAATCTCATTATCGAAAATGATAAATACGAGGATTTTATTTCCAAGGAGCCCTCTGCTCAAAAATACATACGGCGCTATGTGGGTGCTGTCGAGTTTTTACATAACCAAAATCGTTATTGCCTGTGGCTCAAGGGTGCAAATCCTAAAGAAATTAAAGCTATGCCTATGGTTATGGATAGAGTTGCACAATGTCAGGAAATGCGAAACAATAGTGTTGCCGCTGCAATCCGAAAATTTGCAGCTACACCGACTTTGTTTGCCCAAATAACCCAGCCAGACGGAAAGCCATATATCATCATACCTGCACATAGTTCAGCTTCCAGAAGATATATTCCGTTGGGATTTGTTGGCCCAGATGTAATTGCGAGTAATGCTGTTTTCATTATCCCTGATGCGACCCTGTTCCAATTTGGAGTCTTGATGTCCAATGTTCATAACGCATGGATGAGGACAACTTGTGGTCGCTTAAAAAGCGACTATCGGTATTCCAAGGAAATCGTTTATAACTGTTTCCCATGGCCCACACCCACCGATGCGCAGAAAGCCAAGATTGAGCAAACTGCACAGGCGATTTTGGATGCCAGAGCGTTGTACCCCGATTGCAGTCTCGCAGACCTCTATGACGAGGTGACTATGCCACCCGAACTCCGCAAAGCCCACCAGCAGAACGACAAGGCGGTTATGCAAGCCTACGGCTTCTGGGGAAAGCTCAACACTGAATCCGAATGTGTGGCCGAGCTCATGAAGATGTATCAGGAACTGACCAAATAAGGAGTACTATTTAGCTCATTTCAAATCATAAGTAGACAGAATGGACATCCGAACGCACCCCGACCGGGTGTGAACGGATGTCCATTTTCTGTCGTATTCTCTTGGCCAAAATCCGGCTTTAAGACTTTTTCAAAATCTTTGCAGCATTTTCCTCAGCAAACTGCTTGCTGTAAAGATCGTGATAGTAGCCGCCCCGTTTCAGCAGCTCCATGTGTTTGCCCTGCTCCACGATCTTGCCGTCCCGAACAACCAGGATCAAGTCCGCCTTGCGGATAGTAGAAAGACGGTGAGCGATCAGGAAGGAGGTTCTGTCCTTCAGCAGATGGTCGATGGCGGCCTGAATGAGCTGCTCTGTCTGCGTATCAATGGACGATGTGGCTTCGTCCAGAACAAAGATTCTGGGATCGGCCAGCACAGCCCGGGCAAAGGAAATAAGCTGCTTTTCTCCGGTGGACAGGCGGTCGCCGCCCTCGCCAACATCGCTGTCCCAGCCCTTCTCGAGCTTTGCAACTACTGTGTCTGCGGAAACGGCTCTGGCTGCTGCTTCAATTTCCTCATCCGTTGCGGTAAGCTTACCGTAGCGGATATTCTCTTTGACTGTGCCGGAGAACAGGTGGGGATTTTGCAGCACATAGCCAATGTTGGAGTGGAGCCAGAGCTGACTGCGCTCCCGATAATCTCTGCCGTCAATGAGAATTTGTCCGGAGGTGGGCTCAAAGAAACGGCAAGCCAGGTTGACCAGGGTACTCTTGCCTGCGCCGGTCTCACCAACAATGGCAACGGTCGTGCCGGCGGGAATGTGAAGGGAGAAATGCTCCAATACATTTTCGCCACCGTCAGGGTAGCGGAAGGTCACATCCTTAAACTCGATCTCGCCCACAAGAGGCTCCCAATTTTCTGTTTTGGGTTGAAACACATCGCCGTATTTCTCTGTGACCTCCGGCGTATCATTTACCTGAGGGGTTTGATCCATCAGGTCTGTTATGCGCTCAATGGAAGCCTGCAGGGAAATGAAATCGGCAATATTGGCAGCAGTCATCTGAATAGGTTCAAAGATGCCTACGGCGTAGGTGGTAAATGCGGAAAGGGTAGCGATCTGCAATACACCGTTTAAGCTCATGTGACCGCCCCGGAGCAGCACAATGGCAACAGCGGCGGTGGAGCAGAACAGAACCAGAGGGATATAGACCGCATTTAGCCGCGCGGCTCTGGTGCCTGCATGGTGCATGGAGGCAGTAAGCTCACGGAACTGCTCCGCGTTTTGATCCTCAATCACCAGCGTTTTGGAGGTCTTTGCACCGGTAATACCTTCGTTAAAAGAGCCGGTGATTTTGGAATTGATCTTGCGAACCTTTCTGTTCCAGTGGAGGATCTTTCCCTGGAAATAGCCGGTGAGAATGGCAATGGCAGGAACGATCAGGATGATGACCAATGCCAGCTTCCAGTTCAGAAGCAGCATGGAAAGGAAAGTGCCAAATACATAGAACAGAGCCCACAAAATATCCGTGATGCCCCAGGCAATCATGCCGGCAATGCGGTTGGTATCGCTCATAACTCTGGCAATGAGATAACCAACAGGGGTCACATTGTAGAAGGAGAAGGACAGGGTTTGCAGATGGGTAAAAAGCTTCTGCCGAATATCCCGACCGAAATTCATCTCGATCTTCATAGAATTCCGCCCAAACCCAATAACAGAAAGTGACTGCCCAATGATAACAACGATGTAGGCAAGGATAAATGGCAGCAATCCCTTCAGTGTGGACGGTTCTATAAAATTGGTAATGGCATACCGCTGGAACAGAGGGATCACAACGTCAATTGCAGCAGTGAGCAAATTAAACAGGATCATCCAGAAAAATGCCCAGCGGTAGTTTTTAAGCAAGGGCAGAAGCCGCTTCCAGACCTTTATGTCAAAAGATCGGTTATAATCTTTTTCGTCAAAGCCTCCCATTATTTCTTCACTCCTTCCTCCAGCAGCTTGCGGTCATCGCTGCTCATTTGGATTTCATAAATATCTTTGTAAATACCGGGACGGGAGATCAATTCCGCATGAGTTCCCATGTCAGAGACCTTTCCGTCATCCAGCACAAGGATTCTGTCTGCCTGCATCAAGGTGGTGATGCGGTGGGAGATCAGAATTACAGTGGAATCACCGGTGCCTTCTTTCAGGGCATTTCGGATCTTTGTATCGGTTTCGGCATCCACTGCTGACAGGGAATCGTCGAAGATCATAATGGGTGCATCCTGCAGCAGCATTCTGGCAATGGCAACACGCTGCTTCTGACCGCCGGAGAGGGTAACGCCCCGTTCGCCAACTAAGGTGTTATAGCCTTCGGGGAACTCACTAATGGCCTCATCGACACAGGCGATGGAGGCAACACGGCGAATTTCCTCATGGCTTGCTCCCGGCTTGGTGGCAGCTATGTTTTCTTCAATGGTACGGGAGAAGAGGAAGGGCTCTTGCAGCACCAGGCCGATATTCTTCCGCAGATGTTCCCGACGAATCAGGCGAATATCCTTGCCCCCAATGGTAATTTGACCCTTACCGGGTTCCAGATCATAAAGCCTGTCTAAAAGATGTACCAGGGTACTCTTGCCAGTGCCGGTTCCACCTAAGATGGCAAAGGTCTTACCATGGGGTATCGTGAAGGATACATTTTCTAAAACAGCCTTTTCTTCATAACCGAAGGATACGTTCTCAAATACGATGTCGCCGTCCATGGGAGCTTCTTCGGCCTCAGGTTCGTCGTTTTCTTCGGGGGCGTCCAGAATGTAGCCCACACGCTCAATGGAAACGCCCGCCTTGCTCATTTCGGAAAGTACACGGCCCAGGTGACGCACAGGCCAGGTCAGGGCTTCGTTATAGGATACAAAGGCCAGAAGACTGCCCAGGGAAATATTGCCGTTTACGGCCTCTACAATGCCCACAGTGAGGATCACCATGACTTGCAGGCAGGTAAGTAATGTGCCTGATGCCCAGTAAACAGAAAGAACCTTACCCAGACGGATCCAAAGGGAAGAGAAATGCTGATTTTTCTCCTGAAAACGGTCAACTTCATACCGCTCCCGGCCAAAGGCACGAACCACACGCACACCGGTAAAGTTCTCTTGTGCGCAGGTGGTCAGCTCGCCCTCTGCCTCGTCAGCAACCTTAAAGCGAGAGGATATCTTGCCGTGGAAGATGCCGGAGGAAAAACCAACGATGGGGATAAAAAGAGCCGCCACCAGAGAGAGCTTTACATTCATGCTGAACATAATGCCCATGTACAGAACGATGAGAAATACGGTGCGGATCACTTCCACAAGCTGATTGCAAACAAATCCCCGGATCACATCTACATCGGAGGTACATCTTTGGATCATGTCACCGGTGGAATGTGCGGTGTGCCAGCGGTAGCTTAGCTTCTGAATGTGGGAATACAGAGCGTCTCGAATGGACTTTACAAAGCCCTCAGAGCCTTTAGAAAGGTTGGTTCTCTGACCGAAGCCGCATAGACCACGGAGCAGTGCCGCAGTCAGCACTGCGCCTGCAGCCCACAGCAGAGCGGTTTTCGGCTGATTGCGCAAGGTGTCCAGATCAATGAGATTCAATAAAAATTTTGGAAGCTCCGGGATTTCCGAGCCAAGGATGGAGTCTACCGTAATGCGAATGATCTGGGGTGTCAGGGCGTTAAAGACCATGCCCAGGCAGGCAAAGAAGATCGCCAAAACGAAATAATGTAGATTTCCTCTAAGAAACCGCCGAATGAGGCGAACTTTTGCGCCTTTGCCTTTGCTTTGTGTTTCCATGATAATCACTCCTTATAAAAAGAAAAACGGTATTCCGCCAGGCAGAACACCGCTAAACCCATAGAATTAGCCCATTTCAGGCAGAAAGCATACAGGTGCGCTGGCTATGGCGGGAAATAGTTGCAGAGTAAATGCTATTACGATTGGTCATATTGCGCACCTCCTTTCAGTAACTTCATGGTCAGTATAATGGCATCGTGCTATAAAGTCAATATGAATTTGAAAAAACCTGAAAGATTTTCCAAGGCTTGCAATGAAGCCTTGCGCTTTTCTTTTGGATATGCTATGATATAAATGATAAGTTTCGACATAGTGTTCCCTGCCTTTCAGGGAAACCCAGGAGAGGTGTTTCGGTTATGAAGACAGTTGGCCGCATTTTGCAGACGATTGGTAGAGTCATTCGCTCAACTGCCCTGTTTATCTATACATTCCGTGGCTTTTTTATGGCTATTCCCGTAGTTCTGGTCGCCTTATATTTGGCGAAAGATAATATGGCTAATCTTCCGGAGCAGGTGGGTCTGCTGCTGGCAAGGGACGGGTCTTATTCCGTTGTGGTTGACCGTGTCCATGCGGTGCAGTGGCCTGTGTATCTCACAGGCGGCACGTTGGTTTTGATGTTCTTCTCCCGCAAGCCCTTTTTTCCCTGGCTCATGTCGGTTGTGACTCTGACCATTCCCATTTTGATTCGTCTTCTAAATCATTTTTTCTAAAAAATTTCCCGGTTCTCCTTGTGGTGAGAGCCGGGATTTATATTTGCATATGGTAGGGTAGACAAACTAAACTGCCTTAAAGTTCCTCACTTATTGCTAACAAGAGAATACCGATTATTACAACGGCAATAAAGACATAGGTTTTCCAGGAAAGCTTTTCTTTTAGGAAAATACGGGAAAGCAGCAGGGAAACAATGCAAACAGAGGAAATGATGGGTGCAGCGATTGCGCCGTTTCCGCTCAGGGCATACACGTAAGTAAACTGACCGGCAGTTTCGAATACTGCGGCGAGGATCTTGTCTTTGTGCTTGGGGATGGGGCCAAACTTCACCTTCTTGGCTTTCATGAAGATGAACAGACCCAGAGCGAACAGAGCAAAGGTCAGCTCGTAGCTGGTATTGGCTACGTCTTCAATGGTTTCTTCTGTCACACCGATCAGGGGGGTGGTGGCGAAGTCGTCCAGATAGAAAATATCAACAAAGGAGCCGAAAGCATCCAAAAGGGCATAAATAAAGGGCATGCAGAATGCGATGATAGCCAGCTTTTTGCCGAGGTTCTTCTTTCTCCGGTTCTCGCCCTTGTTTTCCAGGAAGCCAACACCAAGAACGCCAATCACAATGATGATAATGGAAATTACGGAAAGTGTAGACAGGGACTCTCTCAGGAGCAGAACGCACAGCAAGCTGCAGATTGCGCCGGAGGTGTTCTCGATGGGGTCAGAAATGGATTCTTCCAAAAAGCGCATTCCAAAGTAGGAGAAGGCCATGGAAATGATATATAGTAGGGAAACCGGGAGATAGTACAGAAGGTTAATGGGATTGTAGTTGATGTCTTTTGTCAGTAGGGTGAAAATGGCATGGGCACCCATAACACCACCTACACAGACGCAGATCTTCAGGTGGGAATACTTTTCGTCAGGCAGAGCGCCTTTTTTATAAAACAGTTCTGCAGCGCCCCACAGAATAGCGGTTGCAATGGAAAAGAAAAGCCAATTCATAATTTTACCTCTCTTTACATTTGCTTACAGTTTCGTTAAACCGGCATCAACCAGTTTTTGCAGACTTAAAAGGATGCCCAACTTGGCATGATACCAGGTGAGACCACCCTGGAAATACACTACATAAGGCTCCCGAATGGGGCCGTCTGCGGAAAGCTCAATGGAGGAACCCTGGACGAAAGCGCCGGCAGCCATAATGACCTTGTTTTCATAGCCAGGCATATCCCAGGGCATGGGCGTGGCAAAGCTGTCCACAGGAGCGGCAGCCTGAATACCCCGACAAAATGCAATCATGGCTTCCTCGCTGCCCAGCCCCACAGCCTGAATAATGTCGTGGCGACTTTCCTGAGCGCTGGGGATGCAGTGGTAACCCAGGGGTTCATAGAGATTGGCGGCAAAAATAGCGCCTTTTTCTGCTCCTGCAACCACAGTAGGAGCCATAAAGAAGCCCTGATACAGAGCGGGCATCAAGCCTAAGTTTGCGCCAACTTCCTGACCCAGACCGGGAGCGGAGAGCCGGAAAGCGCACCGGGAAACGCAGGCTTGCGTACCGCAGATATAGCCGCCGATTGGGGCCAGTCCTCCGCCGGGATTCTTGATCAGAGAGCCAACCACCATGTCTGCCCCTATGTCAGAGGGTTCAATGGTTTCTACAAACTCGCCGTAGCAGTTGTCTACCATGCAGATGATGTCGGGTTTAATAGATTTTACGAAGGCAATCAGCTCACCGATCTGCTTGACTGAGAAGGTGGGGCGGGTTGCGTAACCTTTGGAGCGCTGAATGGTCACCAGCTTGGTCTTTTCGTGGATGGCCTTACGGATGTTTTCATAGTCAAAGGCGCCGTCGGGGAGTAGGTCCACCTGGCGGTAGCTCACCCCGTATTCTTTCAGAGAGCATGGGCTTTCCCGAATGCCGATAACTTCTTCCAGTGTGTCGTAAGGGCCGTCAGCAGGAGAGAGCAGCTCGTCACCGGGCAAGAGGTTAGCGGAGAGGGCAACAGCCAGAGCATGAGTGCCGCAGGTGATCTGGGGACGAACCAGAGCCGCTTCCGTGTGAAATACATCGGCATAGACCCGCTCCAAGTTATCTCTGCCCACATCGTCATAGCCGTAACCGGTGGTGGCGGCGAAGCAGGCAGCAGAGACCCGATTCTTCTGCATAGCTCTAAGAACTTTTGCCTGGTTGTATTCTGCAATGCGGTCAATTTCTTCAAAACGGTCTTTCAGCCGTGCAATGACTTTTTCACCATAGGCATAGACCGCAGGGGAGACCCCCATTTCCTGATAAAATTCAGTCAGCTTTTCCATTTTCTGTGTCCTCACTCATTTGATCTATGATTTGATTTGCAAGTTTATATAAGATATCCGGGCGGGTTACGATCATGCCGCTTTCTTCATCACCCAGAATCAACAGGGTGTCACCGGGCTTGATTTTGTAGAAATCTCGTGCCTCCTTGGGAATTACGATCTGCCCTCTGTCACCAACCTTGGCAGTGCCAAAGATATGGCGGGTATTGCTTTTACCTAAGAGGTGCTTTCCTCCTGCCACACGCTCAGCTCCTTTCGAGTTCATACTTTTCATACTTTTCACACTGTCATAGAATACCAGAACCCAGGCTTCTTGTCAATGAATTTTAAGAAGAAGTGCGAAAATGTTTTGCGTTTGTGCGGCTTAAATGATATGATATAGGAGTAAGTCTTCCATAAAGTATAAAGAAAGGGAGTAACTTATCATGTTGCAAAGACTACTGAAAATGCCCGCTGCTTTTTCCATCATCCTCATTTGGGTTGTTGTCTGGCTCCTGGTAGTAATCAAAGATGCCGGTCCGGCACTATGGGGAAAAGGAATCAACCAAGTTGGCGGGGAATACTATCGTTTCGTGACGGCAGCATTGACCCATACGAATTTTATACATTTGTTCTTCAATGTGTGTGCAATGTTCTGGATTGGATTTCTCTACGAGGAGCATTTGGGGAGCATTCGCTTTTTGCTAATTGCCGTCCTTTGTGCTGTTATCAGTCAGGTGATTTTCTTTGCATTTATAAGAATGCGGACCAGAGCTTTGGCGGCTCTGTTTATGTATACGCTCTTTGCGGCTTCGGGCTTACCATGCAGTGCCTTCTGCCGGATTTCCCCAAAATGCAGTGGGGAACATGGAGCGGAAACTGGTTGATTATTAGTCTGATTGCCGGGAATATTCCCGTGCTGTCCTTTATGAACATAACCACCCTGTTTGTCCATGTTATTTCTTTTGGAGTTGGAATTGTTGCGGCTTTCGTCTGCAAGCTGCTGGGTATGAAATAATCGGAAAGGAAGCGCATTTATGAGAATCGCTTTGGCATCTGCGCCGGTTCAGAATGGGGACATTGCTTTTAACACTGCCGCAATTCTCCATGCCATGAAGGAATGTGCCGGGAAGGCAGATTTCATTCTCTTTGGAGAATCTGTCCTGCAGGGTTTTGAGTGCCTTTCCTGGGACTATGAAGTTGATCGCAACATGGCTGTAGCCCAGGATCATCCAGCCATTTCACAAATCCGGGCAGTGGCAAAGGAATATGGCCTCGCTGTTGTTTTAGGCTATATTGAAAAGGCTGAAGACGCCCTTTTCAGTAGCGCCCTTGTAATCGACAGGGAAGGAGAAACGATCTACAATTTCCGCCGGGTTAGCCAGGGGTGGAAAGAATATTGGCATACTGACCACCACTACCGGGAAGGGGAAGCCTTTGAAGCTTTTCCCTATTTGGGAAAACGGTTTGCCCTTGCTCTTTGTGGGGACTTGTGGACGGAAGGCAGACCGGAAGAGATGAAATCTTTGAATGTGGATGCCGTCTTGTGGCCGGTTTGGTGTGATTTTCTCGCGGAGGAATGGAACGAAACTACAAAGTTTGAGTATGCTCAGCAGACGGCACTATGCGGCTGTTCTGTATTGTTTGTAAATCCCGTTTGCGCTGATTCGGATGCAGAGGACATGGCTTCCGGCGGTGCGGCATATTTCCGGGAGGGGACTATAGAAAAAGAACTGCCTGCAGGAAATCCTGGGATTTTGATTGTAGAAATATAAGGACTGTGTTTATGATTACATTAAACAAGGAGCTTTCGGGCAATATTCTGGATATAGGCGGTGGCGGCGAGGGGATCATCGGTCGGCTTTACGGCTGCCAGGTCACAGCTATTGATAACCGACAAGAAGAACTGGATGAAGCTCCTGAAGGATTTCTGAAACGATTGATGGATGCGACTTGTCTTCAATTCTCTGAAAATACCTTTGACTATGCAACCTTCTTTTATACTCTGATGTTCATGGACGAAGAAACACAGAGAAAAGCCATTCAGGAAGCGTTCAGGGTGATAAAAAATGGGGGAGAGCTCTATATTTGGGACTGCGGTATTGTTTCTGCGTACCCGGAGCCTTTTTGTATCTCTCTGGAGATATGTCTGCCCCAAGAGCATATTTCTACTACCTATGGGGTGGGGAAGCTGGGCAGTCAGAGCTGTGAATCTATTAAAGTGCTGTGCCTGGATGCCGGCCTATCCCTGTTGGCACAGCGCATTTCCGATGACGGTTTTTATCTGCGCTTTGTTAAGCGACAAAACTGAAGGAAGTGGAGTCGCAGGTTTTCGGAGAGTGGCTGAAATAGCTTATCTTGCAAAGGAGGAACGATTATGCAATATTTCATTTCTTTTTTAGAAGGCATCATCACCTTCATTTCTCCATGCCTTCTTCCCATGCTGCCCATTTATATTTCTTATTTTGCCGGAGGGCAGGAGCGAAACATCAAAAAGACCGTTAAAAATGCCGTGGGATTTATTCTTGGCTTCACTGTGCTGTTTGTTTTGATGGGGGCTTTGGCAGGAAGCGTAGGCAGGCTCTTAAACCGATACCAAATTGTTGTTAACATCATAACAGGTCTCATTGTTGTTTTCTTTGGCCTGAGTTTTCTGGGTGTCTTTCAGATTAAGCTGTTTAAGGGCACAACCTTTGTAAAGACGGACAATCTGGGCTTTCTTTCGTCTTTCCTCTTTGGTATCGTCTTTTCTGTAGGCTGGACGCCTTGCGTTGGTGCGTTTTTGGGCTCAGCTCTTATGATGGCTGCCAGTCAGGGGCAAGTATTACAGGGGGTTCTTATGCTCTTTGCCTATTCTGTTGGTTTGGGGATTCCCTTCTTTCTCAGTGCCATTCTTATTGACAAGCTAAAAGGCGCCTTTGCCTTCATTAAGCGGAATTATAAGATCATCAACATCATTTGCGGAAGCCTTCTGATCTTAGTGGGCCTGCTCATGGCAACCGGGCTTTTTGGAAAATTCCTGAGCCTGCTTTCCTAAGGAGGTTAATATGAAAAATGGATTAAAATGGGGCTTGCTTGCCCTCTTGTTGGTGGGCATTATCGCCGGAGCGGCCGTATTATACAACAAATACAGCGAGGAATTTGGTGGGGGCAACCTTGTTCAGACTCCCACAGAAGTTCCGGAGCAGAAGGAAACCCAAGCTCCACCGGAGAGTGAACCCGAAGAGGAAACTCTACCCCAGCCTCAAGAAACGGAGACGCCCGCCTATCAGCCTGCCCCGGATTTTACTGTGCTGAATGAAAACGGAAACCCGGTGAAGCTGTCTGATTTTAAGGGTCAGCCGGTAGTAGTCAACTTCTGGGCAACCTGGTGCTACTACTGCAAAGAGGAAATGCCGGACTTTGATAAGGCAAGAGAAGCCTATCCCAATGTGCAGTTTATGATGGTCAATGCTACAGACGGTGTGCAGGAGACCATGGAAACGGCTAAGGCATATGTAGCCGAAAAGGGTTTTGGCTTTGATGTGTTTTACGATACGGAGCTAAATGCGGTGAATACCTATTATGTAACAGGATTCCCTGCAACCTTCTTTGTAGATGCGGAAGGAAACCTGATCGCAAGGGGAAACGGTATGCTGGATTATGATACCCTGGTAAGAGGGATTGAGATGATTACGGAATAAAAAATGCTCTTGGCAGTGCGACCCGGAAAAGGACACAGCCAAGGGCTTTTTGTTATGGTAACAGTTGATAATAATGATACGGTTTCGTATGGTTGCATTAGGGTTGCATTGGAGCTGCAACCCTTGGTGAGAAAAATGCAACCCTCGTAAAAAGAGTTAGACAAATTGGAATTTGACAGGCAGTTTTGCACAGCACCGAAGCCTCCCTCTGATGAGGGAGGTGGATTCGCCGCAAGGCGAAGACGGAGGGAGAGACAACTACCCCTCAGTCAAAAATCAGAGATTTTTGCCAGCTCCCCTGACAAGGAGAGCCTTAGGGCGCTCCCGCGCCAGTACAACTATTTGACAAATTGGAATTTATATTGCTAAAACTATGTGGATAATACAACCTGACAAC
>JAZQXK010000086.1:0-4924 GCA_045632785.1 Faecousia sp.
CCTATCAAGGAATTGGTGCCCGGCTGGGTAGGGCGAAGCCCGAATGTCCATGAATTTCTGCCAGTGGCAGAAACACCATAAACCAATGCCCCAGCCCTACAATGGGGTTCCCTAAACTGCCCGATAAACCAAAATTTACGGGATCAGCTTCATCTGCATACAAATTGCCCCCACTGTGGTTCAGTTCTCACAGTGGGGGCGAAATTGCTTATATGCTTGGAATTAGATACCGGCCAGCTTCAGCAGCTCAGGAACCTTAGCTTCCCAACCCAGAGCCATGATGTGAACACCCTGGCAGTAGGGGCGGCATTCCTTGATAATCTGGGCAGCGATCTCAACACCGGTGATACCGGCCTTGGCACGCTCCTTGTCGGCAGCCAAAGCATCAATCATATGTTGAGGAACATGAACGCCGGCAACATTGTTGTTCATGAACTTTGCCATACCGGCAGACTTGGGAATGATAACACCAAGCTGTACGGGTACGCCAAACTGCTTTGCCTTCTCCATGAAGGAGATGAACTTCTCGGAATCAAAGACAGCCTGAGTCTGGAAGTACTGAGCGCCAGCCATGACCTTGCGCTCCATCTTGGCAAGCTGAGCGTCCACGCTGTCGGAGCAGGGGGACACAACAGCGCCCTTAGCGAACTTGGGAGCCTCGCCCAGCAGGGGGTTACCAGCCAGGTCTACACCCTTTTCCAGCTGGCAAGCGGTGTGCAGCAGAGAAACGGAGTCCAGATCGAAAACAGGCTTTGCACCGGGATGGTCGCCCATCTTGGTGTGGTCGCCGGTGAGGCACAGGATGTTGTCAATGCCCAGCATGGCAGCGCCCAGCAGCTCGGACTGCAGAGCAATGCGGTTGCGGTCACGACAGGTCAGCTGCAGAATGGGGGTCAGGCCGGCATTCTTCAGAGCCACGCAGGTGGGCAGGCTGCCCATACGCATAACGGAAGACTGGTTATCGGTGACGTTTACAGCAGTGATGCCGCTGAGGTATTCCTTGGCTTCGTCTACCAGATGATCCACATGGATACCCTTGGGAGGGCCAACCTCCGCAGTAACTACAAATTTTCCGTTATCAAACAGTTCAGTAATTCTCATGGTTTCTTCCTCCCTTTATTTCACTTCATCATCGGTGGCGTAGTTGCGCACCTGCACAGGGCACTTCAGGGCATCCAGACGGCCGATCTGAGCCAGTCTTCTCTGGATGCGCTCCCAGCCGCATTCCATGCTGGGATCTACTTCGCACTTGCCGTTCTTAGCACCGCCGCACTGGCCGTTGATCAGGCTCTTGGAGCAGGCGGTAATGGGGCAGATGCCGCCGGTCAGGTTCAGGTAGCACTCGCCGCACTGCTTGCAATCGTATTCCAGAGGGGTAACACCCTGGAAGCCGGGCAGTGCATAAGTGTCACAGGCGGCACAGACCCGCTTGCCGGGGAAATAGTCGGCAACCGTCTGCACGCCAACGCCGCAGGAGAATACCAGAATGGCATCGGCGGCTTCGATCTCGGCAGTGTGCTTGGCAAGACGCTGTTTCAAGTAGTCGAGGTTGCAGATATAGTCGGTGGTGATGATGCCGGTAACCTTGCCGGCCTCGGTCATTTCCTTCTGCAATGCCTCTGCCTCATGCTCGGGGAAACGGATTTCCCGGCAACCGTGGCAGTTGATGATGAAAACCTTACCCTCTGTCAAAGAGAGGATGGTTTCTTTTGCTTTCAGTTCGGTAATCAACATATTACTTCATCCCCCTTACGCCGTTCTTGCCCATTTTGATCATAGTGACCAGGGGCAGCTTGGAGGAACAGATGTATTCGCAGCATCTGCATTCCAGACAGTCCATAATGTTCATATCCTTGCAGCCCTGCCAGTTGGACTCGCCAACCAGCTTCACAAAGTGCAGAGGCTTCAGCTCCATGGGACATACATCCACGCAGCGGCCGCACTTGATGCACTCCTGAGGCTCGACTTCGTCCACATCCACGGTAATAATGCCGTTGGAGCCCTTCATAATGGGAACATGGGTGGTAGTCTGGGGGAAGCCCATCATGGGGCCACCAGCCTTGACCAGAGCTTCGGGGTTGGTGATGCCGCCGCAATACTCGATGAGTTCAGCAGTATCCGTGCCCAGCTTTACGATGAAGTTGCCGGGGTTGGGGATGTACTTGCCGGTGACGGTGGTCACACGCTCGATAAGAGGCATGCCGGTCTGGATGGCATCGGAAATGGCCTTTACGGTGCTGACGTTGCTGACAACTGCCCCAACATCTGCAGGCAGACCGCCACTGGGTACGCTGCGGCCCAGAGCCATCTTAATGAGCATCTTTTCGCCGCCCTGGGGGTACTTGGTCTGTGCAACACAGACTTCCATACCTTCCTCATTTTCCACCTTGGCACGCATCAGTTCTACGGCATCGGGCTTGTTGTCCTCTACCACGATGATGCCTTTGGGGGCGTTCAGGGTCTTCATCATAGCACGCAGGCCGAAGATGATGTCGTCTGCATATTCCAGCATGACCCGATGGTCAGCGGTCAGCATGGGCTCACATTCACAGCCATTGAGCAGGACTGCTTCAATGGGCTTGTTGGGCTTCAGCTTCACATAGGTGGGGAAGCCTGCGCCGCCCATACCCACGATACCGGCATTCTTGACGATCTCAATGATCTCGTCTGCAGTGAGCTCGTCCAAAGGCTTATTGGGCTTAACGGACTCGTGGACAGTGTTCTTGCCGTCGGATTCAATGACCACGGACAGGCAGGTGCCACGGGTGGCATGGGGACGGTCTTCAATAGCAACGACCTTGCCGCTGACGCTGGCATGGACAGGGGCGGAAATGAAGCCTGCAGCCTCGCCGACCTTCTGACCAACCTTGACCTCGTCACCAACCGCTACAACAGGAGTAGCAGGTGCGCCCAGGTGCATGGACATGGGAATAACCACGGTCTTGGGCTCGGGGAAGCGAACCAGAGGCAGATGCTCGGTGGGTTCCTTGCCCTCTACGGGATGGATACCGCCGTAGTAACCGGCGAAGCGCTTCTCCCGAATGGACTTGACGTAGTCGTTGATAACCTTAAAGTTGACCTTGGAGTAATCACGAACCTGAACGCCCTGCGCGGTCAGCTCATGGAGTCTTCCCTGGGCAGCCAGACGCTGCTGGATCTTCTCCCAGGCGCAGTCCTTGTTGGGGTCAACTTCGCACTTGCCGTTCTTGGCGCCGCCGCACTGGCCGTTGACCAGGCTCTTGGAGCAGTCCACAATGGGGCAAATGCCGCCGGTCATGTTCAGGTAGCACTGAGCGCAGGCGTCGCAAGCCTTCTTGGTCAGTGCCATGCCGTGATGGCCGGTGTAGTTGAGAGAATTGGCGGCAGCAATCACGGGGATGCCGGCCACATCTGCGATGGTCTGGATACCCAGGCCACAGGAAATGACAACGACATTCTCAGTGCCGGCGGGGATGATGCCGGGCAAAGCTTTCTGTGCCTTGGTCTTGTTGCACAGGAAATCTGCCTTGGCAGTGCCGGTGACGGTCTTGCCCAGTCCTTCTGCAAAGGCCACGAAAGTCTCGCAATCCGGCTCATTGGTGGTTTCAAATTCCTTGAAACATTTGTTGCAGGCCATAACGAAGAGATTGTCCTTGCACTCTAAGAGCCGGGTCAGTTCTTCCTCTGCCTTTAACTTATACTTGGTATAGTTTTCCAAATGCTCACCTTCCTTACAAAATCCTTAGTGGATATAATGCAAAACTAGTATAACACAACTGTTTCCGTTTTTCCAGTATAATCTTAATGATTTTGTAGATTTCTACAAAATAGTGGATAAATGTACGGAAAATAACACATTGTGAGATGTGCCTTCGAAAAAAAATCAGCCAGCCCCAAAAGAGGCTTGGCTGATGTGTCTTTTTGCACAAAAAACGCAATTTTCCCAGGGATGCGTGATAATTTGTCTGTACATTGCGATAAAATCGTGTATAATAGAATCAGGGAACTAGAACCCTCAAGCTTACAGCTCTCTCAGGGCATCGATGAGGGCGTTTTTAGCGGCAAGCTGCTCATCCTTCATCTTAATGACCTTGGCAGGAATACCGGCCACAACCGCATTGGCAGGCACATCGGAAATGACCACCGCACCGGCAGCAACGATGGCACCCTTACCTACCCGCACGCCTTCCAGGATCACAGCATTGGCACCGATCAGTACATCGTCCTCAATGACCACAGGGGTTGCGCTGGCAGGCTCAATGACACCGGCTAAAACCGCACCGCCGCCTACATGGCAGTGCTTGCCCACAGTGGCTCTGCCGCCCAAAACAGCACCCATATCGATCATAGAGCCCTCGCCTACGATTGCGCCAATGTTAAGAATTGCGCCCATCATAATGACAGCCCCATCATGGATCTCTACCTGATCCCGGATGATAGCACCCGGCTCAATGCGGGCATTGATGCCCTTTAAGTCCAAAAGAGGCAGAGCGGAGTTGCGGCGGTCGTTCTCGATCTCCAGATCGGCAATCTTCTCCTTCTGGGCTTCCAGCATGGGAGCGATGACCTTCCAGTCACCAAAGACGATCTTAGTGCCCTGACCGGTGGAAAACTCCTTTGCGCCAGGGAATGCGGTAGGTGCTTTCTCCCAGATGTACAGCTTCACCGGGGTCTTCTTCTCAGAGGTGCGGATAAATTCAATGATTTCCTGTGCGTTCATGGAAATATCTCCTTTTCGTTTTTTCTTAGCATATCACGGTTTTTCCAAAATTACAACCGAAAACATGATGTTATTTCCTAATAGAAATTCCAATTTAGCGGGCCGTTTTCGATAGAAGGCTGTAGGGCGGGGGCATGCCCCCGCCGGGCAGTATCGAAATTTTTGCACCGATTTTTAAGGCAAAACCCTTCGTTTCCCGTGTTATCGGCAATGCCTATCAAGGAA
>JAZQXK010000087.1:0-8919 GCA_045632785.1 Faecousia sp.
AGCGTGACTGAGGGATTGTGCAGTGAGAATTGCCGGTCTAATTAGCATTCCGGCGAAAACGAACTGCGGTAGGCAATCCCTCCGGCTCGCCTTCGGCGACCCACCTCCCTTTACACAAGGGAGGCTTTGGTGCCCAGCAACCATAGAAAGATAAACCAAAATCTACGGAATCACTGACCACGGCATACCACTACCACCCAGGAGGATTTATGGGCATTTTAGGATTTGATAACTATGTGCGCCTGAAAAATCAGGACGGAACAGAGGCTGTCTTTGAGCTTCTGGATATGATCGAATATGACGGCGGTTTCTACGTTGTCCTTCTGCCGGAAGGGGAGGGGCAGCGGGCCTTTAAGGTTCTGCAGATCCAGGTGCTTCCCGACAACCGGGAGGTCTATGCAGCCCTGCAGAGCCCGGAAGTGCAAAAGGAAGTCTTCCGTCTGTTCGTGGAGCGCAATCCTCAGTTTTTTGAGGTTGAGCTGCCCCAATAACCCCACGCATACCCATTAAAAAGAAAGGAGAAACCACATGGAGTCCGAAGTGTTATTAAAACAACCGCCCCAGGCCCTGGATGCAGAGCAGGCCGTTTTAGGCTCTATGCTCCTGGAAAAAGATTGTATCGCCGAGGTCATCGGCATTTTGCACCCCGGTGATTTTTATGTGGAACATAACCGGGAAATTTTTGAAACTATCTACTCCATGTTCAACCTGGGCGCAGTCATTGACCCGGTCACCGTGATCAATAAAATGGGGGAAGCAGGTACCCTTCGGGATGATACCGTAGGCTATTTCAAGCAGCTTATGCTGGTTACCCCCACTGCGGCCAATGTCGTTTGGTATGCCAATATCGTCCGGGATAAGGCCATGCTTCGTGCCCTGGCTACGGCTGCCCACGAGATTGCCGACAGCGTTTACGACGGCAGCGGCACACCCAGCGAAATTTTAGAGCTGGCAGAAAAGAAGATCTATGCCTTGCGCAAGGGTGATCGGTCGGACAGCTTAGAGGAGATCGGCGTGGTGCTCCACCGGGTTTTTGACAACCTTTCGGAGCTGGCTCTGTCCGACAGTGCCATTCCCGGCCTGTCCACCGGCCTGAAGGACTTAGACCGGAAGATCAACGGCCTGAACAAGTCCGACCTGGTGCTGATCGCTGCACGTCCTGCCATGGGTAAGACTTCCTTCGCCTTAAATATTGCCATGAATGTGGCAATGAAATATCCCATGACCGTGGCCTTCTTCTCTTTGGAAATGTCCAGAGAGCAGTTGGGTATGCGTCTGCTTTCCGGTCAGAGCTTTGTAGACAGCCAGAAAATGGCCACCGGCAAGCTCTCCCCGGAGGAATGGAACAAGCTGGCTCTGGCTGCCAGTACCCTCAGTATGCGGCAGATTCGGGTAGACGACAACCCCTCCATCACCGTGGCAGAAATGAAGGCTGCTCTGCGGCGGCTGGATAATCTGGGCTTGGTGGTTATCGACTATTTACAGCTTATGACCAGCTCCGGCTACGGCAAGCAATCCGATAACCGGGTCAACGTTGTTTCTGATATTTCCCGATCCTTAAAGATCATGGCGAAAGAGCTGAATGTGCCTGTGGTCTGCTTGAGCCAGCTCTCCCGTGCCAATGAGAGCCGTACAGACAAGCGGCCCATGCTTTCCGACCTCCGTGAATCCGGCGCCATTGAGCAGGACGCAGACGTGGTCATGTTCCTGTATCGTGACGATTATTATAACCCCAACACCGAGGAAAAGAATGTGGCGGAGTGTATCGTTTCCAAGAACCGCCACGGCGAAACCGGCACAGTCAAGCTCCAGTGGCTGCCTCAGTACACCACCTTTGCCGACCGGGAATGGCGGCATAAGGAGGGCTAAAGCGTGTCCTTTGAAGGAAAAATGGAGGCTTTTTGTAAGCAGGAGGGACTCTTAACCCCAGGTATGCAGGTGATCTGCGCCCTTTCCGGGGGGGCGGACTCCGTGGCCCTGCTGTGGAGCTTCTATCTGCTAAAAGAAAAATGGGAGCTGCAGCTATCCGCTGCCCATTTTAACCACGGCCTTCGTGGGGAAGAATCCGATCGGGACGAGGAATTTGTCCGAAGACTTTGTGCCCGGCTGGAGATCCCCTTGTTTGTAGGCAGAGGACAGGTGGAGGCCAGGGGCAGAGGTCTGGAAGATGCTGCCCGAAAGGCCCGGTATGCTTTTTTGGAGAGCCTTGACCCGGAAGCCTTCCTTGCCACGGCCCACACCGCTGACGATAACAGCGAAACCGTCCTGATGCACCTGATCCGGGGTACCGGCCTTCGGGGTCTGGGCGGCATTGCCCCCAAAAGAGGCAGGCTGATCCGTCCTATTTTAGGCCATACCCGGCAGGAGGTGGAGGACTTTTTGGAGCTTTGGTCTATGCAGTATGTGACAGACAGCTCCAATCTTACGGATGATTTTCTCCGCAACCGGATGCGTCGGGAGGTGCTGCCTCTTCTGCGCCGTGAAAATCCACGGTTTGCCCCAAACTGCACCCGCACGGCACTCATGCTGCGCCAGGACGAGGACTATTTGACCCTGGCTGCGGAAGATGCTCTTGGGCAGTGCCGTCTGGGAAATGGCCTTGACTGCCATGGGTTTTTGCAGCTCCACCCGGCTATGAAAGCCAGGGTCATGGGGCTGTTCCTAAAAGAATTGGGTGTCAAAGAGCCGGAGCAGGTGCATATTGCTGCCTGCTGCCATCTGGCGGAAGCGGACAGACCCTCCGCTTGGGTGGAGCTTCCCGGTGGGGTGTGCCTGCGGCGGCAGTACGGCCTTCTAACCCCGGAGAACGCCCAGAAATCCCCGGCTTCCCAAAGTGTTCCGGTACCCGGGGTGACTCGCACAGAGTCTTGGGAGATTTCTACGGAAATTTTGGAAAATACGGAAAAAAGAGAAAATACCCCATTCACATTTGCCTTATCCTGTGATAAAATAGGTGAAAATTTTTTACAGCTTCGGGGGCGGCAGTCAGGGGACGAGATGAAACTCTCTGCCGGTCACCGCAGTGTGAAAAAGGCCATGATTGACCGGAAGCTTCCTGCCCATCTGCGCAATGCCCTACCTGTGATTGTGGCAGGAAACCGAATTGTGGCAGTTGCGGGTCTGGGCGGGGACGAGGATTTCCTGGCCCAAGCAGGGGAAAGGGCCATTTTGGTTCGGGTCAGTCCCAGGTAAGCGGATTTATATGGTAAACCATAAATTTTAGATACAGTCACACATAGAAAGGGGTAACAGTAATGCATAACAATATCCAGCGGGTGCTTATTTCTGAGGATGAGATCAAAGTAAGAGTAGGGGAACTGGGGGAGATTTTTAGCCGGGAATATGCAGGCAAAAAGCCCATATTCATCGGAATACTCAAGGGCGTTGTGCTGTTTTTCGGTGACATGATCCGACAGATCTCCATTCCCTGCCAGATTGATTTTATGTGCGTTTCTTCCTACAGCGGCACAGACTCTACCGGCACCATCCGCATTAAGAAAGACCTGGATGTGGACATCGCAGGCCGTCATGTGGTGATTCTGGAAGACATTGTAGACACCGGCCTCACTTTGAGCAAGGTGGTTGCCCTTCTGAAAGAGCGCAATCCTGCCTCCCTGAAGATTTGCACGCTCCTGGATAAGCCTGATCGGAGAGAAACCCAGGTAGATATAGATTATGCTGGCTTTACCATCCCCAATGAGTTCGTAGTGGGCTACGGCCTGGATTTCAACGAGGAATACCGGAACCTGCCCTATGTAGGCATTTTGAAGAAGGAAGCCTATGCAGAGCTTTTGGGACTGTAAGGAAAGTCACCTGACAAACCCCTAATTCATTTGCAATCAAAGGAGTACAGACTCTTGAAAAGAAAAAGCGGAATTGGATTTTTTATTGTTTCGACCCTGGTGCTTTTGGGCATTGTCTGGCTTACGCAATGGGTTGGCACTTTGTTCGTAGGCAAGCTCTCCTACTCCGAGGTGGTGGAGCTGTTCCAGGCGGAGAAGGTTCGTGCCTTCGAGACCTATGAAGGTAAGATCACCCTGGAGCTTCACGAGCCTGCCGAGGGGAAAAACAAGTTTAGCGCTAAGGTTCCTGCGGAGATCGTTCGTCAGGATCTGGGCGAACTGGTGTTGGAGCAGCAGGAAAAGGGCATTCTGGAAGAATATGACTTCTACCCCGACAAGCAGCCCTCTGTTCTCGGCAAGACCATGCCCTACCTTTTGGCAGGCATCGTGCTGCTGATCCTCTGGGTGATTCTGACCCACAAGGCCAACAGCGCCAACCCCATGGCGGACTTTACCAAGGCCAAGGCCAAGGTCGGCATCGACGATCAGGTCACCTTCCGGGATGTAGCCGGAGCGGAGGAAGAAAAGCAGGAATTGCAGGAGCTGGTGGAGTTTCTCCAGAACCCCCAGAAGTTCCACGACATGGGCGCCAAGATCCCCAAGGGTGTGCTTCTGGTAGGCCCTCCCGGCACCGGCAAAACCTTGCTGGCAAGAGCCGTGGCAGGGGAGTCCAAGGCGGCGTTCCTGTCAATCTCTGCCTCGGACTTCATGGAAATGTATGTGGGTGTTGGTGCCAGCCGTGTCCGTGACCTGTTTGAGCAGGCCAAGAAGGTAGCCCCCGCCATTATCTTCATTGATGAGATCGACGCCATCGGTCGCCGCAGAGGTTCCGGTATGGGCGGCGGTCACGATGAAAGAGAGCAGACATTAAACCAGCTTCTGGTGGAAATGGACGGCTTCCGGAAGAACCAGAACATTGTGGTTCTGGCGGCTACCAATCGATCTGACATTCTGGACCCTGCTCTTCTGCGCCCCGGTCGTTTTGACCGGCAGGTCTATGTGGGAAGACCCGATGCTTTGAGCCGTGAGGAGATTTTGAAGATGCACTGCCGCAACAAGCGGCTGGACAGCCAGGTCGATCTGAAGCGGGTAGCCTTCGCTACAGCGGGCTTCACTGGCGCTGACCTGGAAAATCTCGTGAACGAAGCTGCCATTCTGGCGGTTCGTGCAGGCCGTCCCGTGATCAATGGAAGCGACATTCAGGAGGCCATGATGAAAATGGTGGCAGGCCCGGAGAAGCGCAACCGTGTGCAGTTGCAAAAGGATCTCCGGATCACTGCCATTCACGAGGCCGGTCACGCCGTTGCCATGTACCATCTGAAAACCGCTGAGCCGGTGCATCAGATCTCCATCATTCCCAGAGGCAAGACGTTGGGTGTCACTTTGAGCCTGCCCACAGAGGAATCCAAGCACCTGACCAGAAACCAGATGTACGAGGAGATCGTAGCCCTTCTGGGTGGTCGTGTGGCAGAGCAGCTCTACTGCGACGATGTTTCCACCGGCGCAGCCCATGACATCGGCAGAGCCACCAGGATCGCCAGAGAAATGGTAGCCCTGTACGGCATGAGCGACAAGATCGGCACGTTGGCCTATGATGACGGCGAGGAAATTTTCATCGGCAGAAGCTACGAAAAGACCCGTTCTTATTCTGAGCAGACTGCCGGTAATCTGGACGGGGAAACCAAGCGCATGGTGGATAAGGCATATGATCACTGTATGCGCTTGCTGAAGGAAAATGGAGATAGGCTTATGGCTGTGACAGAGTTCCTTTTGGAGAAGGAGACTATGAGTGGAACCCAGTTCCGTGCCTGCATGGAAGGCCGTCCTATTGACCCGGAGGACAAGACCGACCTGTTTGCGCCTATAGAAGAATAAGGTACAACAAAGCCCCGGAGAGCGATCTCCGGGGTTTTTCATGCGCCTAAAGGCGTAATTCCTATAAAGAAGGTAAATTTCTGTTTAGCGGGCCGTTTTCGATAGAAGGCTGTAGGGCGGGGGCATGCCCCCGCCGGGCAGTATCGAAATTGTTGCACCGATTTTTAAGGCAAAACCCTTCGTTTCCCGTGTTATTGGCAATGCCTATCAAGGAATTGGTGCCCGGCTGGGGCATGCCCCAGCCCTACAATGGGGTTCCCTAAACTGCACGATAAACCAAAATTTACAGCTTAACTGTCAACTGCCCTTCACGGCTTCTTGGGCATTAGTCCCGACTGGGACAGTGAAACATAATCCCCGGAAGCCACGATAAAATGATCCAGCAGGGTGACCCCCACTGCTTCCAGGGCATCGGCTACCTGTTTGGTAACCTCAATATCCTCCTGAGAGGGAAGGGCAATGCCGGCAGGGTGGTTGTGGGCCATAACCAGAGCGGAGGCATCACAGTTTAAGGCGTATTCCACAACCTTCCGCACCGGGACATGGACGGAATTTGCCTCACCCTCTGCCAAAACCTTACAGCCCATTATGGTACACCGGGCATCCAGACAAAGTACACAGACAGATTCTTTTTGTAACCCGGTGAACCGTGGCATCATATACTGGGCGCAGTCATCCAAGGTGGGCAGCTGCTTTCTGGCCTTTTCCTGCTTGCCCATGTAGTAGCGGTACATGGACATGGTAAAATGCAGATATTCTGCCACCCGATCCCCTACACCGGGGACTTTCTTTAGTGCCTCCGGGGAGGCTTGCATGACACCCACCAGAGAGCCGAACTGGTGGATCAGCTCCTTGGCAAGGGGATAGGTGTCCCGCCGGGGGATCACATAAAACAAAAGATATTCCAGCGCCCGCTCTTCTCCAAAGTGTTCCAGACCTTCCGAAAGGAACCTCTGGCGCAGCCGTTCCCGATGCCCTGTGCCATCCATAGGGAAGCCTCCTTAAAAACAGAAAAAACTTGATTTCTTGTCGAAAAATGATAAAATAGCAGTGTGTAGCCCTTGGTAATTATTCTCTGGGCTGTAGATTGCAAATTTGCGTATCCTAATCGCAGCAATATGGGAGGCATCGCCATGAGTCACAGAGAATCCCAGACCCAATTACTGAACCTTGTTAACCGTCCTGCTTTTTATGCAAAAGACGGTGTTATTACCTATGCCAATCAGGCGGCAGCTTCTATGCTCCTTGTGTCCGGCATAGAGCTTGCCCCCTACCTGCCCTTTGACATTGCGGAGTTAGAAACCCTGCCGGAGGGCAGCTTGTGTACGGTTCTGACCTTTGGGGGGCATTCCCATCCGGCCAATGTAACATCCCATGAGGAGGGGTTTTTGTTCCTGCTGGATTCCCAGGAGGACTTGGAGAGCCTGCGTACCCTGGCTTTGGCAGCGCAGCAGCTTCGTATGCCCTTAAATGACCTACTGGGGGAGAGCGTGGAGCTGTTCTCCTATTTCCGGGAAAGTCCGGAGACCATGGATCGCAGCCGCCGTATGATGCAAAATATGATGCAGCTTCTCCGGATTGTGGGCAATATGGCCGACGCCAGAGAGTTTTCCGCCAATCCCACCGGCTTTATGGAGCGGGTGGAGCTGAACAGTCTGTTTGATGAGATATTCCAAAAGGCAGCCAACCTGGCAGAGCCCCTGGGGGTTTCTATTGCCTTTACCCCCGCAAAGCAGGCCATTAAGGTGTGGGGAGATATTCAGCAGTTGGAGCGGTGCGTTCTCAATCTGCTGGCCAACGCCCTACGCTTTACCCCTCAGGGGGGCAGGGTACAGGCCCGGCTGCAAGCTCTGGGAACACAGGCAATCCTGCGTATGGAGGATAGCGGTGAGGGGCTCCATGAAGCTGTAAAAACCACCCTTTTTGACCGCTACAGTAGAGAGCCGGCCCTGGAAGACAGCCGCTACGGCCTTGGCCTTGGGCTGATGCTGTGCCGCATGATCGCCACAAACCACGGGGGCGCACTTTTCATTGGCCCTGGAAAGTCTGGGGGCACTGTGGCAGTCTTGTCTTTGCCTATAAGGGAAGATAAGTCGGAGAATGTCCTGTCTATGCCCATGCGAGTGGATTACACCGGAAGCTGGGATCATGCCTTGGTGGAGCTGTCCGGGGTGCTGCCCCCGGAGGCAATGGACTACCTGTAAGGTGTGCCTGTGGCTCAATGAATCAATCTTTTAGGGGACGGGTTTTCCGTCCCTGGGCTTTATGGGGAACGGACGTTGAGCCGTTCCTTATTTCTTTGCCACCAGAAGGAAGCGGTGGATTGTGCCGCCAACAGAACCCTGCTCTTCCAGAATTTTTTGGGCTTTACGAAGCTTATCAAAATGGGTATCCACGGAGAAACCGGGGAACTCCCACTGAATAATCCGGGCGAACCACACCAACGCCCCCACATCGAAAAATTTGATGGGACGGAAGGCTTCCTCTCCCCGAAGGATGGTAAAACCGGCCTCCCGGAATTTATCTGCGGTGATATCCAAATATTGCTCCGGGAAAGGGCTTTCCGTCACACCGCAAAGAAGCTCGGCCAGCTCCCGGTCATTTTCTGCCCCAACCTGTTGTGTGACAAAGACCCCGTCGGGCTTTAAGACTCGGTAAATTTCCCCTGCATTGAAATCCCCGTGGCGGTTGATTACTATGTCAAAACTGGCATCTTCAAAGGGAATCGTGCCTTTTCCATTGCCGGGGCGAAAATGGATGCCCAGAGGGAGCAATATTTCTTTGCAAAGTGCCACATTGGGGGAGAAATTTTCCATGGCGGCGGTATTTTCATAGGGATGACGCAAGGACAGCAGAAACTCTCCACCCCCGGTGTCAATGTCTAAAAGCTTCATTTCCGGGCGCAGATATTGACAGATCACACCCCGGTAATCCCAGGGAAGGTCGCTCTGCTCTGAGTAGCGGCCCTCTATGTGGGAGAAGTCCCAGCCATGAATGTGGGCAATAGCTTCTTCCGCTTTCCAGTGGCTTAGAAGTTGGGCTTGATCCATGAAACGACCTCCTGTAAATTTTGGTTTATCGGGGAGTATGGGATCCACCCTTTGTAGGGGCCGGATACATCCGGCCCGTTCCGCACTGCAAATTTGTACGAATTCGCCCTAAATGGTGCTGTTTTTCAAACTTTTCCGCCGGGCCGGATATA
>JAZQXK010000088.1:0-8549 GCA_045632785.1 Faecousia sp.
ATTGTGAAATTTGATGCTGTCGCATCAAGTGAAATAAAATAAATCCCTCATACGCCACAGCGTATTTCATAGCGACAGCTATTTCATAACGCGAAGCGTTATTTCACAAATCCCGCAAGCGATTTATTTCATTGAAAAGAACCCACACTTGTCGTAGACAAATGTGGGTTCTTTTCTGGTGGGGGAGGACGGATTCGAACCATCGAAGGCATAGCCAGCAGATTTACAGTCTGTCCCCTTTGGCCACTCGGGAACTCCCCCATATTTACTTGCCATTTGAGAAGCGGTGGAGCCGGTAGACGGACTCGAACCCCCGACCTGCTGATTACAAATCAGCTGCTCTACCGACTGAGCTATACCGGCGTCTCAAACAGAACACGCTTATTATAACGATGTGCCCCCCAAATGTCAAGCATTATTTTTACAGATTTTTAGAAATTTTTACGGCCTACCGCAGATCCTTTTTGATCCCCGCTGCAATGCGCCAAATGTTCTCCATGGTGCTGATATGGGCAATCTGCTCTTTATAGTAGCCGCTGAAGGCAACACCCCGGAGATACCAGGCAAAGTGCTTTCTGGCTTCCAGACAGGCAATATGCTCGCCTTTGTCCTCCGCAGCCAGGGTGAGCTGCCGGGTTGCCATATCCACCCGCTGAGAAAGTGGCGGTCTTTGAGGGATCTCCCGGCCTTCTATGGCAGCTTTCACTTCTCCAAAGAGCCAGGGATCACCGAAGACACCTCTGCCCAGCATCAGGCCGTCTGCCCCGGTGCGCCTGAGGCACTGCAACGCCGCCTCCCCGGACATAATATCCCCGTTGGCAATCACCGGAACGGAAACCGCCTTTTTCACCTTGCCGATGGTGTCCCAATCGGCCACCCCGGAATAGAGCATGGATTTGGTGCGGCCGTGGACAGCAATGGCCGCAGCCCCGGCAGATTCCATAGCTTTGGAAAATTCCACTACATTGATGCTGCCCTTGTCCCAACCCAGGCGACACTTCACCGTCACCGGCACGGATACCGCCTTCGCTACCGCCTCCACAATTCTGGCAGCCAGCAGAGGGTCTTTCATCAAAGCCGAGCCGTCCCCGTTGCCTACGATCTTAGGCATGGGGCAGCCCATGTTAATATCCAGAAAATCGCAGCCGGAAATTTCCAGGGCCAGAAGGGCACCCTGGGCCATGGCTTCCGGGTCGTTTCCGAAGATCTGCGCCCCAACAACGCTGCCCGGATTTTTCCGCAAAAGGGCGGCGCTTTTCTTATCTTTATAGATCAAGGCACGGCTGGACACCATTTCAGTTACGGTAATGTCTGCGCCCAGCTCTGCGCAAACGGTGCGATACGCCCAGTCTGTCACCCCCGCCATAGGGGCAAGTGCCAGCATTCCCGGCAATTCCAGATTTCCAATTTTCATTGCCGTGCCTCCTCCCACTGCCTTACAGGGGCTTTTGCTTGATTTTTCCGAATTTTCTGGGGTATGCTGCCGGTGTGGGCTTCACCTTTTTGATCTGGATGACCACATGGGCCGTCCTATCCATAGGAAACTCCCGCACCTTTTCCACCTTGCCTCCCAGAAGGCTGATAGCCTTTTCCGCTTCCGCCAGCTCCGCTTCCGCAGCGGCGCCCTTCATAGCCAGGAAATAGCCTCCCACCTTCACAAAGGGCAGACACAGCTCGCAAAGAACATTCAGCCGTGCCACTGCCCGGGACACTGCGAAATCGTAGCTTTCCCGTCTTTGGGCGGCTTCTTCCTCTGCCCTGGCGGTGACGCACTCCGCTTCTACCCCCAGTCGGGGAAGCACCTGGCCCAGCCAGGCCATCCGCTTTCCCAGAGAGTCCAGCAGGGTCACCCGCCCACCGGGGCAGGCAATGGCCAGAGGTACACCGGGAAATCCCCCGCCGCAGCCCACATCTATAATAGTCTTTCCTTCAAAATCCGCCATGGTCAGAAGGGTCAGGCTGTCCAGAAAGTGCAGCTTCGCCACGGCTTCCGGTTCGGTGATAGCAGTCAAGTTCATCACCTGATTCTTTTCCAAAAGTTCCCGGCCGAAGGCAGCCATCTTTTCTGCCCGCTCCGGAGAAAGCTCCAGACACAAAGCAGGAAGACCCTGCAAAATGGTATTTTTTATAGTTTCCACTTAAGTTCCCTCCGTGGCCTCAGTCGCATCCGGCTCGGTTTCCGAAGGGAATACCCAGTCATAGTCCGTGGGATCAAAGGGATTTTCCGGCACAACTTCCACCGGGCGGTACTGATCATCGTACCAGGCAACCAGAAGGTCAGCCACACGGCCTTCCTTCTCCCCGATCTTTTCCAGATACAGTCCGTAAGCCTCGTCGATCTTCTCCGTGGCATCCTGCCGGCCTGCAGAAGCATAAAGGTTCATGGCTTCTACATCGTGCCGCAGCTCCGAGGAAACATCCTCCCACAATCTGTTCCAATAGACCTTGTTGGTATCGTACAGGGCATTGGAGCAATAGAGGAAGGCATTGAGGTAGCCGGAATAGCGGAATAGGGTGTCTGTGCTGTGTTCGCAGGCCAGATAGGCAGCAAAGTTGCTCTCCTCCTGCCGGGCAAAGCTCATAAGGCAGGCAGTTTCCCGGCACATGGCAAAGGGAATGGATGCGCCATACTGATCCATATTGACTGCCGCCTCACCGGTCAGGCCGATGGTGATGCTCTCAACCCCCAGAGAGGTAAACAATTCGCTCCAGCCCAGCTCCTTCACCGGAGTGCGAGGACCTGCGAAGACAGAATACTTCCAGACCAGCTCGTCGTAGCTCCCGGTGACCTGTTTGTTCATTTTTTCCATGGCAGGCAGGATCACATCCCCATCCGTGGTTCTGGAAACCTGCTTTGCCAGAGCATCTGCCTGATTGCGGTAGTAGCTTGCCGCCTGGTACACCTCATAAGGGGTAGCGCTCTTAACTTCCAGCTTCATGGACTCTGCCACAGGCTTGTTGTGATAGTTCAGACCCCAGATGCCGCACTGCAGGAAGCCTGCCAGAGCCACAGGCACCAAAATGCCCCCCAGCCACCGCAGGAGATTTCCCCGGAACAGGATCACCAGTGCCAGAGAAACCAAAATCGCCACAGCATACACTGCCAGAGCCACCTGCCACAGGCAGAAGTCCAGCTTTCCGGTGAAGCCGCCCAAAACTTCCATTATTGTCTTTGAGAAGAAGGGATACGCCATATCCATGAGCACATCAAAGCGGGCAGCGGTCTGATAAAGCAGAACCGTCAAAAGGCAGATCACCGCCGTAACGATCAAACCCCGCAGATTTTTCATGATACCAGCCTCCTATCCATTAGAATCATTGCTGTTTTTTGAGAATAGATTACCTGCCCCGCATGGTTTCCGTGACCCGTCGCAGAAGCAGATACCACTGCATAGACTGTCCGTCTCCGGGCTCGTCGGTAATAAGCCAGGAGCACTCCGGCAGCTGTACCTGAGAGAACATTTTTGCAAAGGAACGGTCAACACCCAGCGCCAGGGCATAGGGCGCCACCTGATAGTAATAACCGGGATCCATGCGAATCATTCTATTGACCCGCTTGCTGCCAAAGTGGCGCAGGAATTTCCGGAAGCTGAGGATGCTCTGCACCGCATTGCGCCCGGCCGGGCTGCGCTTGCCCCCAAAGACCAGCAAAAATCCCATAATGGTCTGGCTCAGAAGTACGAAGATGCAAGTCAAAAACCTGCCAGAGAAAATACCCAGAAGCAAAGTCACACTGGCGCAGATCAGAGCCAGGATCCCCGGTCTTTTATCCCAGGAAAAGATGCTCCGGAAGCCCCCCTGCATCAACCAGGAGGCTGCAATGCCCACCAGCCCCATCACGATCGTAAGAATAATGCGGATCACACCGGAAGAAAGGAGGGCATTTCCCATAATGGCCCACAGCAGTCCTCCGCAAATGCAGGTAAGGAGCTTTGCAAGAGCCGGGATGCCGCCGCCCTGGAACAGTTTTTTCACCTGAGGACGGGCGCTGTCAGCCTTGGCTCTCACAGTCTGGAAACGGATGGAAGAAACCTCTGCCATATTGCCTCTTCCGAAGATGCCCCGGAAAAGCTTCTGCTCCCAACGGCTGCGCTCGTGGCCCATGGCCATGCGCTTGTGGAGGATCACAGCCCGATCCCGGTTTACATGAATGGTCAAATAGCCCGCCTTGGCCCAGGACAAAACGGTCAAGGCCGTGTCCGGGTTCTGGGCAAGAAGCTGTGAGCCCACCTGACCGCAGTGGATGCCCGCAGGAATCCGGGTCTGCTTTACCGTGCGGAACGGACACCACCGCAGGAAGAAGAACCAATAGACCAGTGCCAGCACCCAGAAGACCGCTGCCCCAATGGCACACCACAGTCCCAGCTTTGCCATCTGTCCCACCCGGGGGAAGACTGTCGGGTCTGTTTTCATGATGAGGATCAGATTTTCGTGATCCCGCAGCTCGGTGCTGACCGTGCCTACAATCACATTGTCATCCAGAGTGAGGTTTAGGTAGTTGTCCACATCCTCCCCCCGGTAGCCGCTTTGGAAGGTAGGCATAGCCGCCTTGCCGGGCAGGGTCACCCGGAAGGAGAGCTGCTGCACCGTGTGGGGAGAGTTGTCTGCCACCAGAGGCAGCACCAGATCCCACTGCCCCTTGGTATCCAGGCAGTTACGCAGGGTGTAGCACAGGGTGAATTTCAAAGTACCGGAAAAACCGGCCTCGCTTTTCACAACGGCACTGGGAACGCCGTCCACCTTTTTGATCTTCAGGGAAATACCATTGACCGTCAGATCCTTGGCGCCCGTCCCCAGAGGAAACACCAGTTCATTGGTAGGTGCATCCAGGCGCACCACGGCCTCAGCCGTTACGGTAGTTTCACCTGTATTCTTTACTGCCGCCTGTACATCCCAGGAGTGAAGCTCTGCCCCCTGCACCGGAACTGTCAACAGCAGCAGGCAAAGCAGCAGCATAAGAGCCGCAAATCGTTTCACAGCCCCACCGCCTTTCTATTTCTATCGAACCTCACCTAGAGGCATACTTCTAATTGCATCATTTTAACACAAAGCAGGAAGAAATGCAAACACCAAATAACGCAGATTTTCCCCTTGACAGAATCCCCCTTGCTCTATATAATGGCATAGATAACTACATAGCAGACAGTTCGTGACCATCCTGTCTTAAAACAAAACTAGGGAAAAGCCGCCGGGAATGTTTCCGGGGGCAGATGGCCGCGTAAGCGGCTTTTTTCATGGGCAGAGGGTCTCTCTGCTCTTTTTTCTTTCCCGCAATACCAAAGGAGTAAAGCTTATGTCCAAGAAAATCCGCCACATTGTCTGCGCCGGTGTGCTGGCGGCCCTTTACATCACCCTCACAAGCCTGCAAAATCTCATCTGGCCCGGTTCTGCCACCATGGCAATCCAGTTCCGCTTTTCCGAAGCCCTGGCGGTGTTCGCTTTCTTTACCCCCGCCGCCATTCCCGGCCTGGCCCTGGGCTGCATGATCTTCAACCTGAGCTGGGCCCAAAGCCTGCCTTTAGACTTCCTGCTTGGCTCTCTGGCTACTGCCCTTAGCTGCATCTCCATGCGGCTGCTGCGGAAGGTCACCCTTGGCAAGCTGCCTGTTTTGGGGCTTCTCATGCCCGCCCTGTTTAATGGCCTGATCGTCGGCTGGGAACTGACGGTGTTTCTCACCCCGGAGGGCTTTCAGTGGGCAATTTTCGGTCTCAATGCCCTGTATGTGTTCATCGGAGAAGCTGTGGTGCTTCTCACCTGCGGAAGCATTTTGTATAAATCCCTGTCCCATAAGGGACTGGCACAGAGGCTTTTGGGCGATGCCGCCGGTTAAAGCAAGCTGCTATCCCCAGCTTCCGTCACTCTGAAACCCCGGCTGTATATAAAATAAAGCTAGGCATATGGAAAAACCGCCATACCGCCTACTCTTTGTTTATGCAAAATCTCCCTCCGCCCGAAGGCAGAGGGAGATTTGTTGTTTCCGGTCTTTATATCTTAATAGCCCTGGGGAGCCTGAACATAGACAGAGGTGTTGACCCTCTTCATGCCGGACTTTTCAGTAACGGTGCAGGCCTCTACCAGACCGTTGTACCAGGTCTCATACTTCTCGTCCAGGATAACCTGTTCTGCCTGATAGTCGCGATAGTTCTGCTCGGTGTGGCCTACGAAGTACATAATGTGGTAGCCGTAGTTGCTCTCTACGACGCCGGTGTCGCCAGCCTTGCGGGCCTCGTCGAAGCACCAGTCGTTGAAGTTGGTGACCATCTGACCGGGGTACACACCCTCGTACAGACCGCCGTTGGCCTTGGAGCCGGTATCGGTAGATTTTTCCTTGGCCAGGTTAGCAAAGCTGTCTTCGGTCTTGTCGCCTTCCAGCCATTCGGCCAGCAGCTTTTCGGCCTCAGCCTTAGCACCGGCCATCTGCTCTTCGTTGTAGGTGCCGTTCTGATCGGGCTCGCCCTTGGGAGCGATCAGCACGTGACGCACATTGACCAGGAAGGTCTCGGAGTTGTCATGAGCACCCATGAACATGGCAACATAGGTGGCGCTGCCGCTGGCAGCAGCAACACTGTAGACTTCGCCTTCCTTCCGCTCCTCAGCGGCAACCCACTCACGGATGTCGGAGGGGATGGAGCTGTAGCCGGCGTTCTTAACGTCCTTAACGCCTTCCAGAGCCAGCATGGCCTCGACATTGCCGTCAACTTCCTGTGCCTTTTCCTCGGCAGCCTTCAGAGCAGCTTCCTTGGCAGCAGCGGTCTGCTCCTCGGTGTACTTGCCCTGTGCATCGGGCTTGGCATCCTCAGCATAGTAGTCGGCAACATCCAGGGTCACGTATGCATAGGAGTATGCGCTGTAAGTCTTGGGGTCGGCCTCGACCTTGGCAGCGATCTCGTCGGCAGTGGCAGTCAGGTTCTCGCCGATATGAGCAGAGTACTCCTGAGCCATAGCATTGACCTCAATGTACTTTGCATAGGTCTTCCAGTTGGAGCCCTTGCCATAGTTGGCACGGAGGAAGCCGGAAATGCCGGAGAAGCCGGACTGCTTGGCATAAGCCTTCAGGGACTCCTTGGTCTCGCCGACATGATCGTGGTCATGATCGTGGGTGAAGCTAGTGTCCTTCATGGCAGCATCATAAGCAGCATAGACAGCACGGGCCTGCTCCAGAGCCTGGTCCAGATAATGATCAGCCATAGTCACGCCTTCGGAATACTCCTGCTCATCCAGAGGCTTCTTGGAATCTGCAATGTAGGGCAGCATATAGTCGTTGTTGATGGTTTCTGCAAAGAAATAGTTGAGCTCAGCAGCGGAGATCTTGTGTTCACCGATCACAGCGGCGGTGGTGTTACGCTCAATGATGCCGGTGTTCATAAAGCCGGCGACAGCCAGTCCAATGACCATAGCAGCAATGACGAAATAAAACACGGTGGACCAGATCTTGATCCGCTTGGCAGACTTCTGCTCTTCCGCGATTCTTTTCTGCTTGGCCTCAGACACGGTCTGGGGATTCTCCTTACGGAGCTTCTTCTGACGGGATGCACTCATGGTTATCTTCCTCTCGTTTACCTTATAAATTGCCTGAATCAGAGAGATTCGCATAGACCCGCCTATTATATCCCAAATATTCCTGACTTTCAAGGGGGAGTTTTGAAAAAATAAGCGATTTGGGAAAGTTTTCTGCATTTTTATACCAAATGGCAGCCCCATTAAGCCATATTTACAGCCCCAAGGCGGGATGTTTCTTTTTCTGCAACCCCCACAGGCCCCCGCCCCCTTGCATTTTTTCGGAAGCTTTGGTAAAATACAGTTGTCGGTCTGCAGGAAGCAGACAAGCTTTTATACAGCAGGTGAACTATGAAACGGAATAAAATGTTTGGTAATATTCTGCTGCTCATTGCGGCAGTGATCTGGGGTGCAGCCTTCGTCTTCCAGCGCACCGGCATGGAGGACATCGGTCCCATTGCCTTTAACGCCGCCCGAACTACCCTGTCCGCCTTGGCGGTTGCCCCGGTTGCCCTGTGGCGCATAAAAAAAGAGAAGTTCTCTTCTCCCGAGGAAAAGACCGCCTACATCCGCAATACCCTCTTAGGCGGTCTGTGCTGCGGCATCTTCCTGACTCTGGCCAGCACATTCCAGCAGGCAGGCATGGTCTACACCACCGCAGGCAAGGCCGGGTTCATCACCGCCATGTATCTGCTCCTGGTGCCAATCCTTAATCTGGTGGTCTTCCGGAAACGGGCGCAGTGGCTTGTGTGGGCGGCGGTACTGATGGGTGTTTGGGGAATGTATCTGCTGTGCCTGTCCGAGGACTTCCGGCTGGCAAAGGGCGATACCCTCATTTGTATCAGCGCTCTGATGTTCAGCTGCCACATCCTCTGCTGTGATCATTTCGCCTCCAAAGGCGACCCTGTAGCCATTGCCGCCGGGCAGTTTGCCACAGTTGCCCTGATCTCCTGGCCTGTTTCCCTTCTGGCCGAGCAGCCCACCTGGGGCAGTCTGACTTCTGCCGGTGTGTCTATCCTGTATTGCGGCCTCATGTCCGGCGGTCTGGGCTA
>JAZQXK010000089.1:0-14655 GCA_045632785.1 Faecousia sp.
TCATGCAGTATAGACACAACTTAATGGCAATATCGACATCATCGGCCTGTTCGTTCAAAATTGCTTCTATGTTTTCCTTGACTATGGTTTCAATAGGAAGCGGGGGAATATAGCTGGTACCGCCTATAGTAACAGGTACACCACGGATACGCCCACCATCGGAATAGAACCCCTCGTTGACTAATTTAGCAATGTGGCAAAGGATATAGTAATCAGTGCCGTAATTGAGTACATCCTTATCTAAGATAAACTCCCAGGCATGTTTTAGGTTCAATATTTTTTGTACATCCGTAGCGGTCATGCCTGTAACAATACCGTTTTCGATAATATCTTCTGTCTGGGGGAATGTAGTGGCTACGCCCTCCAAAACAGCCTGGTCATAGATGTTAGCTTTCATGTTGGCGCGGGCAAAATCCAAGTTCAGCATTACCCGTGCAGATAATTCGGCTTCTTCGTATCCCAGTGCGGCAAGTTCTTTTTCTACTTTACATATCTGCTTGCGAAGATCTTTTGCTTCCCGGGCATTGCGTAATAATAATTGATACAGCTCATCAGAGTAATTGTCCACATAGGTGGAAGTGAGTCGGCTACCTATGCGCTTGCGAATATATAAATACTTTTGTCCGTCCCTATCTTTGATCTCAGGGTTACCATCATAGGGGATGAGGTTTAATCTTGCTTGAAAATCAGCTTTTTGGTGTAGCAGTTCTTGGATTTTTGAATAGGTGTTCTCCATAACAAACCTCCTTGGGGAACTTTTGATATTAATACTATATCAAAATGTTCCCCAATATGCAAGTGGTTTATTCAAAACGACCGTCAAAACCCAACTGGGCGAGATTGACATTAAGGTTCCCCGCGACCGTAAAGGCAACTACGAGCCTCAGATTATCAGCAAATATGACCGTGATGCCGAGGGGATGGAAGATAAAATCTTGTCTCTGTACGCCTGCGGTATGAGCCAGCGGGATATTGCGGAGCAGATCAAGAGCCTGTATGATTTGGAGATTTCACCGGAGCTGGTGAGCAAAATCAGCGCAAAGAGCATGCCGGAAGTCAATGCCTGGCAGAACCGTCCTCTGGAGAGCGTTTATCCCTTCATTTTCATGGATGCCATCCACTATCATGTCCGCAGTGAAGGACAGATCGTAAAGAAGGCTGTGTACATCGCCATCGGCATCAACCTGGATGGCAAAAAGGACGTTCTTGGAATGTGGGTTGGCGAGAATGAGAGTGCCAAATATTGGGCCAAGATTCTCAACAGCCTGCGAAACAGAGGCGTTCAGGATATCTTCATCGCTTGCACATATAATCTGACCGGTTTTTCCGCAGCCATTGAAGCAGTGTTTCCCAAAACGGAGATTCAGAGCTGCATCATCCACCAGCTCCGAAACTCCAGCAAGTATGTCAGCTATAAGGATATCAAGGCTCTCATGGCCGACTTAAAGGCTGTGTACGCAGCGGTAGACGAAGCAGCTGCCTTGGATGCTCTGGACGTTTTCTCCGAACGATGGGACAAGAAACACCCCAAGATCTCCCAGTCCTGGAGGTCCAACTGGTCGAATCTGAGTACCTATTTCAAATACCCTCAAGAAATCCGCAGGCTGATCTATACCACCAACGCAATTGAGGGGTTCAATCGGCAGCTCCGCAAAGTGACGAAATCCAAATCGGTATTTCCCACCGATGACAGCCTGTTGAAAATGCTGTATCTGGCCATGATGGATATCACGAAAAAGCGGACTGGACACCGACAGGATTGGAGCATGATTCATGCTCAGATGGCGGTCTATTTCGAAGACCGGATGCCCGAATAACAGAAAACCGCCTTCATATCAAGGGTAAAATGAACAGCGGTCCGACAGCCGCTGCCCTTGCCATGTATGCAATTTTCTGTTAATACTGTAACCAAGGGGTGGTGTCAATGCCACCACCCTAAATATATTATTTTGCCCTATTTTTCGCCATTAGTTGGAGTTTACACAGAATTTGGGATATACCCTTTATGGCAGGCATAAAATTCCTCGTTATCTTTCCTATGGCTGCGTTCAACCTTGCCATTGTGCCTGGGAGTATAAGGGCGTATCAGCTTAACTTCACTCGCAGCATTTATCATCTCTCCCTTTTCAATTAGTGCAGGTCCTCGGAATACAGTTGATTTTCTCTTTGTTCTGCCTTGTGGATGCGAACCGTAGCCGGAAGCTGTCCGCATTCCAGCGCGTGGATAAACGCATCGTAGCGGCCCCCAAATCGGTTTTCGTGGTCAACAAAGCCCTCCATTTCGGCAAGCTGTGCCGGAACTCTCAGGGCCGCTATAGTCTCCCAGCAATTGGCGTGGTGCAGGCCCTGGATCACCGTTCCCACATTCCTTCCATCTCGTTCAAACTGAACCTGAATTGCCGCACAGATGATCGTAGTTGTTATCCGCTCTTTGCTTTCGTGTATTTGGGGTTCGCCGTCAGAAGCTCATCCAAAGTCCGGGGGGTGTAATTCATGTAGGGCATCATACAGCCCACATTGATCATATTACAGGGGATTTTCCTTTCCCAGCACTCCTGCTTCCATCGCGCCAGCATTTCCCACTCTGCCGATTTATGGACATGACCGCACAGCATTACTGTGCCATGATGTGCTCCGTGGTAAAACGGCATCGGATAGTGACACATGATGATATGTGTACTACCATCATTCACTTCAAGGTACGGCTGAACACTCTCCCAGTGTACGGCTATCCGAGGGGTAAGACGGTCATGGTTGCCGGATATCAAATGCTTATGTCCCTTCAGCTGCGCCAAAGTTGCCGCACAGTGATCCGTATGCTTCATGAACATGTCCCCCAGGACGTACACCGTATCCTCCGAAGTGACCCGTGCATTCCAATTTTGGATCAGCGTTTCGTTCATTTCCTCCACGGAGGCAAAAGGACGGTTGTCAAAGGAAATGGCATTGGAGTGTCCAAAATGGAGATCAGCTATGTAGTAGTTCATTTTTCTCTCCTTATACGATCCGAATAATGTCGTGATAAAGAACCCGAAACTTATTGATCAGCCACTGATCCAAATGGTAGTGACCACAGTACCACGCTCCAATTTGCAGTCCATTTTTCATCAAATCATCGAAATAGACCGTCATCATATCTGCTTTGTTGGCAAATTGGAAAAAGCTGTACACCAGTGTCTGGGGCAGGCAGTGGGAGATCACAAAATCCACACGGTTTCCGTGTTTCTCCAGATCTCTTCGTCCCGGGTCCATTTCTTCTTGGGTAGGCAGCTGCTGGGCCCACCAGGATTCGTGGTTCACCCAGCAGCGTTTCTGGTATTTCATTCCTCCAGTTACCATAGATCGGAGTCATAATCGTACTGGCACCGCAAATTCTGGACCTGCTCCAACTGCGTTGACCGGATGTCCATGAGGAAATGCCGGAAATCCAGAGCATTACGGTCTTCGCATGCGGCTTCCTCTGCTTCCAGGCTTTCAGTCTGTGCCTTCAGGGTCTGCTCTATCAGATTCAGCTTTTCAATGGACAAGCCAAAAGGAAAGCTGTCGGAGAGATGCCAAAAGGCCAAAACATCATCCGTGGATTCCAAGTCTCTACCAGCTGCCCAGGCAGCAAAACCACCATCCTGGAACTCTCTCGGTTGATCGTCGTCACAAGGACGCTCGTTTTCCGGAATGCCCAGAACCTCCCACATCCTCTGTTCCAGGCTAAGACGCAGCTGCTGCAATCTTTCAGTGGCCTGCTCCACAAGATCCTGCCAATTGATGGGAATTACCCTGTCCTCCTTCCCAAGTTTTGCCGTCTTTAAGCAGTGCAAATTGTATTTCTGCTTTTCAATCTCACACGCCAACTCCGGCATAGTCATAGACTCCTCGTCCCTCCGTTCCTCCGAAGTGTAGTCTTTTAGAAGTTCCCTTATCATGTTATTCCTCCTCCCAGGTTGATATCGATAGAATAAATACAAAGAACGGAATTTGATGGAAAAAAACAGGCAATTAAACCTATACCGAATGTTGCCTATAAGCCTTCGCAGGAGCAGATTCATGGGGATAGGTCTTACCTCATGTACGGCATATCTCATAAATCCCCCAGATACGCCTCCCAATCAAGCTGACACTGGCCCATCTTATCCTCCAGCATGGAATCCACCTGCTGAAGCTGCCGCCGCAGAATGTTTTCCCGATATTCCCGCAGCTTATCCTGCCGCTCATTGTTTTCCTCGGGCAGGGTCCTGCACGAGGTGCACCGCATCTGTTCCAGTTTCGTGCGAATACAGATCAATTCTCCGAAACGCATCCCCGGGTCAAAGGCTTCATCACATTGCCACAGGGCGATAGTTGCCCCCGGTGCAGGAAAGGGAACAGCCCTCATAAGGGAAGATGACAGCTGCGATAACCGCTTCTTGAGAAGACAAATCATGTCCTCTATATCCTGGTATTGGCTTTTCCAGAGGGCGCGCTCCAGATCAATCCCTTCTTCGTGCTCGGGATCGCACAGCAGTTGCTGCATAACATACAGACCGTCTAAATACCTTGCAAGGGCGCAAGCCAGTGTCTCCGAACGGAAGGGTGCAGATAATGAAGGGAACTCCTGCATCCAGTTATCCTCATTGTAAAATCTTATTAGCATATTATGGACTTTCTCATAAAACGCCAGATCCTTTTTCTGCTCCGCAACGACTTCTCGGTTGCATATCGTCCGCTGATTCAGGCCCTCCCGCAGCAGATTATGTCGGTACAGCAGCGTCAGAAACAGGGGCTTAGAATAAATCAGCCGGACCGGGCGCGAGATCTCACCCTCGCTGCCGGACTCAACCATCATGGAATCGGTGTTGCTTTGTATACCTCGATAGGCCTCCAGCTGGAGTGGAGCATCCTGTACCCCTGTGTAAGAAACCCTTCCCTTCGTGATCACCACCATAGCTGCCAAGGTCAACCCTTGACTTGTGAACAGCATGATGATCCGGTCCAGCTTGTCCGCATATGGCAGATCCTGCAAATTGAATCCATGGGGATCAATCTTGTTGCATGTCTGCACAGGACTTGCAAAGACAAGCTCTCCTGCGTAGAATAGCCCATCTTCTTTGACTTCCTTCAATTTCTGTTTGACAGTTATGATATCATGAATCAGATTCAACGGCATAGGTGTGTTCCTCCTAAAAAAATAATGTCATACGGGTTTCCATATACCATAATTTTATCGCTTCCCGCAAAGCTTTCAAGGACAGGGATATTTTAATTTTTTGCCATGTAAAAGTTTGTGTAAAAGGTAGATTTGCATGAACGGGTATAGGTGCCAACCATGTCTGGATTTGTGCATATGGTAGAAAAAAGGCTGTCCCTTCATCCAGCCAGGTGCAACCTTTGCTGCACAAACCTGCCAGAGTCAGAAAGAGCCTTTCCAAAAAACAGGATCCTTTTCGCCTCCTTAAAAACTTGTGTTGAAATTTATAGAAAAGAAGAATATAATGAAGGCAAAAGATTTAATCACCGGAGGTGTTGCCAATGGATATTTTTTCTTTGATCACTTCCATGGAATCAGACCGCATAAGCTCAGAAAAATTAGAGGCTCTAAAACAGGCATTGATGCAGCAGCTGGAACAGTTCGATCATGTGACGCATCCTCCGGATGGCATCAAGGAAGCCAGACAGAACAGGGCCGAATTAAACAAACTGCGCCGCTCCATCGAGGAACAGCGCAAAGAAATCCGACGAAACTGTTTGGAGCCCTACACAGCGGTAGAGCCCCGGTTCAAGGAGCTGGTAGCACTGATCGACGAGCCTTTGGAACGGATCAACGCTTTTATCGAAGAAAACACCCCTGCCGAACCGGAAGAGGAAGCCGTAACAGGCTACCAGATTCTGAAGATCATCGGCACACCGGAGCAGATGACCGCCCTCATGGCGCAGGTCAAAAAGCTGGGCATGGGAGTGGAAGTGCTGGAAGACGGCATGCCCGCCGCCATGACTGAGCTGACAGAGCCAAGTTTCAATTCCTTCGTGGCATTTGACATCGAGACCACCGGCACTTACGGTGTGGACAACGGTGATGCGCCTGCTGAGATCACGGAAATCGGTGCGGTCAAAGTGGTAAACGGACAAATTGTGGAGCGGTTTTCTGCGCTTGCCAATCCCGGCAGAGAAATCGTTCCTGGCATCGCCCGGCTTACCCACATCACCAATGAAATGGTTCAGGACAAGCCGCCCATTGACGAGGTGATCCGCGAGTTCAAGGAATTCGTGGGCGATGCCATTTTGGTGGGGCACAACATCAAAAGCTGTGATATCCCCCATATCACGAAAGCGGCCAAGCGGGCAGGGGTGGCTTTCACCAACGACTATTTCGATACCTACCGCTATGCCAAACAGCTGAAAGAAGCCATGGGCTGGGAAAATGTGAAGCTGGAGTATTTGGCCCGGCAGTTCGGCGTCTCCCAGCCTGATGCCCATCGGGCTTGGTGCGATGCGGAAGCCAATGTGGGGGTATATTTTGGGCTCAGGGAACACTTGCAATCCACTTTTCTAGGGATTCAGAACTGCTATATATACGATATTTTATAAAAACACAACCACTGGCACTTCGCCAGTGATTGTGTTTTTTAACCAATAAATAGGAAGTCGCTTATATGACCAATTTTTACAAAGAAATATAAAATAGAAACATTGGTGGAGTTTACATTATCGAAAATGTGCTGGATTACATGGCATACGTCGGAAAGAGCAATGATCTGACCTCTCGAACCAACGAAGCGGATCTTAGAAATGGCTCAGACAGCAATACCAACTTGCAAAGAGCTGTTAATAACAGTGCTCAAGTTGTGTGTTTTCCTCTGGCTAGAGAAAGAATATATTCGTATTTATATTCATGAACTACTCGAATTCTTCGAGTAGTCGACATCACTAGAAGCAGCACCCATGATTGCAAAGAACTGCTCCAATCAGAGAGCCGTCCCACAATTGATCTGTGACTCTTTCCGATGTTTTCGTAAACTGCCCATCCTTTCCGTACTGTCTCTGAAGAGTCACTCGAGTCTGACTACATAGGGTGCAGCCAGCTCTGCCGCAAAATAAATCACCCGTTCACTTGCCTCCGGTATCAATTCAACCTCTGTCCCTTCTTTCTGACAAATGAAGAATGTATTTCTCTGGTAGGATCGTTTTGTCGGGTCGGTATATCGGGGTTCGTTTCTCGGATGATCAGGCTTATTGACTATCTCGTAAGCCTTGAGAAACGGATATTCTTGGATATTGTCATCAATTGGGAAGAGTCTTCTCACAACGAAGGCCAGAGCAGGACTTTGTGAGGTGGTTGTGCACTCTATTCCTGACGGGATTTTCGTACTGTTTTTTATATCCTGCAGAAACCGATTATCCCCCGCAGGCATACTATTTATGAGCTTCATTGACCGTTTGTCCACTAATCGGTGCCAGAATTTTTGTCCAGAGGCATACACAGATGATGGGGTGAACCGAAATACGACATAGATCGGCTTGCCGCCTCTCGCCAGTTCACTGCAACGACGGGTAACAGTCTCCATGTGAAGTTGATTTCCGCCAAAAGTCCACAGGCAGTACCCGTAATCTTCGATTGAGAGCTGTTCATACGCAAGAATCTGCTCCAGCCCATCCCCGATGTAGGAACCAGCTTTGGAGAAAAAACATTCGGACAGTTCTGGAATAAGGTCGCAAAATTTCACCGCTTTCTCCGGCTCTAGGAGTGATTTGATCCGCTCCTTGTTGAGGTAGAGGACATCTCCATCCATGAAGACGTCCTCATCTTCCGTTGGACGCTTCTTTTCTTCCTCTGACCGTTTTGCTGCCATCAGCTTCTTATTCAAGCGCCGACCATGCACATAGTATTCTAACGCATTTCTTCTGTCTGTTTCAGAGGAAGCCGCCAGATCTTTCAAGTTCTTTCCGAATCTCCACGCGAATTCCTTATTGAGTTGCTCATCCGCCATATCCCACAAATCTGAAAACGAATAACCCAACTCTGTAGAAATGCATTTGTATTTCTTTTGCAGTTCTTCCTTTGTTCGGTTTTTTCTCGCTGGTTTATTGGGATCATTGTAGAGGATAAACCGGCTCTCCGCGCCGGATGCACCACTTTCCACAAGCGTCATGTACATCTGTTCGAAAAAATTCAGACTTTCCGTGGAATAGCCTCCGCTCGGTCCGCTATTTAGCAACACAAAATAAACAAATTCTTTTCCACTCTGAAAGTCCTCAATCAGAATCTTATTGTTGTCTATGCGTTTGATTAAATCCGGAAGGTGATTCCGACTGTTGAGTTTCTTGGCCTTCCCGACATAAGCCTTGCAATCCACAAGATTGAGTATAATATACACTCCGCTTTCATTGACAATGCTGTTTGAAACAGTTTCCATACTTGTGCAACCTCCTCTAAATTGACAGAATCTCTACTGTTTACAATATAGACCCCGTGTGGCAAAATGTCAAGTATTCCAAAGTGGTTTTCCATATTACTCTTTCCAAATATCGGTTACATGAGGTGCCCTGCTGCTGTTTGAAATAGCGATAAGTGTACCTCTCTTTTTCTTTTATGAAACCATGGGTTTTATTTCTGGTGTTTTTTGTAGTGTTTCCTCGCTTCACTCGGACATTTTTCCCGGTCTTTTTTCCGACACACCCTTCCCGGATCCCCAGGAAAAAGCGGCAGAGCGGGCCTATCACAATGCCCTTGCAAAGTTGCAAAGGGCTATAGCCGGATGAATTTCCATCAAGTATGACTCCGCGTAAAATAGCACCGGCTATAAAACGAATAGTCTCATTTTACACTAAGGTTCTGTGCAGACAATTAATGAATTCATTTCTGCTTATGACGGGGCGCTGAAAGAGCGAATGATTGCGCTGCGCGCATTGATCTGCAGATATCATCCGGAAATAGGCGAAAAAATCGCATAGGGTATGCCTACCTTTGTGCTGAAAGGTAACCTTGTTCACTTCTCCGCCAAGAAGAAGCACATGGGCTTCCATCCGGGGCAGGCGGCCATCAACGCCTTCGTTGACCGTTTCGGCAAGCTGACCCACACCAAAAGCACCCTGCATCTGCCCTACAGCGAACCCACGCCCTGGCAATTGCTCCGGGAGATGGTAGAATTTTGCGTACAGGAGCGGCTGCATTAGAATGAGAAACTGCCGGACCGTGTGAAGTTGTAAGATAAAGGCATACACATGGAAACCACCATGTTGCCTACCTTTTCTTTATGATAGAATAAATACGGAGGTGGTAGTCTTGAAAAAGGGACAAACAAAACGTGTCTGGACACCAGAGCAAAAAGCAGAAATTGTCCATAAGCACCTGGATGAACATATTTCTGTTAGGACACTGGAAAAGCAGTACAATGCAGATCGCAGCATGATTTGTCACTGGGTAAAGAAATATATCGAAGAGGGAGAATCTTCTTTTAACCATAAAGGGCATCCGGGAAACAAGTTTGCGGCATTGCTTGTCCTCCTTGAAAAGTTCGTTGATAAGGTGTGCGCCGTATTGGAGACCGTTCAGAAAGGCTTTGCGTTTGTAGGCGATGCAGAGGCGGCAGCAGAGATTGAAGGCGGCGTTATTATCGTCTAAAGGGAATGTTTCCAGAAATACTTCCAATTCTTTGAACCCGTCACTGATCTCCGGCGGGTCACTTTCGTGGGACTCCGCATAGGCTTGGTACAACTGCTCCAGGATGCTTCTGCATTCGTTGGTGCCTGGGTCAAAGGGGTGGGTTTCTATGTAGGCCTTTAGTTGCTGAGTGATATCATCCATGCCGACACCTCCTTGCCCGCTGGACTTTGATCAGCAGCTCGTCAATGGCATCAGGGTAGCGGTGCTGCTGGAGCAGCTTGTTGCGGAAGTGGAGTAGTCCACATAGCATCAGCCGGTGTTCTGCTGAGTCGAGTACGACGATTCGTTTTGGTGGTTTCATGTGCGGATCAACTCCTTGTCGATGACTTCCAGAACCCGGTGGCCGATACTGTTGACTTTGCGGAACCACTCCCACTGATCCGCAGCCTTCTGTGGTTCGGTGATGCCTTCCTGCTCCATGTACTGGGCAACCAGCTGCTCAAACATCGCAGATGCGGACTTGTCCACTTCCTCAAGGTGGGCATTCAGCGTGTCGCTAAGCATCATTGCGGTGTAAAGTGCCTTCTGATGCTCACGCAGATACTTACGGCGGCGTTCACCCCAAACGCCCACTTTCGGACACTCCAGTACATCAAAGTTAGGCAGCAAATAGTCACCGTTCTGTTGGTATTTACCGCCCATAGTTTCGTATGTAGATTTCATAATTAGTTCCTCCTTTTGTTTTTCTGCTTTATGGGGGCATTTTGCGGTAGAATGTTTCCTTTTTCGTGGCGGCTCTTTTTCGTGTTTCCCTTATATTTTCCCTTACAGGTTGACAGCCTTTATAAAACGCTCCATCCGGGCTGCGCTTTCCTGTTTCATTTGCTCGGTAACATGACCGTAAACATCCAGGGTAAAGGCTGCTGTGGCGTGTTCGTTCTGCAGGCCGTTAGGAATAGCAGAAAGACCGCAAGTATAAATGTGAGCTTGTGTTTCATAGCCATACCCCTTCCTTTTAGCGCGTTTATGTCTATTCCTCTGTATGCATATAGTACAAATACACATCATCCAAGGTAACTCTTGCTGCTCTGTCTGCCTCTTGGGGCAATTCCTTCCCCACAAGCTGCAAAAGCAGCTGCGTTCCAAGCTGTGTCACATTGGAAATGCGGTATTTCTTCTGATAAGCTCCCAGCGCTTCCGGGGCACAGGGGATCTCAGCTACATAGGGGCGCACGCCATCTATGAGAGCGGCGGGGGTGTCCATGGCAACCAGCTTGCCCTTTTTCAGGATCACCACCTGCTCCGCAATGGATTCAATATCGCTGACCACATGGGTAGCAAGGAGAATGATCTTGTCTGCAGCGATAGCCGAAATGTGGTTGCGGATGCGGATACGCTCCTCCGGGTCGAGGCCGGCAGTGGGTTCGTCCAAAAGGAGAATCTTGGGGTCGTTCAGCAATGCCTGCACCAAGAGAATACGCTGCCTCATACCCCCGGAAAGACTGCTCATTTTCATATTCTGGCAGTAGGACAAGCCAACCACCTGTAAAAGTTCACCGATCCTTGCCTTTGCCGCCTTTCGGGTCATGCCTTTCAGAGAAGCCATGTAGTATAAGTAGCGGCCTACGGTAAATTCCTCGTAGTAGCCCTGTTGCTGGGGCATATAGCCAAGCACCGCCCGGAAGGACTTGCCTAAAGCCAGAACATCCTGCCCATCCCAGATAATTTTTCCGGACTCCCGGCGTACCGTGTCCGTCAACAGACCCATGAGGGTGCTTTTGCCTGCGCCGTTGGGGCCTAACAGGCCGTAAACACCGGGCTTCAAGTCCAGAGAAAGCTCACTTAAAGCGCAGGTCTTTCCATAATGTTTCGTCAAATTCTCAATTTGGAGATTCATGGTTTCACCTCTTTCTTTGCAGTCCACCGGTAAGGAGCAGGATGATACTGCTCCAACAGCAGGTCATAAGGGTTTGTTTCAAAACTTGCACTACCCAGTAGCCCAGCACCGTATACCGGGCTGACACATTCTTCAGGAAGCTCAGACAGTTTGCCGGGGCATTGGGGAAGGGCAATCCGCTTCCGTAACTGCCCCAAAGGCGGCTGAGCTGGAAGGCCCAAATGAGGGCGCAGAACACAAAAGTCACGATCCATGCGGCAAGATGTTGGGTCAACTTCAGCCGCAGTCGTCCATGAAGGGTGGATTCCTGGCTCTTTCCCATACCGGAGCGGCTCTGAGCCCCGGCTTGGAAAATAAACAGCAGCAAGCAGGTCACAAGGCACAGGCTTTGCAGGATCACAGGCCCTTGCGCCGTGTCGCCCATCAGACCTTCGTATACCCAGTGAGGGAGTACATGGGCATTATCTATGGCAGAAAGTCCGTTCAAATACTCCCGATACTGTCCAACAGCAATTTCTACGGCGTACAATTCTTTATAGTAATAGGCTTTCTGCTCGAAGGTATCCCTGTCGATTGCACCGGATTCCAGATCCTGCAACAAGGCTTCGTATGCCGCTTTGTCGCGGGCCAGGTTATCCTCCTGCTTTTGGAGGAATGTCCAGTTGTCCTCTGTGAAGGGGCCCTGGCTCTGCCGCAGATAGCTTTCATACAGCACTTCTTCCGTTTGTGCGCTGCCCAATTGGGGCGGCTCTGCCAAGGTAAAGCCTACAGCCAGCGCTACCAGCAGGATGAGTGCGCCCTTGCCTACACTGAGGATCTGATGGAGAGAGTGGCCAAGAAGGCCGGTATGAAAGCCCAGAGGGGCGGTGAGGCGGGTGAAGAACTGTCCCAACCGATCCAGCCAGGCGTAGCCGTCTGTGGGACGCCGCCGGGCATAGCGGAACAAAACGATGGTGGAAGACAGGACAGCAATCACAATACCGCTGAGGAGAACCAAGGGGACCTTGCCTGTGGGGGTGTCAAAAACTTTGATGTTTTCATAGTCCAGAAGCAGCTTCCGGGGCTGAATGAAGGAGAAGATATTTACTACCCGGAGGAAGCCTGTGCCCCCTGCAAGGTTAGTCAGCACATATTCCAGACCCAGCACTGCTGCCAGCACAGCAAGGGCGATCCTGCGGTCGGAGATCAGCTCAAAGATCAGCCAGGCCACGAGACCTATGACAAAGGCGCCCAGAATCCGAAGCCCTAAGTACATAATCCAAAATTCCCCTACTGTCATGGGTATGGTAAGCCCGAAGAACATGGGCACAGACTGGATCATTCTGCCCAGCTCTCCAATGCCGCCATGCAGGCTGTAGGACAAGGTCAGCTCTCCCAGGGTGATGGACACCGCTCCCAGAATTGCGCCTAAACCGATGGTATAAAGCCGCCAAAGTGGGAGAGCAAGCCGCCCTTTTGGGCTGGCACAGACCACATTCCAGAGGCCACGCCGCCGCTCTGCCAAAAAGCTGTAGACCAGAACCAGCATCCACAGCCCCAAAAGATAGTCCGAGCGGTCATTTTGCACCACTTCTTCTATGGGCCTGTCCAAACCCAATGTTGGGGTGATGGATTCCAACCGGGTATAGTCTGCAGCGGTCTTCTTGATGTTGGCCTGAGAATAGGGCGAACCGGCGAAGATACTCACCGTGGACATGCTGCTTGCCTTCTTCTGAATGTTTTGGAGGGATTTTTCAAACCCGTCCAAATAAGAAATCTTGTCATAAAGGGCACTGTATTGTCCTGTGAGGTAAGAGCCGTTATCCGTCAGCAGATCCAATTCCGTCATCACATCGGCAATGGGCATCTGCTTATACTGGTTCAGCAAGTCTTCCTGGGCGGCTTTGTAGTCCCGGGCTGTCTGCCAGTAGGCAGGAGGAGTCAGCCAGTATACGGATAACAGGATTAGCCCCAAAAGAAGCAGGAGCCTTTTGGGATTCAGAAGAACGCGTTTGATTTCGCTCATGGGCAGGACCTCCTTTCAAAATTGGAAAGCTATCGGATGTCGGGGTGGTGGATCACTCAAAATCAAGGTTGTATGGATAAGTGTCACTGAGGATTATTTGATCCGCTCCTAAAAGGATATAGCACAAATCATAGTAACGATCCGAGTAACTTTTGGCGTATTTTTCTACTGTGAAGAAAATACGATCTGAGGCACCTGCCAGCAGCCAAAACTCGTCTGTACCTTGCCAATGCTCCGGCACTTCAAGCTCATGCCAAAGTTCACCGTCAAAATAGCGCATTTGGGTTTTGTCTGTGTCGCAGTCATATTCATAGGTGCTTAAAGTGCATTCGATCATGTGTTTACCGTCGATACAAAAGCCGTTGGCGTTTTCGTATGCGGCATCGGCAATTTTTACTTCCTCCCCGGTGGACAAGTCCATATAGTAAAAACCTTCATTTCTATGATAATGCCAGAAGGAATCTCCGGAAAGGTATCCCCCAGTTCGGTTACAGCGCTCCGTCAGTATCAGGGGAGCGATCGTATCCCCATGAACACGGTATAAAAGCTCGTCTCGTCGATTCTCCCAACCATCCTTGCCGGGGTCCTCCGTTCCGTCCAAGGCAATCGTGCTGCCAATAACCACATCGCCCCGAATAGCACCGGTTGGCATGGGGACAGGCAGGCTGTCGTTTGCGGGAGGGGGGTACTCTGCGGCAAACAGCTCCCGTACGCCATCTGCGTCCATTTTCACCACGGTGCTGGTCACCTGCCCATCCTCCTTCATGGCAGATATACATCGGATAAAGTAATCCTTGCCTATGCCGTCAGACCAGCTTGTGGGGCCGTTGTTGCCGTTGATGCTGGGGTCTGTAAAAATCGGCTGCGGGTCAGAGCCATCCGGCCCCATGCAGACAATGTAGCACCCATCCAGATTTCGACCCCTGAGACTCCGGTTCGCCATGAAATAAAGATAGCCGTCACGGAACCAAACAGGGGAATCCACAGCAGCCGGACAATATGTACGGGAATGATTGCAATCCGGCTCATTGCAGACCAGTACCCAGTTGGTCAGGTCGCTTTTGTCCGCATAGAACAGGTATGCATGGGAGCGCAGCATATAGTACCCTGTTTCTGTTTCTACAAACCGAGATCGACTTGTTGAAGCGCAGCGTTCTTTCGCAGGGATTTCCAATACCA
>JAZQXK010000090.1:0-15971 GCA_045632785.1 Faecousia sp.
CTGGTGCTTCTGGGGAAAAACTCCCACATTCATCAGCTTCTTTGCACCCTACACGAGGAAAAGAAGCTAAAAAAGACCTATCGCGGCCTGGTTTATGGGCAAATGCCTCAGGAGTCCGGAATCATCGACCTTCCCATTGGCAGACTGCCCAAGCCCAGCCTTTTGCGGCAGGTTGACCCTATGGGTCAGCCCAGCCAAACGGAATACCGCTGTCTGGCAAGGAGCGAGGACCGCAGTCTTTTGGAGCTGACTCCAATCACCGGGCGCACCCATCAGCTCAGGGTGCATTGCGCCGCACTGGGCTGCCCCATGTTGGGTGATCCCCAGTACGGAAGCGCAGAAAGTCTTGCCCTTTCTGAGAAGCTGGGGCTTTTCACCCAGCAGCTCTGTGCCGCCGGCCTGCAATTCCCCCACCCTATTACAGGGGAAGTGCTGACTTTGCGCTCCGGGCTGGATGTGTACCGGGAAGGACTGAAATAGGAGAAGTGCCATGTATTCAAGAGCCTATGTAGAGATCACCAATATTTGCAATATGCGCTGCTCCTTTTGCCACGGACACAGCCGGGAGAAGCGAAAAATGACCCCCGGAGAATTTTCCCGGGTGCTCTCCCAGTTGGATGGGAAGACCAAGTACATCTACTATCACCTCATGGGGGAGCCTTTTCTCCACCCCGATCTGCCTCTTTTTCTGGAAATGGCCAAAAACCGGGGCTTTCACTCCATTATCACCACCAACGGAACGCTCTTAAACCGGGAGCGTGCAGAGCATCTTGCCCCCTATCTTCATAAGGTCAATATTTCCCTGCACAGCTTTGAGGCGAATACCGGCATCCGGCATTTAGACTATCTCACCCAGGTTGCGGAATTTGCCAAAGCCGCCACGGCTCTGGGAACCATCGTTTCCCTGCGCCTGTGGAACAAAGGCCATGACGAAGGCAGAAATGACAGCACCTTGACCCTTTTGCATCGGCTTTTCCCCCAACCCTGGACAGAAAACACCAGAGGCTACCGGCTGCAGGATCGGCTGTTTTTGGAGTGGGGCGATCGGTTCCAGTGGCCGGATCTTGCTGCCCCGGTGCAGGGGGATTCCGTTTTCTGCTACGGCATGAAGGAGCATTTCGGCATCCTCTGCGATGGTTCTGTGGTGCCATGCTGTCTGGACAGCGAAGGGGCCATCATCCTGGGCAATGTCTTCCGGCAGGAGCTTTCGGAAATTCTGGATTCTCCCCGGGCCAGAGCCATGGTGCATGGGTTTCAGTGCAGAAAAGCTACGGAAGAACTGTGCCGCCGCTGCGGATACGCTCAAAGGTTTACATAACATTGTATCCAACGTAAAAAGCACCCGCTCCGGAAAACCTTCCGAAGCGGGTTTTTTGCGGCAAAATTCGCTTTATGCCTCACACAGGGCGTAAACCAACTCCTCAGGGTCATTGCACATCCGAAACAGCCCCAGTCCGCTTTCGTCCAGGAAACCCTGTGCAACAGCGGTCTTCAAAAGGGCCTCCAAATTGTCATAATACCCCTTGGTGTTGAGGATGTAAATAGGCTTGTTGTGCCGCCCCAACTGGCGTAAAGTCAAAATTTCAAAAAATTCTTCCAGTGTCCCAATACCGCCGGGAGCCATAACAAAGGCATCGGAGAGGTTTTCCATGATTTCCTTCCGCTGACGCATAGTTTCTGTAAAGCGGAACTCTGTACACGCCTGATACAGCACCCCTTCCTGATCGAAGAACTTGGGTGCCACCCCGATGATCTTTCCACTGGCAGCGGTCATGCCTCTGGCGCAAGCACCCATAACGCCGGTGGCACCGCCGCCAAAGACCAAGGTGCAGTTATTCTTCCCAAGGGCTTCTCCCAAGTCAAAAGCTGCCTGCAAATATTCTTCTGCGATCTGCTGGCTTGCCGCACCGTATACACAAACATTCATGGTCATGCCTCCTACATCATTTTTCGTGCTTACGCATATGCTTCAAAAGGCTCTGGGCGCCGACGCCGGTAAACAGCCCCGCAAGGATGCCGCTCACCAGAAGCACCGGCAGATAGCCCCAAAGCTGAGATGTTTTGGTGATCAGCACCGCAACCCCCAACTGTCCTATATTATGAAAGATCGCACCTATGCAGCCCAAAACCCAGATTTGTTTTTCCGTAACCGCCCGACGCAGTAGAACCATTACGCCAAAAGACAGCAATCCTCCGGCAGCGGAATACAAAATTGCGGACATCTGCCCGGAGAACACCGCCCCCAGGAAAATCCGGCACGCAAGAATTGCCAAAGCTTCCCAAGACCCCAGGTAGTACAGGGCAAAAAGTGTAACTAGGTTCGCCAGCCCCAGCTTGATCCCTGGGACGGAAGTCAAAGGGGGGAGCTGGGCTTCAATCATAAAGATGGTCAGGGCAATGGCGGTGAGCAGTCCCAGAGCGCACAGCTTCTTCGTCCTCATGGTGTGCCTCCGTAGTTCCGGAAGGACAGGTTTAAGTCCACATCCCCGGAAATACCGGGGACTTTGCCCTTGTTGGTATACTGCCACATGGCAACATCATAGGGGAAAGTCATAGCATCTTTATACTGAGCCAGCCAGAAGTCATACTCCTTCAGCTCCCGCAGACGGAAGGTATCCATAGCCATAGACTGATTGAAATAGAAGGCGGAGGTATAGCCCGCTTTTTCGATCTCCTGGCAGAAAGCAATGGTGCAATCCGTCACCATGCGGCTGGTAGCTTCATAGGTTCTGGCCTGAGGGCCAACACACTCCCAGTCAAAGACCACGGGAAAAGTAATATCATAGCCCCGCATGGCTTTCAGCACCAATTTCGCTTCCTCTTTCGCTTCTTCCACGGTGATAGCCTGAGAGTAAAAGTAGACTCCGATGGGAAGCCCCGCATCCAGCGCCCCCTGGGCATTTTCCTCCCAGGCATCGTCTACATACAGTCCGCCCTGGTCATAGCCCCGATAACCCGCCCGAATGATGGCAAAATCCACCCCGGCAGCTTTTACCGCTTCCCAGTCAATGTTTTTCTGGTGGGACGACACATCTATCCCGGTTAAGGTCGGGGCAGCGGTGCAGCCGATAAACTCGCCTTCCCGGTAGAAATCCGTTTCCACATAGGGATTGGCAGGCGGGGGCGGCAGAGTTTCCTCTGTGGGGAGGCTGGGTGCAGAAGTACCGCCGGGAAAGATCAGGCGAAACAGCACCAGAGCCAGCACCCCGGCAGTTGCCAGAGCTGCCAAGCCCGGCAGGATGGTGCCCCAAAGAAGGCTTTGTCTTTTCTTTCGATTGTTCTTTTTTCTCTGTTCCATAGCAAATTCCTCAGAAATATGGGGATACTTGAAGCTATTATAGCATATTTTCCGCAAACACACAAGAGGAAGGAAGCGCCGCAAAAAGCACCACAAAGGAAGCGCCGCAAAAAAAGCACCGCAAAGAGAGGTCTTCCCCTTGCGGTGCGTTATTAGAGATTTTCCTTATTTGGATGCCTTCAGAGCAAGCCGCTCTTCCTTGGTCTTGCAGAACCGCTCCAACTGGGGAACCATCAGCAAGCAGATGAGGGCTGCAGTGAGGCCGCCGTTATACAGGCAGAAGCCGCCATGCATATCGGGAACACTGGTAACCAGCAAATAGTGCAGGCCGCTGGCAATAGCACCCCAGTGCCAGCCGTACTTGCCGGAAATGGGGGACAGGCCGTTGGCGAAGCACAGACCAATGACAATGGCCTGGGCATTTACGGTCATGGTAAATTCGCCGCAAGCCAGGGGGGTAAGTGCCTTCATAACAAAGGACATGACTACATAACCCACCATAATGGGCCACACATTTCTGGGATGGCTGCCGGAGTTGCAGCAGGAAACCATGCACAGAATGCAGCCGAAGGTAATTGCGTTAAAGGTTGCACCCACCAGATTGTAATACAGCAGGATAAACAGGCCGAAAACACCGAAGTTCATCAGCATGGCTGCGTTGCCGTACTTCTGGGTAAAGCTGACGCTGTGGCCGGAGTCCTTCATCAGATTCCAATAGTCCTTGAATCTGCAGCCCATGAGCAGAGCTGCCACAATAGGGATCACAAACAGAAGGATGCAGAACAGATTGATGATCAGGGGAGATTCGTCCAGCAGGGTGAAAGCAGGGGGAGCACTGCCAGCCACCACATTGGTGGTCTTAAACAGAACGCCCTTCAGGAAGAAAGCGGTCATGCCAATGGGCAGAGCGGCGGAATAATGGTCGAAGCCTTTATGTACCTTGGGAGCATGGGGCAGAGCAGCAGGCAGGAAGAAGCCAATGGCAAGACCTACCACAACTGCCAGCAGGAAGCCTTCCCAACGGAAGCCAACAACATCCACATGGGGATACCGCACTAGAATTTCAGAGATCAGGGGGGCAATACCGGTGGAGAACAGCATGGCATTGGCATTTGCGCCCAGAGATTCCTTCTTCACCAGGCAATAAAGTGCCACACCCAGAATGGAGGGCCATGCGTTCACAGGGCTAAGACCCCAGCCGCCGAAACCTACAGTCAGCAGGAAGGCCAGAGTGGAAACATTGTTTGCCTTGGCACCGGGCAGGCAGTAAATACCTAAGCACATCAGACCCACGATACCCATATTCAGGAATGTGGGAGCAAAGCCTGCCAGATTGAAGCAGTTGGTGGTAATCTTAATGGGCTGTGTCCACAGATGCCACAGGCCGGTAAAGAGCTTCTCCCGATCGGGCATTGCTACAGCAGCAGCCAAAAGGCTCAGGGTCACAAAGGCGAACAGCAGCTTCAAAAACTTGGATTCAGACCAGTTATTTAACTTTTTCATGGAGATCTCTCCTCTCTCTTATAGAGGTAAAAAATAACGAGGCAAGGTTGGGGCTTGCCTCGCTATCCTTTTCAGCAAGACTTATGCTCTCTCAGCAGCTTCCACAACGTGCTTCATAAGAACGCTGGTGGTAACAGCGCCTACACCGCCGGGAACGGGAGTAATGGCCTCAACGATGGGCTCAACCTCATCGAAGATAGCATCGCCGCACATGCCGCCCTTGCCCTTGGAAGTGATCTTCTCGGGGTTCCAGTTCATGGAAACATCCACAACGATCTGGCCGGGGCGCACAAAGTCCTTGGTCAGGGAGTTCAGAACACCTGCTGCGGAGATGATGATGTCAGCCTCGCGGCAAATAGCAGCGGGATCCACAGTGCGGGTATGGCAGACGGTAACGGTGGCATTCTTAGCCATCAGCATCATTGCGGCAGGCTTGCCGACGACCAGGGAGCGGCCGATAACGACAGCCTTCTTGCCCTTGCAGTCGATGCCGTAGTAGTCCAGGATCTCCATGCAGGCGGCGGGGGTGCAGGGGGCATAGCCCAGGGCCTGACCTTCAAATACACCGGCATTGGACATGTGGGTCATGGAATCAACGTCCTTCTTGGGAGCAAGACGGTTGCAAATCTCGTCCTGGTCAGCCTTCAGGTGCTTGGGCAGGGGACGGAACATGAGAACGCCGTGGATGGAATCGTCCGCATTGACCTGGTCGATAACAGCCAGAACTTCTTCTTTGGTAGCAGTCTCGGGCAGAACGAAGTTCTTAACAGCAACGCCAACTTCCTCAGCGCGCTTGGTTGCGCCCTTTTCATAGGACAGATCGGAGGGGTTCTCGCCCAGACGGATAATACCCAGAGTCGCAGCAACGCCCTTCTCCTTCAGAGCAGCGGTGCGTGCCTGCAGAGCGGCAACCAAAGCTTCGTTAACTTCTTTGCCCAGTAATCTCTTAGCCATAGTAATTTTCTCCTTAGTTAAAATATGTTTAGAAGTAGAGAGCCGCTTGGATCAAACGCCAAAACCGGCCTTTACAGACTGGAAAATCTCGTCAGCCAGACGGCAATACTTGTCCATCATGCCCAGGCATTTTGCGTTCATTTCTTCCGCAACTTCCCGGTTCTTCAGGGTCTTGGTGTTGATGAACACATTGAGGGATGCAGCCTGCAATGCAGCCTTGCAGCAAACAGCGCCGCAGCCGGCATCGGAAACAGCCAGACGGCTGCCCTTAGCGGCAAAGATGGCGATGCAGTCCAGAGCCTCGCAACACAGTTCCATAATGTGCATGGGAACGGCGCAGGCGGTGATGGTGGCCTTCTCCATAATTTCGTCCCGGTTGGGATCGTCCTTGGGAATGCCGTAAGCCTTAGCCAGGGGAATAAAGCCCTTATCATCGGCCTCAACCTGATCCAGCAGTTCCGTCTGGAGGGCGTCGCACTTGGCCTTCAGAGCAATGATCTCCTCTGCAACCTCGGCATACTTCTTCTTGCCAACGGTGAGGCTGCCCACCATGTTGCCCAGAGCGGTGCCGATAGCACCAACCAGAGCGGCAGCGCCGCCGCCACCGGGGGCGGGAGCGTTGGAAGCCAGAACTTCTACAAATTTACGGCAGGATTCCAATGTCATATCCATAGGTATCACTCCTAAAAAAGATTCAAAATGGTAGAATTTGCGGCTGCCTTAGGAAGCCGCAAAAGCACAGGCGGGGGCCGCCTGTGCTTTTTAATTGCGGGAACAGAGCTTAGAACAGGCCGCTGACCTTGCCGGTCTCGGTATCTACGTCAACACGGCGATATGCGGGGTCGGCAGCGGTGCCGGGCATCATGGAGATGGTACCGGCCATGGGGCACAGGAACTTGGCTCCGCCGTACTCCAGGATGTCACGGATGGTCAGCTTCCAGCCGGTGGGAACACCCTTCTTGGTGGGATCATCGGACAGGGACAGGTGAGTCTTAACCATCATGGTGCAGTAGTCAGCATACTTGGGATCGGACTCGAAGCGCTGTGCCTTCTCAACAGCCAGAGGCAGCCAGGTAACGCCGTCAGCGCCGTAAACTTCACGGGCGATCCGCTCAACACGCTCACGCAGGGGCATATCCAGATCGTACAGGAACTTAATCTCAACGGGATCTTCACAAGCCTCAACAACCACACGGGCCAGCTCAGCAGCGCCTTCGCCGCCGTAACGCCAGTGGTTGGACTCGGCGCAGCGGACACCGCGCTCAGCGCACATCTTCTTCAGCAGAGCGATCTCATTGTCGGTATCAGTGTAGAAACGGTTGATGCAGACAACGGGGTTGATGCCGGACTTCTTAATGGTGTTAACATGGTGGAACAGGTTGCAGGTACCCTTTTCCAGCAATTCCAGGTTCTCTTCCTTGTACTCCTTGGGCAGGGGGGCGCCGGGAGTGACCTTGGGGCCGCCGCCGTGCATCTTCAGGGAGCGGACAGTAGCAACCAGAACAGAAACGTTGGGGGTCAGGCCGGACAGACGGGTCTTAACGTTCCAGAACTTCTCGAAGCCGATGTCGGCAGCGAAGCCGGACTCGGTTACGTGGTAGTCGAACAGCTTCAGAGCCAGGCGGTCAGCGATAACGGAGGACTGGCCGATAGCAATGTTAGCAAAGGGACCGGCGTGGATCAGGACAGGCTGATGCTCGACGGAGTAGCACATGGTGGGGTTGATGGCGTTACGCATCCAGGCGGTCATAGCGCCGGCAACGTCCAGATCTTCACAGGTGACAGGCTCACCGGTCTTGGAGTAAGCAACAACGACCTTGCCGATGCGCTCACGCAGATCCTTCAGATCCTTGGCAACAGCCAGGATAGCCATGAGCTCAGAACCGACAGCGATGCCGAACTTGGACTCCATCATGAAGCCGTCCAGACGGCCGCCGATGCCAATGATGATGTTGCGGAGGGACTGTGCGCAGAAGTCGATGATCCAGCCCATCTCAACCCGCTTGGGGTCGATGTCCAGACGGCGCAGGCCCTTCTTGGCCAGCCACTCGTCGGTGTTGTTACGCTCGTGCTGCATACGGGCAGTCAGAGCGACCATAGCCAGGTTGTGAGCGTTCATGATGTCGTTGATGTCGCCGGTCAGACCCAGGGAGAACTCGGTCATGGGCATCAGCAGAGCGTTGCCGCCGCCGGCAGCAGTGCCCTTAACATTCATGGTGGGGCCGCCGGAGGGCTGACGCAGTGCGCCACCGGCCTTCTTGCCGATGTAGCCCAGGCCTTCGATCAGGCCCAGAGAAACGGTGGACTTGCCTTCACCGAAGGGGGTGGGAGTAACGGCAGTGACTTCGATGAACTTTCCGTCGGGCTTATCCTGCAGACGCTTCATAACCTTGATGAAGTCGATCTTGGGGGTCTTGCCGTAGGGGATGATCTCGTCTTCCAGAAGGCCGAGCTTCTCACGGAAGAAGTCTACAGAGGGCAGAGTCTTCTCTGCTTCCTCAGCGATCTGCCAGTCAGCAAACTTAGTGGGGTCCAGTCTGACTGTACCTCTTTCGTCTACATACTTGCCATTTTCGTCAAAAATGATTGCCATAGTTTGTTTCCTCCTTTTATGTCGGTGCCGTAAGCCCGGCACAATGCTTAACAAATTTTTTGGGGGGATTTATACAACCGTAACGTCCGCAGACTCACGAATGAGCTGCATGACCTTAGCGGTAAGTACACTTTTCATAACTGCCACTTCAAATTCGGCATCGTAGTATTCCTTGAGCTGCTCCATAGTCAGCTTGTTTTGCCGGCAGATAGCTGCCAGCATCTGGGCAATCTCTTCCGGTTCCGGTTCCAGCTTTTCCAGTGCCACAATTTTGGATACGGTTTCGTGGTCACGGAGGGCTGCCTCCGCTGCGGGGTAGGAATCCTTCCGCAGTTCTTCTTCCGTGGTGTTCATAAACCGGCAGTACATCTCAAGGGTCAGACCCTGCTGAGCAAGCTGGGCTTCCAGATTCTGCATCTGCACTTTTACGGCAGCTTCCAGCTCCGCTTCCGTGGGGTTATAGTCCAGGGTAGCCGCTGCTTGCCGCAAAAGCCGCTCCTGCAGATCCATCTCGCCCCGCTGATCTGCGTAGGACTGCAGGCTTTCCTGCAGCTTCTTGCGCATTTCTTCCAGGGTATCGCACTGACCAACCTCTTTGGCAAAGGTATCGTCCAGCTCATAAGCCTGACGGATGCGGATCTCACGGATCACGCATTCAAACCGTGCTTCCTTGCCTGCCAATGCCTCGGCGTGGTATTCTGCAGGGAAGGTGACATGGACGGTAACCGGTTCTTCGGGAACCTTGTCCACAAGCTGCTCTTCAAAACCGGGGATAAACATCCCGCTGCCCAGCACCAGAGTTTGGTTCTCGGCAGTGCCGCCGGCAAACTGCTCTTCTCCGCAGAAACCCTTATAGTCCAGAACCACCTCATCACCCAACTGGGTGGGGCGATCCTGCACCGGGAGGATTCTGGGGGACTGTTGCAGAAGTCTTTGGATCTGGCGATCAACCTCTTCCTCGGTGACGATATGTCTTGTAAGCTCGGCCTTCAGGCCGCGATAAGTAAATTCCATGGTCGCACTCTCCTTCATGCCGGGGCATTCTGTTGCCCACAAATCAGTATAGCATATTCACCCACGGAATACAACCCAATTTCCATGATAATTGATAGATTTTCTAGTTAAATAAGGTGCTGCCCGAAAAAAGTTTTCCGGCGGCTCAGGGAGCGATCTCCCTCAAGCCTCATGGATTATACAAAGCAATCCTACAAAAAACAATATAATTAAAGAATTTTATCTATAGATTTTACTTATAGATCTTGCAATCCTGGAGGCAGGCAGGGTGTCCCGGCAGCATACGGTTCTACCTCCTTTTTGCCCCGCATAGATTGGCTAAAAAGGAGGTGATACCGTGTCCAAAAAAGGAACCATGTTTTATCAGGCCATTCTGCTTACCGTAGCAAACCTTTTGTTGCGCATGGTATCTCTGGGCTTTCAGGTGTATCTGTCCGGCAGGATCGGTGCGGCAGGCATCGGCCTGCTGCAGCTTACCCTCTCCGTCTGCTCCCTCGGCCTTACCGCCGCCATGGGCGGCATCCGCACCGCCACCATGTATCTCACCGCCGCGGAGATCGGCAAAAAGCAGCAGGGGACTCCGGAACGTGTCCTGTCCTCCTGCTATTTGTATAGTATCCTTTGCTCCACCCTGGTCTGCATCCCCACCTATATTTTCGCCCCCACCATTGCACGGCTCTGGATCGGGGATATTAGAGTCCTGCCCGCCATTCGAATCTTTGCCGGCTTCCTGCCGGTCACTTGCCTTGTGGGGGTACTCACAGGCTACTACACCGCCGCCGGGCGGGTGAAGACCCTGGTATGCATTGAGGTTGCAGAGCAGCTTGTGTCCATGGGGGCAACCGTCACCTTCTTGATGCTCTTTGCCGGGGATGACCCGGGGGCATCCTGCGCCTGCATCATTGGGGGAAGCTGCGCCGCCGGTGTGGTCAGCCTTCTATGTCTGCTTCTTTTTAAGGGAAGATCACCCCAACGCATACCGGAAAAAGGATCTGTAATGAAGCAGCTTTTGCCGGTTGCCGTACCTCTTGCCTTTGCGGACATTTTCCGCATGGGGATTTCCACCGCAGAAAACCTCATCGTTCCCCGGCGGCTGGCTCTTTTCTCCGGGGCAGCACCGGCACTGGCCGCTTACGGACAGGTCTGCGGCATGGTGTTCCCGGTTCTCATGTTCCCCGCCTCCATCCTCTATTCTCTGGCAGAGCTGCTGATCCCGGAGCTGTCCCGATGCGCAGCCGGTGGAAGAAAAAAGCGGACAGGCTACCTCACCGCCCGCAGTCTTCGGGTTGCTTATGTATACGGCTTGGGCGCAGGAGGCCTGCTGTTCACCCTGGCCCAGGGGCTTGGGGTTCTGCTCTATGATAACCCGGAGGTAGGCCGCCTCTTAAAAACCTACGCCCTTCTCGTCCCCATGCTCTATGCCGATGCCATCACGGATGCGGTTATTAAGGGCATGGGGCAGCAGGTAGCCAGCGTGCGCTACAACACACTGACCTCCTTTTTGGATGTGGTGTTTTTGTGGGTGCTGCTTCCAAAAATGGGCCTGCGGGGGTATTATCTCAGCTTCGTAGTCACCCACGGCATCAATTTCTTCCTGAGCATCCGGCGGCTGCACAAGGTGACTGCCTACCATCCTTCCCCGAGGGGTATTCTCCGGGGGCTTCCACCCTGGCTGGGCAGTATGGCAGTATGCGCCCTGCTTCCCAATGCTGCCACCATCGGCGGGGCTGTGTTTTTTGGCGCTGTGTATCTTCTGGTTTTCCTGCTGTCTGCCGTCCTTTCCGGTCTTCTGCGCAAGGAGGATCTTCGCTGGCTGCGAGGACTGGTAAGGGGCAGTTGACCGCCCGTGGAAATCCGGGGCAACCTGTGAAAGCTAACGCCCATGGGCTGTGCTTTACCATCCCCCCATGGACCACAGAGCATCCTTCATTCCAGTAAATTTTGGTTTATCTTTCTAAGGTTGCTGGGTGCCAAAGGCTCCCTTGTGCAAAGGGAGCTGTCACGCGAACAGCGTGACTGAGGGATTGTGCAGCGAAAGCTGTCGTTCTAGTTAGCATTTTGGCGAAATCGAACTGCCCTAGGCAATCCCTCCGTCTTCGCCTAGCGGCGAAGCCACCTCCCTTTACACAAGGGAGGCTTGGTGCGGTGCAACCCTTCGGTTCGTAAGATAAGCAGGAATTTACCGTCTTACTCCCTTTTCACCCTTCGTTCCGTCTTCCTTCCGCTCCCAAACAGCTCCCAAAGCCCCGCTCCCAGAAGCAAAAAACCAAAGATCTTGCGAAGCAGCCCTTCGTCCAGGTAATTGGCAAGGAAGGCACACAGCCCCGCCGCCACGCAGCCGGGAATGGCCGTCCAAAGGGCGATATCCCGGCGCAAAATGCCCTGCCTTTTGCGAAAAAGGCAGGAAATGGCGGCAGAGGGGAGAAAAAACAGCAGGTTGATGCCTTGTGCTTCAACCTGCGGAGTGGAAAGCACCTGGGTCAGCCACAGCAGCAGCAAAGACCCGCCTCCGATTCCCAGTCCTGTAAGAAATCCAAGAACAGTCCCGGCAAGGATGCACATAGGTATGGTATCCAGAAGCAGTCAGTCCTTTCCGTCAAAAATCGGGCAGAATTAGAAAATTGCTCTCCATGCCCCCCATAAAAGGATCGCCCCCAGCGCCTTATGCAGCCAGCGGACGGGAATCCGCTTCCCCAAAAGCCCTGCCAGTACACCTCCGGCACTGCTTCCTATAAGATAAGGCCATGCAGAACCAAGGGGAAGCGCCCCCCGCAGAGCATACACCCCAAGAGAAACAAGGCACAGCGGCAGCACCGATGCCAGAACCGTGGGAAACAGGGCATCTTCTTCCACATCTGTGAATTTTTGTAAAAGGGGAGTCAGGAGCATACCCGCTCCGCCTCCAAACAGGCCGTTGCACGCCCCGGCAAGTACCCCGCACAGAGCCGCCGCAAGGCCGGATCTTTTCATTTTCGGCATAAAAAAGCCTCCCCCGGTAGGTTTTCCGGAGGAGGCGCTTTTATTCACCTGGTAAGAAGGAAATACAGGAATACCAGTGCGCCCAGGACGATGCGGTACACACCAAAGGCAGCGAAGGAGTGCTTCTTCACATAATCCATAAGCTTGCGGATGACCACCAGGGATACCAGGAAGGACACCACGCAGCCTACCACTAAAATGGTGATCTCCTGAGAAGACATGGTAGCATCGGACAAAAGGAACTTTACCACCTTCAAGGCACTGGCACCCAGCATAGTGGGGATCGCCAGGAAGAAGGAAAACTCTGCCGCAGCCCCACGGCTGAGACCCAGAAGCATAGCGCCCAAAATAGTGGCACCGGAACGGGAAGTGCCGGGGATCATGGAAAGGCACTGGAACAGGCCAATAAGAAAAGCCGCCCGGTAAGATATGTTTTCCGTTTTGCGGATGGCGGGGGCTTTGTTGATCCGCTCCAGGAACAGGAAAATGACGCCATAGAAGATCAGTGCAGCACCAACGGTAATGTAGTTGTAAAGGTGGGCATCCAGCCAGTCGTCCAGCAAAAGACCCAGCACCGCAGAGGGCAGCACCGCAACCACCACATGACCCCAAAGCTGCCAGGTGTACCGCTTCTGGGTCACAGTCTTTTTGGGGGAGAAGGGGTTGAGCTTTCGGAAGAACAGCACCAGCACAGCGGCAATGGCACCCAACTGGATCACAACCTGGAACATTTCCCAAAATTCATGGCTCACCTTCATGGGAAGCAGCTTTTCCAATAAGATCAGATGGCCTGTGGAACTGACAGGAAGCCACTCGGTGATTCCTTCCACAATGCCGTACAAAATGGCTTTTAAGATTTCAAGCATAGTCTTTCCTCCTGATTGGGATAATTAAGCATCCGTCTCGTCAAATTCAATGATGGTGCAGTAGTTGGAATTATGCTGCTTGACCGCCTTGTCTAAAGCTTCCCGCAAGGCTTCCTTTTGGCCTCGCATCCGGAAGGGGATCGCCACATCAAACAGCACCGTGGAATAGACGCTTCCCGGCACCATGCGGAAATCGTGGATGGACAGAGCCGGATCAAGGGACACTGCGCAGTCTGTCACCACAGCCCGAAGCTGATCCACCACCGGATCTCCCACCACAACGGGGTCATAGTGAATAGACAGCTCCACGCCCAGCCGTTCCCGGCAGGTTCTTTCCACTGTATCAAGAATCTCATGGCAGAGAAGGGGGTCTTCTTTGGCATCCATTTCCACATGGACGGTTGCAAACCGTCTACCGGGGCCGTAGTCATGCACCAGAAGATCATGGCAGCCCAGGATCTTCTCATGGGAGAAAAGCTCCTTTTCCAGCTTGCCCCGAAGCGCCTGATCCGGGCCATTGCCCAGAAGCAGGCTCAATGTATCCCGGGCGACTCCAACACCTGACCACAGGATCAGCGCCGCAACACCCAGACCCACAAACCCATCCAGGGGGACATGGGCAAATTCCTGCACCAGCGCAGCAACAAGGATAGCAGCAGTGGAAACAGCATCGTTGCGGCAGTCAGCAGCCGTGGCATGCAGGGCCGCTGAGTCCAGGTGCTTACCCAGCTTCCGGTTAAAGGAAAACAGCCACAGCTTCACCAGAACAGAAGCCCCCAGAACAAGCCCCAGGGCAAGGGACATTTCCACAGGAACAGGGTTTAAGAGCTTCCCCACGGCCTCCTTAAATATCTCGAAGCCCATGAACAAAATCAGCATCGCCACCACAAAGCCGGACAAATATTCCGCTCTGGCATGACCGTAAGGGTGATCCTTATCCGCAGGCTTTCCCGCCATACGGAAGCCGATCAGTGTGACTACCGACCCAGAGGCATCTGCCAGATTGTTTACCGCGTCGGCGGTGACTGCAACGGAACCGGAGATCATTCCCACAGCAAATTTTGCCCCCGCCAAAAACAAATTGCACACAATGCCCACAATGCTGCTCACCAAGCCGCAGGAGGACCGGACGGCAGGATCGGCAGTTTCCCTGTAGTGCGGAACAAAAAGGCGAATCAAAAACAAAATGATACCTCCATTAAGAGAATATAAGAAAAAACCGGTGATTCTCCCGCAAGTAGAGTCTGTTTTGATAAATTCTACTACGGTGCAAAAATCGTAGACATCCTCAGCCAAAAGGTAACTGTACTTTATGCCCCAGGCGGCCTATAATGAACAGGTACTTCCCGCCGGGGCTTTTTGCCATTATAAGCCCTGGGCGTATGAATGTCCAGTAAAATTTCTCCCCTTTTGGGGGAGCATCCCATTTTGGAGGTAAGATACATGGCTCTGACTTTTGAAATTCTCACCGACTCCTCCTGCGACCTGTCCTACAGCTTTGCGCAGGAGCTGCAAATACAGTCCATCCCCCTTTGTGTCACCAAGGACGGGGAGGATATTTGGAATCACCTGGACGGCGACCCCGCTGCAGCCTTGGATATGCACGAATTCTACAATGCCTTGCGGTACAAGGCCATCACCAGCACCACCGCTGCCAATCCCGCCACCTGGTGCGATGCCATGGAAGCCATCCTCTCTCAGGGAAAGGATCTTCTGGTTCTGGCCTTTTCCTCCGGCCTCAGCGGCACTTATGCCTCCTGCGTGCAGGCCGCTCAGGAAATGAAGGAGAAGTACCCGGAAAGAACCCTTCTGGTTGCCGATACCCTGTGCGCCTCTCTGGGTCAGGGTCTTCTGGTCTACCACGCTGCCCAGCGGCGCAAGGAGGGCATGACCATTCACCAGGTACATCAGTGGGTGGAGGATCACAAGCTGAATCTGTGCCACTGGTTCACTGTGGATGACTTGATGTTCCTGAAGCGGGGCGGCCGGGTTTCTGCCGCAACAGCCGTAGCAGGCACGCTCTTAAAAATCAAGCCCGTGATGCACGTAGACAACGAAGGCCACCTAATCAAGGTCACCACCGCCAGAGGCAGAAAGGCCTCCATTGAAGCCCTGGCAGAAAGAATGGCTCAAACTGCCATCGAGCCGGAGAAGCAGGTAGTCTTCATCAGCCACGGCGATTGCCTGGAGGAGGCCAAGTATTTGGCAGATCTGGTACGGGAGAAGCTGCATCCTGTGGATGTGGTCATCGGCTATGTCGGCCCGGTCATCGGCGCGCACTCCGGCCCCGGCACACTGGCTCTGTTCTTCCTGGGCACAGAGCGGTAAATCCTTTCATAGCCCCAAATAGTTCAGCACCCGGCCATAGGCCGGGTGCTGTTTTCATCAAAAAACCGGCACCGCCGAAGCAGTGCCGGTTTCGTTTGCAGTTAATTAGCCGTTGGCACGCATCTGAGCGAAGCACTCGCTGCAGAACACGGGACGGTCAGACTTGGGCTGGAAGGGCACCTTTGCCTCGCCGCCACAACGAGCGCAGGTAGCGGTGAAGAACTCACGGGGGCCACGGGCGTTGTTCTTGCGAGCGTCACGGCAAGCCTTGCAGCGCTGGGGCTCGTTCTGGAAGCCGCGCTCTGCGTAGAACTCCTGCTCACCAGCGGTGAACACGAACTCGTTGCCACACTCTTTGCACACTAAAGTCTTGTCTTCGTACATGGAAAATACCTCTCTTCGGTTTTTGTTGCCCCGTGAAAGCCTACCAGGAAAT
>JAZQXK010000091.1:0-45343 GCA_045632785.1 Faecousia sp.
CCATATGGCGATTACCGTAGAAATCATCTGCGTAGTCCACTTCCACTACCACATAGGGAATAGCCTTTCTCTCCATACCATCCCGATACAAAATTTTGAAGCTGAGAGGATCCATCTCATCCGGCTCATCCAGGCCGAAATACTCAATATCCTCACGCTCCACGGTGATCCAAAAGCCTACCATGTGGAATTCTTCCTGCAGAAGCAGCATATCCCAACCGGTTTCCGTAGGGGTACACCGCACCACTGTTCCGATGACCTCGCCGGTGAACTGAGGCTGTACATAGGTTCTTCCTTCAAAAATCAGTGCTCTGCACTCCTTGTCCAAAATCGTAATCGTTGCGTGTTGCATAATCATTATCCTCCATTATTTTGATAGAAATTGTTTTGACGGCACTTAGCTTTAGAAGTGCCGTCGTTCTTCTTGTGTTTGCCGTCGCAATTCAACCATAAGCGCAGGCACTCATCTTTTTACAACAGAATGCGACAGCGGTTTTCTTGTAAAATGATGGCGAAAGTATTTTATTCGCCATCGAATGCATCCAAAAACGCCAGCATGGCATCTTCGGTTTCCTGGGTGGGTTTCTGCTCCGCAGGCAGCTGGAAATAGGGCATCATACCCATCATAGGATTGGCTCTTAACTCTTCACGGACGATACTCCTTACCTCCTGAAGGAAAGCGTCCTTGCGTTCTTCCTTAGATTGCAGATCCAGGTAGGCGTTGATCGCCTTGATCACGGCCTTGCTATAGGAGATACCCGCTGTTTGCAGATAATCCAACGCGCGCTGTTCCGCTACCTTTCCGGTGTTGAAGCGAACAGTGATTTTCGTTGTCATTACCGGATACCGCCTTTCCGAATCTGCACCGCAGCCATATATTCATAGCCTTTCGCGGTGGCGCAGATGTCGCTGTTGATCACCACTCTGCTTTCGTCAATGGGGCAGAAGTTTTTCAGTAGGCAACCACCGCCGCCTACTACATACAGCTTCATCAGCCGGGGATCGTAGCCATGCTCCCGCAGCTTGCGGAACACTTTTGCAGCATACCCCTTTGCCACTTGGGTCATGGTCTGCTCCAAGCCTTCCTCCAGACCGGCAGTACCGTTTTGTAGGAAGCTGTGCAGTAGCGCTTCGTCCGGCTGGGCATTATGCTCACGGAGTAACGCTTCCCGCAGAGCCAGGATGCACTGATGAACGCCGTACTTCTTCGTGAACATCTGCTTGGGGTCCGGCCTGCGGTTCAAGATCCGCAGGATGTTCATGGTGCCGTTGCCAATATCGCAGAGCATATAGCTGCCATTAAACTCCTGCAGGTTGGGTGCGATAGCCGCAAAGCCTTGGGGGAATACTTCCGCGCCTACGATACGCAGATGGTATTCTCTGTTTCGGTAGGTGAAGGCTACCTCCCGGTTTTGCAGCAGATATTCCTTGAATGCCTGCTTCTGCTTACCAACCCAGGACAGCGGCAGACCGGCAGCGATATAGACGCTTGCCTCGGTAATGTCTTCCCGTGCCAGTTCCCTTGCAATTGCTGCCAGGGTCAGCACATAGTAGTCCTGGTCCATGATCTTCTCGGCGGCATACTCTTTGTGACCGATGCCGATCTGGTAGTACCGCCCTTCGTAAATCAGAAGATCCTGCTTAAAGGTCGGCTCGGTGTCGCTACTCTCCACGCCGGTGGGGAAGCAGCAGTTGGCGGTTTTGATGTTGCCATAGCCATGGTCAACACCAATGATGTGAATTCCATTCATTGTTTTCATGTTCATTCCTCCTCGTTGTTTTGATTCAAGATTTGCGTGTACAAGTCTTTTTCGATGGGAAGCACCGCGTTTTGAAAGTAGCGGCAGTAGATACCGCTGCTGCATAGAAGCTGTACACAGGTGCTTTCCTCCAAGCCGTCCAGCAGCAGGCAGTTGCCTTTCCGGTAATTGGCGCACCGCCTTCGTACCAAATTACGGATTTTCCCTTCCTGCTGCTGTGTGATGTGTAACACCATATCGTCCTCCTTCCTTTGGGCATAAAAAAAGCCGCCGGTTTCCCGACGGCGAAGCCCTGCGTATTCATTTGAGGTGGTGCCATCCCCCTCACTTATTTGAATACACGAAAAAGTGATTTTTATATGGAATATAGAAACATAGGAAAATCAAAAAGCGAAACACCAAAAAACGCAGTCATAGCAAGGTTTTTTCTTGCATTTGCAGAAATACCATGATACAATTAACGAAAGTATGTTCGATAATATTTTCAAAGGTTTTTGACTTTTATAAGACACAGGGAGGAGATGAGAAAATGGAAAAGGTACGCTTTTTCAGCGCAAACTATCGGGACGGCAGAGTGCGGATCGGCGGCAAAACCTACCCGGCAGGCTATTACTGTGTACAGCTTTTGAATCAATACTACACGGATGATACCGCCGCCAGGATCAGTGTTTTCACAAATCAGAACTGGCAGCTGCAGGAAGAACTGAAAGCAGGCTATCTTAGCTGCACGGATTTCATAAAAGCTGGTGAAGAAATAAGCAGAATATTCCAACCTCTGCTCCGGCTGAAACCCTTCGATCTTCTGGATATGGATGCTGAACAGCGCCGGTTGGCAGCGCTGTTTAAAGAAGAGAACGCCAATATCCTCGCAGCATACTTCCAACGCAGAGCAGCAGTGGGAAACATGGATGAGGGACAAGTCATGTTTCACGTACTGCCCAAGGAATATGACAAGTCCTTCTTTGCAAGGGCTGAGGCTTTGCTAAGCGAAGTTTGCGCAACATTGCAGTTCTATGATCGCATCGGCGGAGATATCCGAAAGGCTTTTTCGCAGTTGGAGTGCTTTGTTGGAAACGCAGATGAGGCTGAGCGGCTGGATGAAGCGCATCTGCTTCCCATTGCCATGGAAGTCTTTGGGGAACTTCCGGTGCCGGTAACTACTGAGTATGTTCCCTACAAGAAGAATGCCAAAAGCAAATCCGTAGTAGTGGCGCGGCGGCTGTTCTTTGACAGTTACTACAGTTTCATTATTACGGACTTCTTTGAAGGCCTCCACCATGGCCATTATCCAAGGCAGTGCGAGATCTGCGAGAACTATTTCCTTATGACATCTGCAAGGCGTCAGCGGTACTGCAGCGGCACCGCTCCCTATACTTTCCGAGGTAAACAGATTTCTTGCAAACAGTATGCTGCCAGTATCAATCGCAAAGAGCTGGCAGAAGACGATCCTGTGGTGGATATTTACAATCGCCGACGCGGTGCCATACGATCCGAAAAGAGCAGAGGCACCATTACAGCAGAGCTTGCAGCTAAGGCCAAGGAATTAGCCCTGGAGCATAAGCTCCACGCCCAGGAAGATCCCCAATATGCCAATACCCAGTACCCGCTGGATATGCAGCGGAATGCACTCTACGCTGAAGCAGCGAAACATTTAACCTAACCCGGAGCTACACAAGAAGGAGGTGGATGCCGTGAACGATTGGGAAAAGGACCTTCATATTTACCGGTTGGACCCGGCTCCACCGAAGTATGAGAATTACCAGGAATATTTTGATCTGTACTTTGCTGAAAAGGACGAGAAGTACCTTTCTTGGTTTCTGCACTACTATGAGAATGAACTGAATACCAAGGCCAGAGGCTTCGTCAATGAATATGCTATGTATGGTCACTTCTTAGATCTGAAGCAGGCCTTTGTGATGGGTATGATGGAAGCGCTCCAGCGGTACGATATTTCCCGTTGTGTGCCGTTCCTGGTATTCAAGGAATTACCCGCTATGAATGCGGTGCATTCTTACATCCGCACCATGCGCACCGGTTATTCGGTGCAGAGTAGTTACGCCGATGAACAGCTTCGTAAAGTGATGTGGCAATATGCGGAGCAAGGGTATCGCTATGATGAAGAAACCATAGCCGCAATTTCCAAAGAGACCGGGATCTCTCCCAAGAATGTGGAAGAGATCCTGCAAGGCGGACTTCTGAATATGAGCATCACGGAATTCTACCGGCACTATGGGGACGAGGACAGCGAAGAGAGCACAGAGGAAGTTGCCGCCGACGGCACATCCCAGACGGAAGAACTATACTTCCGCATAGAGAAAGCGGAGGAAGTGATGGCAGCATTTGAAGCCTTAAACTACCGGGAGCGGGCAATTGCTGCTGACCATCTTGGCTTCTGCCGGGATTGCTATGCAACACATTATTACGATACAGACGATCTTGACGAGGACGGAAAGCCAAAACGCAAATCCAGAAGAAAAATGCCGTTCATCGAATTGGCGGTGGAACACGGCCTGGCCTCCCCGGATACCGCAGACAAGACATACCGCCGAGCGCTGCAGAAAATGCGCAAAAAGCTCAATGCCCCATAAAAGCAAAAAGAGGTTTCGCACCAAAATGTATACAAAATCTTCTGTTTCATAATTGCCAGATATATAGAAACGCTATGCTTGGAAAACAAAAAACAGCCTGCGCAACTAATGCACAAGCTGTTTGTCTGTTACCTACTATTACATATATTCGGCAGTACACAATAAGGAGAGAAAATGACAATTTCTTGCAGAGAAGTAGCTTCGATTCCGTACTTATTTCTCAAATCTTCAATAGCCAACTCGATGGCTGTTTCAATATCATAGATTGTATTGAAGTATCCCGTTGGTGCATAACGAAGATCACTTTCGGTATAGCGGCACACACCGCCGTACAGCGCACCCGAAATCTTCAGTTCATCCAATCTGTCACGCAAATCATCTAATCTCCATAATAGTTGCTGCTCCGGAGATGTAATACTTACATCATGATGGCATATATCTTCATCGATTGCGAAATTGGAAAAATAGCCCATATTAAAAACCTTTCGTTTATGTTGTGCCAAAGCAAGGATGTCCTGAATCTGATCGCCCAGTAATGTTTGTTTTTCCATCAACTGTTGCGTTAGCCGATCATTGTTTCGAATGCCTTATTTTTCATGATTGGTTCTCCTTTTTGATTTATGCACAATCTGTTTTTGGGGAAATCATCTGCCGCAGTTCATTGGCTTCCTTTTCACATTCAGCAAGCCTTTCTGCATAAGTGTTATCCGGTGTTTGGACCATCCTTTGGAGTTCGGTTTTTCTGACAATCGTTTTATCCAAGTGTTCTTTGTCTTTGTCAACGATTTTACGGAAACTGATCAAGGTGTTAATAACACGGCGAGCATTGCCGCTGGGACTATCACCCATTTGCACAAGATATTTCTGGTCAGAATACTGTAGCAGAATGTATGGATTCTTCTCATCCTGTTTTTCTGGAAGCGCCAAACGAACACCTAAGATTATTGGAAGTTGTGTGTTTTCTTTGGAGGATAGAAGTTCATCTGTCAGTAGGGACTTGATGCGCTGGAAAGCATTCTGGTAATCTTTTGTGCCATACTTTTTCAATCGCTCTAATATTGCTATGGATGTTGTCCAGCGTTGCTGTGCGCCCGCAATCTTTTCATCGATTTCGGAGAGTTCTTGCTCCATGTCCGCAACAACCTTCCGTTCTTTGGAAAGGATGATTTTCAAGTTCTTAATCTCGTTTTCCTTTTCTGCAAGCTGTTTCATAAGTGGCTCGGCTAACGCCAGTGCTTTGACCTGGGCATAGGTTAGTACATTATTCTCCAAATCTTCAATGGTGCGCTGATAGGTGCTTCCGGATAAAAATTGCGAGATAAATCGCTGTTTTGTCTCCAAGATTTGCCAGGAATAGGAATCAAAGCTACCCTCAGTGATATAGCGGTAGATGAGCACATCCGTATTCTCGTTACCCCGACGCAGGATACGCCCCTCCCGTTGCACCATATCCGCGGGCCGCCAAGGAACATCCAAATGGTGGATAGCCTTCAGCTTCACCTGCACATTGGCGCCAATACCCAGCTTAAAGGTAGAACCGATTAAAATCCGCATTTCGCCGGCATTGAATTTACGGAACAGTTCCAGCTTTCTGCTTTCCGTGTGATAATGATGGATAAAGGCAATTTCTTTTGACAGAATGCCCTGTTGCACCAGTTTTTCCTTTATTTCGCCATACACATTGAAAAGGTCACCTTTGGGGGTAGAATAGTCGCAGAATATCAATTGGGTAGCATCCGGATATTTGCGGTAAAGTTTCACCACATTGTCTACGCACCGGCAGACCTTTGAGCTTTCGCCCTGCGGCTGTATTTTCCCTACCAGCTTGAGGTGAAGCGCTGCTTTCCGTCCATCGGTACTGACTTTTAGCATATTGTCATGCTGCCGATCAACTTTTTTGCTGCGAATAGCTTCGGTACGTTCGCAAAGCAATTTCATATATTCCGTAAGCGCAGGGTATTTTTTAATAATTTCGTCGGTATACCCATCCAGTATTGGTATATTTCCCAGATCGTTAACCGCGTGGAAGATAGCAATTTGAGAGAACATCCTGGAAAGTTCCGGTAAGTTAAAGAACTTAGAGAATTTACGGACAAAGCGGAATTTAGAGGTATCCACATCGATCTCGCAAAGCTGCTCTGGCAGAGCAAATGTTTTGACCCAGTTGTCAAACACATCCAGATGCGTCTTTTCCAATTCCTCATGCTGCAGATAAAGCTGCATAGCGTAGGCATCGGAAATGGAATTGCATAGCGGCGTACCGGTAGCAAACACCACACCCCGTCCACCATTGGCATTCTGTACACAGCGTACCTTGTGCAGCAGGTCCTGGCACTTAGACGAACCCTTAGTATTGATGCCATTTAGGTTTCTCAGATTGGTACGGATGGGGATATTTTTATAATTATGAGCTTCATCTACAAAAAGTGTGTTAATATCCAGCTGGTCGAATGTAATGTCCTCTGTTGTGGATGCGGAAATGCTGTTCAAGAATTCCTGCGCCAGTTTTCGGATACGGTTCTTTTCTCGTTTGACGCCTCCGGAATAGTACCAGCCACGACTGTCCGCGTGTAAATCCTGCAGGGCACCATTGAGCCTGTCCAGCTGACAGTTTAATTGATTCAAAACCACCGTTTCCGACAGCGGGATCATCTCAAAACAGCTATATGCCATAATGATACCGTCATAGTCACCATCGCGAATTTGGGTCAGCACCTTTTGACGCATCTCCGGTTTAAAAGTTTTTGGCTCAACAGCAAGAACTTTCGCCCTGGGATACAAATCGGTAAATATCTTTTCCCACTGACCAACGATATGGTTGGGAACCACAAACAGATTTTTTCGTGAGATACCCTCCTCCCGCATTTTCATTGCTGCGGCGATCATAATAAAAGTTTTACCTGCGCCAACATCAAAAGCGAGCAAAGTGTTGGGGGTGGAGAGAATTTTTTGTACCGCATCCTTCTGATAATCAAACAGAGAAAATGCCGGCGACATATCCGGAAACAGCAAAAGGCTTCCGTCATATTTTTGAACCTCATATTGGGTGAATATTTTATTATAGGCTTCCTCAACTTGCCAGCGGCGGTCTTCGTCCAGCCAAATCCACCGTTTGAATTCTTCGTTAACCAGCCGCTGTTTTTCCAGCGCTGCCAGAGTATCACGCTCATTATATTGGGTTCCATAATCAAAGAGCTTGATCTCCCGTAGATTCAATGTTGCTTCGATGATATCCAGCGCGCTATATCGCGACAGACCATATTTTACCAACGCATTGAAATTACCTACGCAAAGACCGCTTTTATTGCGGATGTTCCAGTTGCCGGTTACCGGCTCATAGTACACCCAACAAGCAAGGTGGCTTGACGGATCCCCCAAAATATGCCCGATAAACTCTCCGATAATCTCGCGGCTAATCCACGGGACGCCCAAAGACACTTCGATATCCGTATAGGGAATGGTGTGTTTAACCCGTTCTTTTACCGGTGATTGAAATAAGCTTTCTTTTTGCTGTTGCGCGGCCGTTGCCTGCCGATACAACGCAATCCACTTGTCCAGGGTCAACTGCTCTAAGTTTTTCTCTGAGAGCATATCCACAAGCTCCTCTGCCGGAAAACCATCGTTACCCTTTTGATAGATGGTGTAGTCTTCAGCATCATAGATTGAGTAGTCCCGACGCATTAACTCTTGGGCGATTTGCTTTCCAAGCAGATTACATTCTACAGCAGCCGCAATCATATCAGAAATATATCCCTTGTCCTTCTGCGCATAGAGAGGCATGTTGTTTTTGATCAACAGATTCTTTAGTTCCAGCTTCCATAATATTGCCAGTTGATTGCGTCTGGAAACACTGCGGTTTTTCTGTGCCCTGCGAATAACTGTAATGTTATCGTTATGGATACACAGGATTCCCCAATGATTGGGTACTTTACCTTCTGCCGAACGGCTGTGGCTCTGGCTGACCACCAAATAGTTTTCATCAAAGAATCGGTCATAGGCTTTGATTTGTGCCTCTAACCGGGTATAGTTATCCAAATCGCTTTTGATTTCATAGCCGGTCAACTTATCCGTTACTGCCATTACATCGCAGATCGATGCGCCAATGCTTTTTTCCTGATAAATGCGGATCTCTTGATTGGTTGCCTGCAAGTAGGCAATTAGAATACCCCGAATGGCTTTGTCGTTCATTTGTGCCCTCCAATGATCTTACTATAACCGTATTATAAAGAGCCCTGTGGGTCAAAAAAGACCCATAGGGCAGGCGTCAGAACTCAATGGGGATATTTCGCTGGCGAGCCTCCATCAGAAGAACAATTTCTTCCGGGGGATCATCTTCGTCATTCACATATGCCTCGATTACCTGTTTCAGCTCTTCATTGCTATCATGTAAAAACACCTTTGCACCCAGATTCCGTAGGGTTACATTGTAAAATTGCTCTGGGTAGTAGCACTTAAACCAGGCAAGACTGAAGTACAGCTTTACAAAAGCTACCAGGTGGGATTTGCAGAATAGGTATGTGATGCGCTTCATAGAGTCGATATACCACTGCGGTACACCGGCACGACGCAGCATTTCCTCCAGCCGAGCATTGTCTTCAGAACAAACGCCAAGTTTCCCCTTACGGACGGCCTCCGCCACAGCATAGGCCGTTTCCCGGTCCACGCCGTATTTCCGCAAGGTCAGGAAGATATCATTCCGGTCACCGATCAGCTCACGGAAGGGATGCTCTGCCAGCAAGTTTTCTCCATTGCTGTACCACACATCGGTACCGTGGGCCATACCGCTGATTCGAACCAAATCACTGAAACGAACCTCATCCAACCGTCCCAAAATCTCTTTGCCTGCTCCGGAAGAAAACTCCGGAATCCCCAAGGTGTCCAGTTCCCGAAACAGACGATAAACATTTGGGTCGTTATAGCGGATATCCTCCGGTTTTGTATTCGTGAGATGATGCAGTTCCGAGAGGCAGTCATAGGTATCCAGGTGCAAAAGTAACACCTTTTGAAGAACAGACTCAAGTTCATACCCAGGCAAAACCGTCTGCTTTCTAACGCCGTACACCGGATGATCCAGCACAGTAATGGGCGTGACATCCTCAAATTCCATCCCCTCCGGCAACAGCATAAAGCAGACAGGATTGTTCCATTCACAGGCCCGGGCAATCCGATCCTCTCCCAAGAGCTGCGCTAAATAACACACCGCAGTTTCCCTTGCCCCCGGTGTCAGGTTCATTTCCACAAAAGGCTCCTGCGCCCCAGGAACAAGTCCCATGCAAGTTTCGTACGGGAGATCGTGCCCGTCGCCGTACAGTTCACGCCCGCAACGGGGGCAAATTTCGGCAGGCAGGTCATAACCGGAAGTAGCCTCAGGCATCCACTTCGCATACCTGCAGTTGGGACAGCGGTAATGGGCAGGCAACGGATTTTCTTCCGTAATTTCCAAAAGGAATGATACCAGCACGGAGCCAAATGTGCCTCTCATAAGCGTACGGTACCCTTTTTGCCGCAGATGCTTTGTAAGGTAATGCACCAGCATATACACCGAGCTGTGATTTGTCCCTTTCATCATGGCAAGCTCCGCATCCAAACGTTCCGTAACAAGGCTGGGCGGGTTCATCCCATACAAAAACCGGATTCTTTCCTTGCAGATACGCACGAGATCTTCATCTGCGCCGGGGAGTGTTAATTTCGGATAAGATTGTTCCATCGTGACAGAAGCCTCCTTTTTTGCTTCCATTGTACATCAGGCAATGCACCAAAAAAGACCGTTCCATTTTTGACGGAACGGCTATGCTATACTGTTGACAAACCATTTTGAAGGGGCGATAATATGCACAAAAGAATCCTGTCTGCTTCTGTCTCGGTTCAGAAGGAAACGCCTATGACAGAGTTTCAGTTTCATCCCGGAATCAACATTCTGTGGGGAGCAGATGCGGAAGATATCGTTTTGACATTAGCAGGCGTTTTTGGCGGAATGCCGCCCCTAAACGGAAAAGCGGAAATCCAGTGGGATACAGACGTATCACTTTTTGTTTCCGTCACAGACGGAGCCTGCGGAGTAGAAAAGGTCAGTACCCAAGGTGGGAGTACCGCACAGCTGGTGAAGGGATTTCATAAGCAGCGCCACCTGAATTTCGGGAACTCCAAACATATTTTAGATGGCAGCCGCTTACCTGCGGGGATTTCCAGCGCAAGCGAGTTGTTTCTGGAAAAACTGAGAGATGTTCTTGCTCAAGAAGATGACCGGCCGCTTTTTGTTATCAACTTTTTGGAACGGTTGGATGAAGCCGTTGATCTGCAACACATTTTTGAAGCGCTGAATGCCACCGGGCGGCAGGTTTTTATCGCCGTTCCCCATCATTATGAAATTAAAACATTGGAGGAAATGCCTTATGACACAGCCATCCACACCCTTTGACCCTCGCGCTACCCAAGAATATCGGGAATTAGGCTTCAAAATTGTCACTTGCCCCGTCTGCGGAAAAGAAACCCTGGATGATTATTATATCTGTCCAACCTGCGGCTGGGAATACGACGGTATCACAGAGGAGAACGAATATTCATCCTGCAATAAGGCAACCGTCGCAGACTATCGCAAAAAGCATCTATAACGAACACCCCGCCCCGGTGCAAATACACCGGGGCGGGGTCACTTACATGGTTATTTTGCATAGGGATCGTCAATCAGCTCAAATTTCAGTCTTTCTTTCAATGCATATGCTTGCCATTTGGGATTAGACGACTGCAAGATGAAACCCTTTGCACAGCCAGCAAAGGCCTTCTTTCCAATCTCCTCAACGCTGTCGGGAATATAGATACGGGACAGGCTTTTACATCCCCGGAAAGCATCTTCACCGATGTCCGTGATGCTGTTAGAAAGCCTGACCTCCAAAAGACTTGTGCAATCTTTAAATGCGCAATAGACAATGTCCTCCACACCATCCGGGATGGTAACCTCTGTCAAACTGGTGCAGCCTTCAAAGAGGTGCGCGCATATCGCTTTTATACCACCGGGAAGTTTCGCTGCAGTCAGGCTTGTGCAGTTCTGAAAAGTATTTGCTCCAATAAATGTAATGCTGTCGGGCAGATCAATGCATTCTAAGGAAGTGCAGCCACGGAATACACATTGCTCAATTTCGCTGATACCATCCGGTAATTCAATATGCGTCAAAGATGAGCAACCGAAAAATGCGCTACTATCGATTTTGACAATTCCGACTGGCAGGTTGATTGTTTGCAGGGAACTGCAGTCAACAAAACATTGAAGAGGGACCACTGTTTGACACTTGAGCCGTTTGGGCAATACGACCTGGGTTAATCGCTCGCAACCTTGGAAAAGATTTTCGCCGAGCCTCCATATGTTCTCACACCGGGAAAGATCTGCTGTTTCAAGGTTTTTGCACTCTTTGAATGCAGACCAATCAACGGTTTTGATCGATGCAGGAAATATAACAGTTTTGATAAGCTCTTTTCCCTGAAAAGCGCGGGGGTCAATCACTTCTACCCCTTCCGGGATAGTGACTTCCGGATTGCTTCCTGAATACTTACTTAAGTGCATACGACACACAAATTCAGATAATGATTGTTCCATATTCTTTCAACCTTTCTCTATATTTCAATGCATGCACCGGGCCGGGTTGTTCATTATGACATTTAGTTCATCGATCCTAAATCAGATAGAGATATAAGTCTGCCTTTCTGTATGAGCATTACTTATTAGTATAAGTAGTTATAGATGATTTTCCTCAAATCATCAAGCAAATCCAACAGATCCAGCTTCATTAATGCGTTCCTGTTATCCTTTGCAGCTTTGCCGTTTCCTTTGTATTCATCTGGTTTTAACTCAAAGAAAAGTGCTTCGGCTGCCAATCGAAGTTGAATATCCGGCCAAATGTAGAACTCTGCCTGAAAGGGTGTTACCTCCCTGTAGGGACTTTTGACATCTAATTTCTGTTTATCAAAGAATTTTCGAATATGCTCAAGATAAAATGTATAATTGTTTTTATCTACTGCGTTTTCTGTAAAATCTAAATTGCTCCAGGATTCGATGCGCTGATGGGGACATACCTCCCGTTCAAACCATGTAAGCGTAAAATTGTCTAATGTAACATGGCAGTATTGGAAATAGGGATCCCACTTATCCTTCCATATTTCCTGACTTTTGAAGCAATATAAATGCTTGAACATCATATTTACGATTTTTTGTGCTTTCCCATATTTCAAATTTGTGTAAATCGGTTGGATCGCGACAGATTCGTTGTTTTTGCCATTCAATTGATCTAAAAACATCTTGCAAGTTTGATGGTGCCAATTGTCAAATTCTTCCCTTGAAAGGGGTGCGTTTGTAAAATACTTAACAAATCGATCTTCAAAAGTTTTTCCAAGGCGTTCTACAAGATACCCGGTTACGGAAGGCGTTTCTTGGTGGGTGACGCTCTTTTTCTGCATTTTCAGCAACTCTTTTTGTTGGGTATCCCACTTCTTGTATATCGAATCAAAGGATTTCTCTTTTGTCAGTGTTCTAAAATTGAAGTCGTTAAATGCCTTTTTTAATGCGTATCTTACTAATTTGCGAAACTCTTCATTTTGCGGATCAAAGGCGATGCTAGAAGGCTTATCCTTCATTTCAAACTCTTGGATAACATCATCATGCTCACCACTATATTTGGGATAAATGACTGTTTGTGCTTCCATAGTGCTTACCTCCATATGTCATTTCATTCTACTTGCCAACCGCGCATAGTTCTTCCCACACCTTGACCATGGCGTAGGTGTCCAGCTTGCAGTATTCCAGCAGATTCTTTCTTGCGACGGCCTGCTCCTCCGGGGGCAGGTCTTTGATTTTGGGGAACAGGTCCATAGCCTCGCCGCCGTTGTGGACACCCTCCAGATTGTGATAATCCAGAGCAGGATCATCGGGGTAGAGTGCCGGCAGGACACTCTTGATGGAGAAACTACCGCCCATGGCTCGGTTGTAGTAATAACCTGCCTGGAACGGTGTCAGCAAGTCCTGAATGTTGCTGCGGATATTCAGCAGATGCGATGCAAGATCCGGGAACAGCAGCGCCAGTTCGTTGATCCGTCCGCACTCAAATCCCCGGTTATAGGCTGTGACACAGGTGTGCATGGGGATATCCCGGCACAGACTTTCCGCAATGGCCCGCCGGGGATCGCCCCCTGACTCTGCAAGAAACTCCTTGTGCTTCAACTCGCCGCCAGGTTCCTCAATATAGTGCAAAGAATATTGGAACGGGATCTGCTGATAGGGCTTCGTTCCAGGGAATTGTGGCACAACCAGCTGCATAGTCTCAAAATCCAAGAAGTAGATGGGATAAGACAGGGTGTTCAAGAAATCCTGAATACCGCCCTTGTCGATGTATGTACCGCAATCGGAAAGCCGGAATTGAATCTGCCGCAGTTGAGCATCGCTGAGGCTGGGCACAGCCATAGCATCCGCATAAGAAATGATGCCCTTGCGGTAGAAATCAAACTTCTTTTTCTTGGGCAGGCGATACAGGTCAAAGACCGAATGCTCCGGCAAATGCCGGGAGCAATAAGCCCAGAAGGGGCAGTGGTAGGGTTCTTCGCACCGCTCGGCAATATCCCGGACAGGCTCGTCCTTTTGGGCGAGAGTTTCCTCAGCATGCTTGATCTTGCCGGGCACCAGAGGTGCTTCCAGCTCGACCCAATCGGACATATCTACGATCTTAAAAAGCTGCTGAATATCCAGTTCTTTGCCTCGGACATAATCAGAATTGATGCACACGAGATATGTACCAGTAACAGTAATACCGCAGTGCTCCAGCACATACTTCTGGTAGGCGATATCGATGCCATAGATCTCCGCCTCATGGGTGGCACTCTTTACTTCATAGATGGCATAGCCGCCATTTTCCCGACGGAGGATGTCCACCGCGCAATAATTGCCCTCATAGGAGAAAGAGGCTTCGCAGATCACAGGGTGGCTTTCTGCAACCAATTGCTGCGTATGGGCAATCATTTTGGAAAGGTCTAGCTGTCCATCCTCTTTGTGAGCGGTAACTTCTATGAAATCACCAAACAGGCCCATAGCTAGGTCGCCAACCTCGTTACCTGTCTCCATCCGAGCATCCAGAGCAGCATTTTCCTCAGACAGCTCCGGATGGTAAGTCTGCAGCCACAGCCGCTTGGGGCATTGGCTGAATGCGCAGTATTTGGATTTGGAAAGTATAAAAAGCCCACCTTCCTCTTTTGGGATTTACTTGCCGATATAATAGCCGTCTTCGCACTTGTTTACATGGCCCCCTAATGCTTCCAGCAGTTCCAAGTGTCTGCCAACGGCTTTGCGATCAATTTTGGTGCCGTATTTTTCTTGAACAGACTGGATGATTGCCGCTTTGGTTTTTGGGGTACCGTCCAGCATTTGCAGGATCAGCAAAGGATACGCACTGGAGCCATATTTTACATCGGCTTTGGGCTCGCGGAACGCTCCACCGCGATAATATCCTTCCGAATTATGCAACACCGGAAAGCCAAGATTCTCCAGCAACTTCAAATGCCGGCCTATAGCCTTACGGTCGATCACAGTATGATACTGCTGCCAAATACTGCGGATGATCTGTTCCTGGGTTTGCGGTTCTTCCTGTAGCACACCCCATACCATCAGCGGATAGGCGCTTGTACCGTAGTTGATGTGCTCGTCGATTTGAATGCGTACCGAATTGACACGGGTTGGTGTAATTTCAACGGGATTTTTATAAGCAAAATCAACGATAAATGGGTAGCCGTCGTTCCCGTAGTATACATGGCTGACATGGAAGGATGGACATTCTCCTCTCATATAGTCCCAGCGAAAGCCTTCGGTCGGATGGATCTCCAAACGGCAATAGTCGGGGATCTCCAAGTGGGGCGGTATTTCCTCCTCTGATTCAGGAATCGTCAAATCGGTGAGGAATTTTTCTAAAAAATCTGCGCTGTTGCTGCAGTCCTCGCCATCTTCGCTGCGTAGCAATTGAATATAGTCTTGCAGATCTACACCATGGCGCAAGACCTTTGCCATGGCCTTCCGCGCAGCATCCAACGTGGGGTATGATTCTAAATGCTTCTCGCGGCCGGGAATATACTGCCATCTGCAAATCCATTCTGTTTTCATGTCAAATCCTCCCGTTTTTTCTCATTGTAGCATACTGCTCCGAATTATTCAACTTATTTTGGAGCATTTTACACCATGCAGTGGTACAGTACAAATTCTTCGGCAAACCGCTTAGCTTCGTTTTCTTGAACCACCACAGGGGCATTCAGCCGCACAAGCTTACTGTAGCGTCTGGCACGGTTAATGAGCTGGATCGAATCGCAGCGCTTAGCAGGCAGTCTCCACAGTGCATTTTCCTCAAACCAGTGGGCATATTGATCAGCGAGTGCGTATTCTTCTTCAGTCACAGGCCCATCGGTTTCGAATTTCTCCCAAATGGTTCGCAGGGCATCCATATCCAAATTGTGTTTTGGGAAGGGGCGAAGATAGGTATTCCATACTTCCATCTGTTCCTTGGTCAGATGTCGCGTTTCATTGCGCAACTTTTCAAACTGGTGGGAAAGCTCTGTCAGGTGACCGACCAGTGTGCCGCACTCCTGCGCCAGCGCTTCAGCGGTTTCTTCGTCCCATTCCACAAGGTAGTCAAAGCGGTTGTCCAAATCACCGGCGGTCAACTCGCCATCACGGCTCTCATCAAACATGGTGCGGACATACTGGCAAATGGTGTTTTTAATCATAATCATTACCTCCAAAAATGTAGCAAAATGGGCAGCCGATTAGGCGGCTGTGGTTTATGTGTCCATTATAGCAAAGCCCCCTGTCCCAAAAATGGACAGGGGGGATGGCTTGGCAGGGTATCATGATCTAACCACTTTCACTTCATATCTGGAAGGTTTGAAACGATCCGAAATGGCCGTCCTCATATACTGTTCAAACTGCATAGCGGTCTGCCGTTCGCAAATCTGCGCTGCGGCGGGGCCACCAGTGACCTTCCCGGTCTCTACCTTTCTGCCGTCCTTAAAGTAAATGACTCCGTAATAGATTTCCATAAATTATGTCCTCCTTTGATAATCGTTGATAGTATGGGTATTCGATGGGTTGTGTTTTTCCAAACTATTGGAATAGCGAATCATGTTTATGCACAGAATTACTCTGCCACAAAAGCAAAGCCATTTTCATTAGCATACAGTTCAGCGTAGCTACCGGCAGGTGCGTGAATTCGGATGTTGCCGGGCTGGATTAAGTGGCTTTGACCAAACAAGGCAGTGCCAATCTGTTGGATTGAGGACGGGAAATAGACATCTTTCAATTTCCAACAATTGCAAAAGGCCTCACTGCCAACAAAGGTTACACCCTCAGGAATATGAATTTCAGTAATATTTTCGCAATATGCAAATGCATCTTTCTCAATTGCAGTCACACTATTGGGAATTACGACGGACCGAAGGTGAAAATGGCAGGAGAAAGCGCCGTCTCCAATGGTATGTACGCCATCGGGAATTGTGCACTCCGTATGCTTTCCGGTAAGGGCGCAAAAAACGCCATTGATTATTACGCGACCTTTTTCGTCTGCCAGAGCGTCACATCCTGCAAAAGCCTGTTGTCCAAAGTTTTTGAGATCTGGAGATATGATTACGGATGATAACTTTTTAAGTCCTGCAAAAGCCCATTTGCCAACATAACGAACCTTGTCAGGAATTATGATAGAAGTCAGGCTTTCGCATCCTTCAAAAGCACTTTCTCCAATATGCTCTAAATTAGCAGGAAGGTGAACCTCTGTTAGTGCTTTGCAGTTCTGGAAAGCGCTGCAGGGGAGTGTGGTCACACCAACCGGAAGAGAAATGGAAGTGAGATTGCTGCAAGCAGCAAAGATGTCGATTCCAAGGCTTGTTACACTGGGTGGAATCATAATATTTGTGAGCTTTCTGTGCCGACAAAATGCTTCACGGCTAATCGATGTTACTCCGTCGGGAATCACGATGCTGGTTTCTTTACCGTAGTAACCGTACAACACATTCCGTATGATTACAAAGCCATTCTTGTCCGCCAACTTTTTACATCCTCGGAATGCGGCATCACCGATCTTTTTGACACTGTCAGGAATATGGATTCTACGAAGCTTCCGGCAATTCTCGAAAGCAAATTCTCCAATCTCGGTAACTGAATCCGGAATAATTATGGATTCCAGACTTTCGCAGTTCTTGAACGCCCATGGGCTGATAACGGTGACGCTTTGGGGAATGTAAACAGATTTAAGTTTTTTCCAGTTCTTAAATGCAGAGTCGATTGTTGTAACTCCTTCGGGAATTCGAATCTCTTCTATATCTAAGTTCTCCAGTTCCCGGTTGGGTAGCAGGACACCGTCCTTAATCCTCAGTTTTTCCTCATACATTGCTTCCGCCCCTTTCTTGTGGGTTTACTTGCAGCCTGCGTATTTGGCTGTGATCCGCATCAGATTGGCAAAAGATTTCTTCTCGTCCGCTTCATAGATCCTGTTTGGAATTTGGGTGTCGTTTTACACGGTCCACCGCTGATTCGTAGTGTACTTTGGCCTGGTTCAGTTCCGCGTTTTCCCAAGGATACATGGTTCCGTCCGGTTTTGGCATAATAAAAATCTCCTTTTCATGTAGTTGCCGTTAAGCATCTACATTATAGCAGGAAGCATACCCCAAAAATGGAACACAATAAGAACATCTCAGTTATGAAAGCTCCAAATACTGTTAACCATACAGGGGTCACCAAAGGGACGGTTTTCGGAATCAAGAATTGCACGAACACCGCTATAATCTTCTTCATTAACATTCCATTGCTGGAACAAAGAGTCTTCCATTTTTTCTGTATATCGCATTTTCGTATCTCGCAATAAATAATAAAGTTGCTGTTTGTACAGCTATTATACTTTGCAAATGGTGTATTTGCAATATTTTTCAAATCTTTGAGGCACTCAGTCCATCAACGCTAATATTTTAGAGACATAATCCCTCTGTTTTGGTGTATATTATCTGGATCCTTCTACGCGATTCTTCTGCCTCATGCGTAGATCAACTCCTTGTAAATCATTTCAACGGCTCGGTTGCGGATGCTATTCATCCGTCGAACCCATTCCAACTGATTGTTTGCCTTCAGTTCCTCTGTGATGCCCTCCTGCAACTGCATTTGTGTGGTCAGCTGCTTAAATATTTCGTTTGCGGATTTATCTACCTCCTCAAGGTGATCCTTTAATATACCGTCCATCAGCATAGAGGTATACAGCACCCTTTTATTGGCACGAAGATACTGCAATCTCCGCTGACCCCAAATGCCAATCTGTGGACTTTTAGGTGCTTCGATATTGGGTAGCAGGTAATCACCCTCTTGACGGTAAGTGCCGCCCATCTTTTCATAAATCGTTTGCATATGCGTTTCCTCCTTGGTTTTTATTTCTGACTTCATTTTAGAAACAAAACGCCATCGCTTCAAATGTGTGGATAAAACGAAAAAAGCCCAGAGGACGGTGAAATCCTCTGGGCAGCAGCATCAATATGTAATGTCTTTGATATAAACAAAAAATCCGAACGCACTTCCTGTCGTGAAGTAGTTCGGATCTTTCATGTATGGTGGACGATATAGGACTCGAACCTATGACCTTCCGCACGTCAAGCGGATGCTCTAGCCAGCTGAGCTAATCGTCCGTGGACAACACGCACATTATAGCTCTGTACCAGCAGTTTGTCAAGCATTATTTTCAAAAAATCCCTTTTTCTTTCGGTTCTTCTGACTTTTCCCTTAATACAGGGGCAAATGACCCGTAAGAGGCTCTGTCAACTCCGGAGTTAAAGGCTCCAAAGCCAGGCAGGTGTAAGTAGGCACGCCGTGGAACTCCGTATGCCCCGCATCCCGAATGAGAGCTGATATGAAGCCCTGCTCCTTTGCCTTTTGGTCGATCTCCAGCAGTTCTTCCTCGGAGTCTACATAGACGCAGATCTTAGCCGTGCCGTTTAGGAACCAGTCACTTAAAGGGGTTGCCTCCTTGTCCGTGGGGCGCAGCGTAATCCAGTCCCCCTCGGTCATAATGTCCCCCAGGCGGTCTTCCTTTTCCAGCGCCATCAAAACCGCTGTCACACAGGCATGGCCCGCCTGGGCAGCAATCTTGCCCTTCCGCATTTTTAAGTCCCGCCGCACAACGATCATCTGTTTGGCTGTATACATAGCGGCTCCTCCTTTACACCGTAATCATACTGTTAACTACAGTCTGTGCCGCCTGCATCTCGTGAGCAGAAAAGGCGCACAGCTTCACATCCACCCCATAGTCCGGGTGGTCTTCCACAAATTTCAAATAAGCACGGCAGCATTGCCTGGCAGACTCCCCTGCCGGGTCGGGCAGATTTCCCCCGAAGATACCGGAGCTGATCAGAGGAAAGGAAATACTGTGAAGGCCCTTGTCCATCAGCACTTGCAAGGAATTATAGTATGCGTCAAACAGCTCCTTAAATGCCTTGGGCGTCCTTGCAAAATCCGGGCCAACGGCGTGGATGATATGCCGGGCATTGGTCATCTGAAAAGCCGGGGTAATGACCGCAGAGCCGTCTTTTAAGGGGGTCTTGAATTGGGCGCAGGCCTTGGTTAAAGCTGCCATGCCCGCTTTTTGAAAAATAACGCCGCAGATGCCTCCCCCGGCCCAAAGGCCATTATTGGCGGCGTTGACTACGGCATCTGCCTTTTGGTCAGCACAAGAACCGTGGATTAAAGCAAATTGATTCATGGTACCAATCCTTTCCAAATTAAGCCAGGGCTTGGGCGTGCTTATTTCGGTTCTTAAAAATACGGGTGGGGAGATACATCACCAAAATCACCACAAGCAAAAGGATGAGAAAGCCCCACAGGTGAGAACCCAGCAGCTTTTCGAAAAGCTCCAGGGGATTGCCGGAATCCGGCCGCATCAAAAACATAAAACTGGTTCCCCTAAGCAGATTCAGGCCGTACACAGGAATCGCCATAGCAACCAGGAGGCCGACTCCTTTAAGAGCCGATTTCAGATCTGTGGACACCTGGTTGGTGGTTACCGGCATAAGCGGGTACAGCACCAACAAAATATGTATCGTAAAGCTGTGAATATAAAAAAATTCCAAACAGGCATTTCTGTTCAATTGGGAAAAAGCAGCGCCAGCGCCGCACCCGGGATTGCAAAATAATAAATAAAACTTCTCACCGTTTTGATTCGCTTGACCGTGTCAAAGGCAATCAGCAAAATATTGATCCCACACAGGTGAAGTGGAAGATACCCCCCAGCTAAATTCGCCCAGCAGAATCAGAACCAGATCTTTTGCCATCTCCTGCAGGACGATGTAGATGCCCAGCACCCGCAGCACACGCTTCTGTTTGTCCCCAGAAAGCCTGCCCTGGAAAACGCAGGCCGCAACGCAGAAAGCCAAACCCGTCAAAAGCCAAAGAATGTGGGTCACCCCAAAGGTCTGAAAGCCTACCCCTTTCGGAATATGATCATCGGTTAGAAAAAACATAGTTATCCCCCCTTGGCATTATAACATTTTTTGTCGAAAAAAACACCTGTAAAATCTATCTGCTGTGAAAAATTTATGGCAGAAGGATTCTTTCTGCTAAGGATGCCGCGCCCTTCGGTTGTACTGATGCGGTGCTTGCCCAAAAACATCAGGCGAAGCCGACATCATCATTGACGCAGGCAACATCACTTGCCGAAGGCAAATATCATTAAAGGCGCTGCCTCTGATGATTTCGAAAAATCATTTTGAGACAGCGCCTTTCTGCGAAACAACGACTAATAGTATACCCAAATTACGATGCAAGTTCGTTTTTAATTTGTTCCGCAACAGGCATAAACACCGTTGAATCGTCGTGTTCATCAAAATACTTATTAAAGACCGATGCAATTATTTTCGCTATTTCCCGGACAGAATGTTCACAGCTCACTCTTGCGCTGATTTCCTGTGATTCAATATCAAACTCATCGGAAGGGGCACCGCTTGCTAATAAATCATAATAATCCATTTGGTCGATATATTTCTTAACGATATAGAATTTGTCAGACATTAAAGCACCCCCTTTCAATGGTAATATATCACCTGTTCCGACTGGAACGGATATCATTAAAAAAGGGACTGTTGCAAAATGAAGGTTCTGCAACAGTCCCTTTTGTGTGAGTTGTTTTCAATTATGAATATGATTTTTCACACGAAAACAAAGAAAAGCCCCTAAAATTAAGAACTTTTCTCTGTATCAACGAATGTTGACTTTTATGAAGACTAACCCTAATTTTAATACAAATGCACCCCCTTTTGAGCCAAGGGGGTGCAAAGTCATTTTAGGGGGTGCATTTTATGCCAAAGAGGGGGCAACGCACTTAATCACCCATCGGCTTAAAAACTGGCGCTCCATTTTCGACAACTACTGAGCCAATAACACCCGTTGCCGCATAAGACAAATCTGCAAGGTTATTGCCGTTGACTTCTATGTTTGCGCTGTAGACTTGATAATAAATGGGAAGGTCTTGGGGATCTTTTGAAGAAAACGAGGGTGAAGCAGTCGCTACAAACAGATCTACAGAAGGATTGTCGGTAGTTGAAGTATCATAAATAACAAGGGATTCCTTTGTGGTCGTATTAAAAACAGAAATTATAGAACGGTGTAATCCCGAACCCCATGAAGAAGCAACCAATAAATCGAGATTTCCATCTTCGTCATAATCCCAAGGCACAGCATTTACAAAACCATAGCCACCAAAGGACTCACAAATGGAATATACCGCACCATCAATTAATGCGAAAGAGACACAGGAATCACTAAACTTAAAAATCTTAATATCTGTCTGTTCTGCAACTGAAAGTGGAGTGACATTGTAGCAATGTTCCTTATCAAGCGTCATTCCGGTAGACAAACCACCCAATTCCACCTCGCCAATAATTGACATAAATTCATCTACGGAATCCTTAGTGCATGATGTAGTCATATAGTCGACATTGTTTTCGTTTTTATCTGAATTATCGATGTTTGTTTGACAAGCCGTCAAAGAAATCAATATAATTCCTGTTAGAAGCAAGCAGAATAGGCGTTTCATTGCAGATAACCTCCTAAATAATTCATAATTAAAGTATAGCATACAAATATGAACATTTCAACATTTTAACGATTATCGGCTACAATTTAACGATTGCCTCTATAAATCAACGATTACACCAGCATTTTAACGATTATCAATCTTTTAACGATTTGAACTCAGTGAAATATTTGCCTTGCGGCAAATGTGAAATAATTTACTTTGTAAATTGTGAAATTTGATGCTGTCGCATCAAGTGAAATAAAATAAATCCCTCATACGCCACAGCGTATTTCATAGCGACAGCTATTTCATAACGCGAAGCGTTATTTCACAAATCCCGCAAGGGATTTATTTCGTTGAAAAAGACCGATGCTTTGTATCAAAGCATCGTCCTTTTTCTGGTGGACCCGAGGAGATTCGTATAATCAATGTTCGCCTCGGTCAAGCCCTCGGCGGCGGCGCTCGTCCGCGCCGCATGAAATTATTCGAATCTCCCCGTTGAATGCCGTACCAATAAAAAATGCTGCCCGTTGGCAGCATTTTTTATTGAAGATTAATCCTAATTTTAATACAAATGCACCCCCTTTTGAGTCAAGGGGGTGCAAAGTTTTTTAGGGGGTGCAAATCAAAATTGGTAGGGAAATTATTTAATTTCCACCTTATGTCTACTAGAAATCGGTGTAAAAAGATTGGATAGGAACGTGTCGCGATTGGATATTGCATAACAAATATAAAACTCACGACCTTCGATCGAAGCAAGATGCTTTTCTGCTTTTATCCCATCAACATAAACATCTTTATTGGTGTCTTTATTCAAATACAAAAAACTAATAGATTTATTGCCACCTGATGTTTTAATATTTGTGAAATAATAGTAGTCTTCGTTCCCGTCCGGCTCACTCATATGAAAATCTGCAAAACCGCTGTCAAAAGAAAGCGTCCCATCGTCATTGTGTTTTAATATTCTTATAGCATAGGAGGCACTTTCTTCTCCATCAAAACTATAACAATAGTTGTAAAATACGATAGTGTTTTTGTCGTAATCAAAAGTATGTACTACCTTATACGGAGGGCAGTAATCGAGACTTGTATCATTTGCCTCTCGTTCGCTTAATTCCATGGCCTGTATTGCTTCATCTGCCGACGAGAACTTTTGACCTTTGCATACTATATTAGTGCTTTCTATAAAGTTGGTTAAAAGAACATTTACGCCTATAATGGCACAAACTAAAAGAATAGCAACAGAACAGGAAATAATGACTGCAAGATATTTTCTCTTCATAATGATACCTCCTCTATATGAATTATAGCATAAGAACAACAACATTTCAACGATTATCGGCTACGATTTAACGATTACCCCTATAAATCAACGATTATACCAGCATTTTAACGATTACTTGTCTTTTAACGATTTGAAATGAGTGAAATATTTGCCTTGCGGCAAATGTGAAATAATTTACTTTGTAAATTGTGAAATTTGATGCTGTCGCATCAAGTGAAATGAAATAAATCCCTTATGCGCCGCAGCGCATTTCACATTGCGAAGCAATATTTCACATGCGAAGCGTATTTCACAAATCCCGTAAGGGATTTATTTCGTTGAAAAAGACCGATGCTTTGTATCAAAGCATCGGTCTTTTTCTGGTGGACCCGAGGAGATTCGAACTCCCGACCCCTACAATGCGAATGTAATGCGCTCCCAGCTGCGCTACGGGCCCAAATCCAAAGAGATTATACCCCCTTTGGAAAGTAGTGTCAAGTCTTTTCTTCTGCCCGGTAATTAACCCCGGAAGCTCTCAGCTTCTTCCAAGGTGGGGATACTGGGTGCAGCGCCCTTGCGGGTGATGGACAGGGCAGCAGCCTTGGTGGCAAGCTCCAAAGCGGTTTTTGTGTCACAGCCCTTGGCAAGGGCAGAGAGAAAGAAACCGGTGAAGGTATCTCCCGCAGCAGTGGTGTCCACAGGGGTTACCCGAATGCCGGATACGGCACAAAATTCCTTCTCATCCCGGTACAGTACCCCATCCTTGCCCAAAGTCATGACCACGGCGGCCTTGGGATAGCGGGCACAGAGGGCACCCACAATGACCTTGGGATCATCGCTTTCTGTCCCTGCCAGCAGTTTTCCTTCGATCTCATTGACCAGGAAGAAATCAACCAGCTCCAGAGGATAGTTCAGAAGCTCCCGGGTAATGGGGGAGGCATTGAAGGCGATTTTCATACCCATAGACTTGGCTTTTCCCATGGCGCAGGGAATGAGATTTACCTCATTTTGCAGCAAGAGCAGGTCACCTGGGGCAAAATTGGACAAGACTCTGTCTATGTAACTTTCGGTCAGACTCTGGTTTGCTCCGCCACAGACGATGATGCAGTTCTGTCCGTGGGCATTCTGAATTACCGCATGACCGCTGACAGTTTCCGAGATCATCATAAAGTCTGTTTCCACACCGGCATCCTCTAAGCATTTCATGAGGGCCGCACCATCCGGGCCCACTGCTCCGGCATGGTAGACCATCGCCCCACCTTTTGCCAGAGCGATGGATTGGTTCAGACCCTTTCCTCCAATAAATTCCTCGTAACCATTAGAAAGGATGGTTTCTCCGGCGGAAACAAATTGATCAACAGCATATACTCTGTCAAAATTCAGAGAACCAAGGTTTAATATTTTCATTTCGGCCTACCTCCGGCAGTATTTGTCTAAATTTTACCCAACCTATGGCATGCTGTCAACACCTGAAAAAGAATCTTTTCAGAAGCGGAAGGTTTTTCTTGCGATTTTGCCAGGTTTCCTGTAGAATAAAGACAAGGCTGCAGATCTTATGTCTGCCAAGGAACAGGAGGATTTCAATATGGAAGAAAAGACCGTCATGTTCAAGGATTATGTCCGCATTTTACGGGAAGAACTGGTACCTGCTATGGGCTGTACCGAGCCTATTGCGGTGGCCTATGCCGCTGCCCGGTGCCGGGATATTCTGGGCGCAATTCCGGATCGCTGCCGTCTTAATGTCAGCGGCAACCTGATCAAAAATGTAAAGAGCGTTATCGTTCCTAATACCGGCGGACTCAAGGGTCTGGAGGCTTCTGTGGCTGCAGGTGTTGTTGCCGGTGATGCCAATGCTATGCTGGAAGTGGTTGCTAAGATCACCCCCGACAAGCACGCCGCCATCGCTCAGTACCTTCGGGAGCATGAGATCGTCATTGACCTGGCCCAGACTGATGAAACCTTCTATCTGGAACTGGAAATGTGGAAAGAGGAGCACCATGCCCGCCTGGTCATTGTTGGCTACCATACCAATATCATCTTGACAGAGCTGGATGGGGAAGTGCTGTTCCAGTATGGCTGTACTGATGTAAGCACCTCCGGCCTCACAGACAGAAGCATCCTCAATGTGCAGGACATCGTCACCTTTGCCGAAACTGTAGATCTGGAAGAGGTTCGGGATGTTTTGGAGCGGCAGATCGAATATAACACTGCCATTGCAGAAGAAGGCCTGAAGGGCGGTTGGGGCGCACAGGTAGGCAAGACCTTGCTTGTGGCCTACGGAGACTCCACGGAAATTCAGGCCAGAGCCTATGCTGCTGCAGGTAGTGATGCCCGCATGAGCGGCTGTAATATGCCGGTTGTCATTGTTTCCGGCAGTGGCAATCAGGGCATGACTGCCTCCCTTCCTGTGGTGGTCTTTGCCAGAGCCCAGAACAGAACTCACGAAGAGCTGCTTCGTGCCCTGGTGGTCAGCAATCTGGTTACCATCCACCAGAAGACCGGCATCGGCAGACTTTCTGCTTTCTGTGGTGCAGTTAGTGCAGGCTGCGGTGCGGCAGCCGGTATCGCCTTCTTAGAGGGCGGCAGATACCGTGAGATCGCTCATACGGTTGTCAATGCTCTGGCAGTTGTTTCCGGCATTACCTGTGATGGCGCCAAGCCCTCCTGTGCTGCCAAGATCGCTGCTGCTGTAGATGCAGGCATTTTGGGCTATCGTCTGTTCCAGAACGGTAATCAGTTCTACGCCGGTGATGGTATTGTCACCAAGGGCGTAGATCACACCATTGAAAATGTGGGCCGCATGGCAAGAATCGGTATGCGGGAAACCGACCGGGAAATTTTGAAAATTATGATTGGTCAGTAATTGCATAAAATTTAGGTGCATCCTCGGGTAGTCCCCTTGGATGCACCTTTTTTATTGTTTACCCGCTCTGACAGCAATTATCTGCCCTGCAATGGAAATGGCAATTTCCTCCGGGGTCTGCGCCCCGATGGAAAGCCCAATGGGGGTCGTAACCCGGTCTAAAAGCTCGTCAGAAAGGCTGTATTCCTCTTTCAGCACCTTCCGCACCCCAGCGGCTTTGCTTCGGCTGCCGATCACACCTACATATTTGGGTCTGCACTTTAGAATTTGTGCCTGAATTATCGTGTCATAGGCATGACCTCTGGTCATGACACAGACATAATCCGCTTCCCCAATGGTCACATAGTGGCTGATCTGGGAGAAGTCCACCAGAATGACCTCCTCCGCTGTGGGGAACAACTCTCTTTTTGCAAATTCTTCCCGATCATCCATGACCACACAGCGAAAACCAACATGGCTGAGTACCGGCTCCAACTCCTGCGCCACATGGCCGCCGCCAAAGATATAGACTCTCCCGGGCGTGCCAATTTGCTCCACATACAGGTCGAAGTCATTCTCTTTTACCCGATGGGGTCGGTCATTCAGATGGCTATGGAGGGCTTCAGGCAGTTCTATGCCTATGCATCCATCCTGGCGTGAATACAGAGCCAGCTTGCCACCCTGCCCAATGTCTGAGAGTAGCCAGAGTGGCTCGCCTTTGGAAAGAGATGCCAGTGCTTTTTGAAGCAGAGCCAGGGTGTGAGCATCTTGGCAGGAGATGTAGGAGAAGAAAATCAGAACATCGCCGCCGCAGATCATCCCCAGATTTTGCACATCCTCTCTAGTCAGGGAAAATGCCTGCTCCAGAGAGCTTTTTTTCTCCAAAACATCACGAGCGATCTTCTCGGAGCGGTATTCTACAGCGCCGCCCCCGATGGTTCCGTAAATCCTGCCCTGCTTTCCAACCAGCATTCTTGCCCCTACCCCTCTGGGAGTAGCCCCGGAGGAGGCGATTACAGTCACAAGTACCAGGTCTTCACCCCGGTTCAGCCGATCAAACATGATTTGAAACAGTTTATTCATTCTTGCCTCCTTACAGGGGTACAACGGCCTTGCCGCACAGGGCATTGATTCGTTCACCAATGGAACGGGCGGCATCATACCGGGCCCGGTGTATTGCTTTTTGCTCCGGGGTCCTGCATTTATTGGCGCTGTCTTCAAACCGCTGAGAGAGTGTTACAGGGAAGCTTTCCAGTACCAGCTTGTCGGCAAGAAAGACTATGGCTGCTTCGTCCAAGTTTTCTGCAGCGATGGGGCTGTGGTGCAGTGCCACGATTTTGCCCACATCCGGGTAACCCAGTTTCTCCAGAAGAACCCGACCGGCTTCCCAGTGGTTCGGTTCTGTGCGCATCATGTCGTGTAAATAAGCGGAGCTGACGGTAAGTTCTCTGTCAAGGGTAACACCGGCCGCTTCAAGACAGTCTGCAAGCTCTGCCGCTTTTTTTGCAACAGCCGTACAGTGCTTCACAATGTTCGGTGGGGTGAAAATGCCCTGTAAAAGCTTTAGGCGCAGATCTTCGGAAAGGGAAGGCGTTGGCTGCATCGGCTCTCCTGCGTCGTAGAAGTTAATTCCGTCTGTGTCCACTGCAATGACCGAGCCGTAGGGAGGACTGGGGAGGGGAGCAAACTCCCGGATAAACAGCTTCAAAACGCCGCTGTGGGCTACAAAGACAGGGGTACCCTCACCGGCAAGACGAAGCCCTTGATACACGCATTCCCGAAACCGCAGAAGTGCCTTTTTTTCGTCCTCCTGTCCTGGAACGGACAGCATGGGATCTATGGCTCTCGCTTTGTAAAGCTCCGGATAAGTAGCTTTGATTTCTTCAAAGGTCAGACCGTCCCAGATTCCCATATCTCGCTCTCTTAATCCTGGAAGGGTAGTGATGGGTAGACGGAAGCTCTGTGCAGTCTGCACAGCCCTTGCAAGGGGGCTGGAAAATAAGCGTACATCGGGGATGTCCTTGAGATATTCTGCCGCCAGAACGGCCTGTAGGCGTCCAAGAGCGCTTAGGTGCAGATCAGTGCTGCCGAGACACATGGTTTTGCCCTCTGGGAACTCCGGTTCTCCGTGGCGAATTAAATAGATTCTTTTCATGCGTTACTCCTTACGGGAAATATTCCTTGAAGTGGTGACGGAACAGTTCTTCTGCGGCCTTTTTCAGGTCATTTGTGTAGACGGTGTAAGCATCCAGAAGAAGCCGTCCCTGTTCTGTCAGTGTGCTGCATCCGCCTTTTGCGCCGCCCTGACTGCGCTGCACCAAAGCAAGCCCCAGCTCTTCTTCCATGGAATTGAGCAGATTCCATCCGGAGGAATAGGAGATGCGCATTTGCTTGCATGCCAGTCGAACAGAGTGGGTTTCCTCCACCAGGCTTAAAAGCATGGCAGCCTTGTTGTTGAAGAAGGTCTGCTGCCTTGCCAGGGATACTTCAATCACTGGACGAATCAGCATTTGGTTGTGGAATCGCAAAAGTTCTGCAAAATCCTGCGGTGTGTCAGCATCCTGTAAGATTCCAACGTCATTCACCTCCACCAGGGTGGGGGGAATGCCGCACCGTTCCAGGGCGCATTTTAGACCACCCTTGCCGGAATCGTCCAAAACCTTGGTGATTACCTCCCGACATAGAAGAATGGGATGGCCTGTCTTGCCTTCACAGGCAGGGTAGGCAAGGGGAGCGCCGCAGGACAAGAGTGCGCCTACCGTTTCCGGGCTGAACAAAGGAATATCCACCGGGGTAAATAACACTCTTTCACATTTATCCTTCAGGTAGGAAAGGCCTTTGGAAGCAGAGTAAAACATATCTGTGGTATCATAGTTTTCATTTCTTAGAAAGATTACACCGCATTTGTGCAAATGACGCTCCAGCTCGTCTCCCCGGTATCCGGTAACAACCACGATTTTCTCAACACCGCCTTGCTGCAAGGCAGCAATCACTCTCCGTGCAATGGAAATGCTCCCTAAATTTAGCAGTGGCTTAAAATCACCCATGCGGCTGGACATTCCCGCAGCTACAACAACAGCACCAACAGACATATCTGCGCCCCCTTTCTCTGTTATTTAGAGATTATATCTTATTTTACTACTTCATGGGCAAGTTGTAAAGCATTATAAGTCGCTTTTCTATGGATGTGAGCGTTTACCCCTAAAAAGAAACCACCCACTGCAAAAACAGTGGGTGGCAGATATTTACTGCTCGTGATATACTATTTTTCCATCCACAATGGTGGTGTAGGCATGGCCACCAACAGTGGTCAGAGGATCGGCAGTCCAGATTACAATGTCTGCATCCTTGCCCGGCTCTAAGCTGCCCACACGGTCAGCAATGCCTGTCTGCTGGGCAGGGTAGATAGTGATGGCCTTCCAGGCTTCTTCCAGAGGCAGGCCATCATTGGCGGCAAGACCTGCGCACATGGGAAGATACTGCAAAGGAATGACAGGGGCGTCGGTAATAATGCTGAAAGGTACACCGGCTTTGTAGAGGGCGGCGGGGGTGGTAAAGCTCTTGTTCCGCAGCTCTACCTTGGTCTTGCTGCCCAGAGAGGGGCCTACGAAGGCAGGCAGACCTTCCTTTGCCAGCTCGTCAGCGATGACAGCACCGTCGGTGCAGTGATCCAGAGTGATGTTTACATCAAATTCTTTTGCGATGCGGATGGAGGTAAGAATATCGTCAGCACGATGTGCGTGTGCCTTCAGGGGGATCTTCTTTTCCATAACAGGGATCATGGCTTCCAGCTTCATGTCGAAGCCGGGATTCTTACCCTCTGCCTTATCCTGCATATAACGGCGGGTCTTAAAGAGCAGCTCACGGAGCAGTGCTGCAGTGCCCATTCTGGTCATGGGGCTTTTCTTCATGCCCTGACCGTAGCAACGCTTGGGATTTTCACCAAAGGCGCACTTCATAGCAAGGGGGTGCTTTACGATCATGTTGTCGATCCGCTTACCTGCCAGCTTAATGGCAGCGAAGGTGCCGCCAACTACATTGGCACTGCCGGGGCCGGTGCAAGCGGTGGTAACGCCGCCCTGAAGAGCCAGCATAAAGGACTCGTCCTGGGGATAGATGGAATCGATGGCTCGCAGATGGGGAGTCAGGGGATCAATGATTTCGTTGTAATCCATGCCTTCCCAGGAAACACCCTCATTGTCCAGACCAATGTGGCAATGGGCATCAACACAGCCGGGGGTAATGAGTCTGCCTTCCGAATCCAGGATCTCGCATCCTTCGGGTGCCTCTAGATGGGGCGCAATGGCCTGAATCTTGCCGTCGTCACCAATGAGGATACAGCCGCACAGCAGCTCCGGCCCAACCATGGGCTTGATATGTCCGTTTTTAATTAATAGCATAGTATGTTCTCCTTTGTTTTAGGGTAATGTCATAGTAACACAATTTGCTGGAAAATGGAAGGGAAAATACACAAAAATACTTGAAATTCTTTTGGTAATTTGATATACTTTAAAAAAATACTCCAGATGCCCATCTGGATAAAACACAATGTGGAGGTTTGAATGATGGAAAAGTGGAAATGCACCGTATGCGGTTATGAGCATGAAGGCCCAATGGCAGATGATTTCAAGTGCCCTCTTTGTAAGCAGTCCAAGGAGGTTTTTGTCCCTGTAGCACCTGCCACACCCCCCAAGAATAAGTATGCCGGCACAAAAACAGAAAAGAACCTTTGGGAAGCCTTTGCCGGAGAATCCCAGGCCCGGAATAAGTACACCTACTTTGCCTCCGTTGCCAAGAAGCAGGGCTTTGAGCAGATTGCGGCTCTGTTCCTGCAAACGGCGGATAATGAGAAGGAGCACGCAAAGCTGTGGTTCAAGGCTCTGGGCGAAATGGGTAACACTGCTGAAAACCTGTTCCATGCCGCTGAGGGCGAGAACTACGAATGGACAGATATGTATGACCGTATGGCAAGAGAAGCAGACGAAGAAGGCTTCCATGATCTTGCAGAGCAGTTCCGTGGGGTTGCCGCCATTGAAAGATCCCATGAAGAGCGGTACCGTGCCCTCCTCCGCAATGTGGAAACCAAGCAGGTCTTTGAAAAGTGCGAGGTGCAGATGTGGGAGTGCCGCAACTGCGGCCACCTGGTCATGGGCACTAAGGCTCCGGAGGAGTGTCCCGTTTGTAAGCATCCCCAGGCATTCTTCGAGGTTCACAAAGAAAATTATTGATTCTATCCCCGGAATTGTTTTTCCAAGCGGAGCAGTTCTTTGAGCAGTTTTTGCGCTGAAAGTTGCAAGCAACTGTTTGATAATCATCCGTTCCAAATAAGCTGCGGCAGGATCCCCTTATGGGATCCTGCCGTTTGTTCATTATGAAGCGCTTATTGCCCGGAGGCTTTGACTATCTAAGGATGCCATGAATAACCAGTCGACCATATTTATAGTCGTAGGCACAGGTGGACAAAGTGAAGATCTGATCGCCGATCTCGGGGCGGATTCCGGTCTGGAACATGGATTGTTCCAGAACTTCATCTAACCATTTTTCCATATTTCTCTCATTCAAGTCAAGAAACCATGCGTCTTCGCTGGCGGTGGTAACATATCCGGCAAAGATTTCCACCTTGTAGTTTCTATCCGGTGTCATGATCAGGATCACGGGATGCTCGTCATAAAATTTTTGCCGTCTGAATTTCTGCAGGTCAGCAAACATACCCTTGTTGCTCATGTTGTGTCCATAGATAATGGTATGGGGGCTGGACAAGTCACTGTTGCAGCGGTAGTCCATAAAGATACAGCCGGAATAGTTTTTCTTGCCGGTATAGAGCCGTCGGAGATAGTAGCTGTTGTCATCGCCCTGGACAATGGGGTAGTTGATCTTCGTACCTTCTAAGTAAACCCAGCCGACAACATCCTCGTTGATCTCCTTGAGGGCGGTAAAATCCACTACGGGCCAGAGGGTATCGTCAGGAGATTCCGTAGCCGGGGGCTCGGTTTCGATCATTACACCGGAATGTCCGAAACCCTCCGGAGGGGCAGTAGGGGAGGGGCGGTGCGGTGCTTCTGTTGGGACTTCTGCAGGCGGTGCGGTGGGTAGCTGAATAAAGGCCTGAAGATCCTCATATTCCTCTTCAACCTCTGCATACTGTCTGGTGCCGCTGTAAATATTCCAACCCGCGAAGATAATGACCCCAACAAGAAGGAAGACCAAAATGATAAATAGTGTTTTATTCATAGATTTACCTTTTGGGGGCGTAGAGAAGCCGAAGGACTAGGGCATCCAGCGCTTCCTCATCGACATAAAACTCGTAATACTGCTCTCCCAAAACATTCTCACCGGCAGGAGAAACTACTTCGTTCAGGGGATAATCCCCATATCGATCCAAAATCCCGCTGATTACATTGACGGAACAGTCTGTCACAATATGGGGGGACATTTCCTCATAGGTGTGGGGGATAAATAGGGAATCTTCATCCAGCTTGGCACGAAGGGAGGTTAAAAAACCTTTCATGTATTCCTTTTGCCGCTCCATACGGCTGAGATTGAGCTGTGTGCCCACATCCTTACGGCTTCGGATGAAGGTTTCTGCCTGCTGTCCCATGAGTTTTACCGCACCTACAGGGATACTGGGATCAACTGCGGAGAAATCTTCCGTATTGTTCACAGTGACCCCACCAACCGCATCGTTGAGCAGTACGATGCCATCCATACCCATGGAAATGTAATGGTCAACGGTGACACCGTAAAGAAGCTGAGAAACGGTACTAACTACATTTTCACAGCTATCGTTTAGACCGGAGCCATAGGTATGGGACAGGGCGAGCTGTGCCGTTCGTGTACCTGCGAGCTTGCCGCCAATGCCTAAAACGGGCATTTCAACGATGGTATCACGGTTCAGGCTCAGCACATTGCAGACCTCATTGGCATGGTCAAAAATAACCAGAGATACCATATCTGCTGCGCCGGGATTGTTGTAAGAGCCGCTGTCAACAGCAGGGCCTCTCCGGTCAACGCCAATGAGCAGAAGGACAGTGATGTCCTGACGGGGATAATAGTCGATGCCGTTTCGGGTAATGGTCTTGGAAGGAACCGGAGCTTCCGTTGCGGAAGAAGAAACAGTGGACTCCACGATCCGGAGTCCACTGTAAATCATTACCAAGACCAGGACCAGCACGACACAAGTATAAATAATGCTTCTGCGTTTTTTACTCTTGTGCATGGTACACATCCTATTCTTTTGGTGGAAAAAGTATGAATGATTGGAGTTTCTGAAGCCTATACTTAAGCAGCCTGAGTCTTCTTGCGATTGTTCATCACAATGACCAGAACCAGAGCGCCGGCAGCAACAGCCAGAACTGCGGTCCACAGAACAAGATTGGAGTTATCACCGGTATCGGGAGCAGGAACGCCGGTGCCGGCATAGACAGAGAAGGCGACAGGGCAGAGTTTCTCAAAAACGCAGGTGACAGTGCCGTCACCGTTGTTCTTGGTGCTGACGATGGGATTCCACTCGTTGCCCTTATAGGTCATGGTATAGACCTCAGTATACTCGCCGACGCCCAGATCAAAGGTAATCTGGAATAAAACGCCTTCAGGCTCCAGCATAACGGGGTGCTCATCACACACGAAGGTAGCATCGTACAGATCACGGATGGTCATCTTGGAAGCATCAATATTGGAACCGAACTTCTCATAGGGCAGCTGCATAGAACCGTCAGACAGAGCGGCATAGACCTGCAGCAGCAGAGTTTTGGAGTCCTCGGGAATCTGAGTAGAAGTGTTAGCCTTAGAAACCGGGGTCACAATCAAACAGTGCTCATAAACATAATCGAGGATTTGACCATCTTCATCAATGATGGTGCCAATAGCGGGGTTACCGTTATCATCCTTAATGATAACGATGGGGGGAGCATCCTTGTCGCCAATGCTGGGGACAAACTGGTTGGCAAATACGGAACATGTAAGGGAAGCGCAGAGAACAAGAACTAAGAAACAACAAACGAATCTCTTCATAACATTCATCTCCATTAGGATAATATCATGCGCCGGGGCACACAGATTACATTTTATGTAGGGTTATTCCAGACCAAGCACAGCATTTTGAAATTCCTCAATGCGGAGCAAAGCAGGGGGGCCAAGGTGGTTTTGGATGCAGGAAATTGCTGAATCCAGATTGGGGATACGGGTTGTTAGGTTGTGGCAGTCGGAACCCAGCAGATGGATTTGTCCCTGCCGCATCAGCTTCAGAGCCAAGCGCTGTTTTCTTGTAAAGAAGCTGGCATTGGACTGGACCAATACAGGGAGCGCTGAAAGCCGATCCATGAACTTTTGGGGGAACAGAGCGGGCAGGTATCTCTCTACATGAGCAATAATGGGAGTGAGTCCTTGACGTTCGTAAATTTCCTGCAATTCATGGAACATACCATCCGTCCATTTATCCATTGGCATTTCTAATAGAATACAACTTTTACCGTTGATTGTCAACTGTTTCAGGATATCCGATTCAGATATTCCCCGAAAATAATGCACCTCTGCACCAATGTAAACTTCTGGCAACCCATCAAATTCAGCCATCTTCTCCCTGAGAACAAGCTCAGCCTGTTCTCTGCGGGAGAAAAACTTTTCAGGGTTATCATGTTGGGGATAAAAATGGGGCGTTGCAACGATTTGGCGGATTCCTTGGCTGGCTTCAATTTTTAATAGACTTATGGATTCCTCCAGGCTTGCGCTTCCGTCATCAATCTTTGGCAGAATGTGACTGTGGAAATCAGCGATCATAGCTTTCAACCTTAGCCCTCGTCACCGTCACCGGTTTTGATATCGGCGTAGCTTCTGCCATAGCCATATTTGCTGTAGTATTTCTTGCTGTATTTCTTGCCGTATTTGCCTGTATTCTCAGAGGCGCAGTTATAAACAATACCAAGAATGCGGGCGTTGATGAACTCGAACTGTCTAACCGTAGAGTTAAGTATATTGCGGTTGCAGTGATCCTGACGAACTACCAGCAGAATGCCGTCGGTAATCTTTGCCACAGCCAGAGCATCACTGACTTCACTAACAGGGGGAAGGTCGATGAGGATAAAGTCATAAGAACGCCGCAGCAATTCGATCGCCTTGCTCATTCTGGTAGAGCTGAGCAGCTCAATGGGATTGGGAGGAATGCGACCGGAGGAAACGACATGAATTTGTGTATTCTCATCAAGAGAACAGGCCTGAATCACGTCCTGCAGTTGAGTCTGTCTGGTCAGGTAGTTGGAAAGACCTGGCAGCTTTGTTACATTCAGCTTGGTAAAGATGGTGGGTCGGCGAAGGTCACCGTCGATCAGCAGCACCCGTTTGTCCAACTGAGCCAGTGAATAGGCCAGATTGACCGTGGTTAAGCTCTTGCCTTCACCGGTAAGGGCACTGGAGACACCGATCACATGGCAGTCATTGTCATCAGCGAAGGAGAACTGCATCTTGGTTCGCAGAAGTTTGTAAGCTTCGGAAGCGGCAAAACTAATATCCTTGCCCACCAGTGCAGTCTTCCTGTCAGAGGAAAGGGCACCGACCTTACCCAGCTTGGACTTTTTCTTGTGCTTGCTTTCGGCATCGTAATAATATTTGCCTTTACTGGGGGCTGACATATCCGGCACAGCAGAGAGTACAGGATAGCGGCAAATCTGTGAAACATCATCTTCGTCACGGATGGTGACATCCATGATTAGCCGGATGACGATAAACAGTACGCTGACCACAGCGCTCAGCAGGAAGCCGATGGTCACATTTTGCACATAGCTGGGAGAGCTGGGGGAAGAAGGAACAACGGCTGTATCAACGATCTGAGCGGAGGTGCCTTCAATGATACTGGAAATTCGTTTGGGCAGGATGTAGGAAATAGCTGAAGCAAGCTTTTCTGCCTCAATGGGGTCGGGACTGGTAACAACAACCTGGAAAATTTCGGTAGAGTTTACGGATGCGGCAGAAACCATCTTTTTCAACTCTGAGAAATTTCGATTTACACCGGCATAATCGATGACATCGTTCAGGGTGGAACGGGCATTCAAAATGACAATGTAGGAATCGACAAGGCTCTTAGATGCGGTAATGTCGCTGGAAGTGATACTGAAGGAAGTATCTCCCATAGACAAAGAGTTGTTGTTTACATAGAACATGGCAGAGGACTCGTACTGGGGAGTAACCAGATAGTGAGTAAACAGGAATGCCAAGACACTACCTAAGATAGAAACCAGAATAATGATCCAGACCTTGTGCCAAATAACACCGAGCAGCTTCCAGAAGTCAAGCTCAACCGCCGTGCTGTTATCTAATGTTTTATCATCCATTGTAAATCCTCCTGATAACGAAACAAAACCGATTGTGGGAGTTAAAAGTCATTCTACCCCCTATACTGTGATTATCTAGAATCATAACACAATTACAGCTGTTTTGTCAAGAATAGGTTAACAATAATAGGTATTTTGAAAATATATGTGGCTTCTTACCGTGCGCCTTCGTGGGTGATCACCAGTCGAAGTGTCTTAAAAATGCACTTGAGATCCAGCCACAAAGACTGGTTTTTTATATATTCCATATCATGGACGATCTTTTCCTCAGGTAGCAGGTTATACCCACCTTTTATTTGTGCAAGACCTGTAAGACCGGGTTTGACAGCCAGGCGGTTCTTAAAGCCATGTATGTAGGTTTCGAAGCTGTTGTAGAAATAGGCACGCTCCGGTCTTGGACCCACAAGGCTCATGTTTCCCAGAAAGATATTCCAAAGCTGAGGCAGCTCGTCCAGACGGGTGTTACGCAGGAAACGGCCAACTCTGGTGACTCGAATATCTTGCTTCTTTGCCCACTGGGGCCCCATCGCTTCAGCATCTTCATACATAGAGCGGAACTTATACATGGTAAAGGGCTTGCCGTTTTTGCCCAAGCGCTCTTGCCGAAAAATTGCAGATCCAGGGGATTCTGCCCGAATCGCAATGGCAATAATAACCATGGGCACAGCAAAGAAGATCAGGGAAAACAGGGCAACCACAATATCTAAGCAACGCTTAAAAATGGTATATATGGAGCCGCCCTTTGGCTTTACGGCAGGGATATGATAAATGATTTCCGGTGCCTGAGCTTGTTTTTCCAGCAGTCCGACGGATGACTCCATATTCTACCACCTAAACACACAAATACTTTTTTGCTGCGCGCTCTGCTGAACCATAAGAGGGGCCTCTTTGTGCGCAAACAAATCCATTTTTATTGTACCATCCTTAGAGAAAAATTGCAAGAGCGGATTGCTTGGATTGATTATAAAGTATGTCTACTTCCTGCTCAATAATTGGAAAATGGGTTTGTTTTCTAAATTTTTCTGCTGGTGCGCAGCAGACTTGAAAAATATCTGCAAGTGCCCTCTTTTTTTAGCCTTCAGTCTTGCGGTACTGCCTTTCCTGTGATATATGTATTACAAAGGTTTATGCAGACAAGGAGCATATTATGGAGAATAGGATTGAGGCTAATCCCATTACACAGGGAGTTATCTGGAAGCAGCTGCTCATTTTCTTTTACCCTATTTTGATCGGCACTTTCTTCCAGCAGCTTTATAATACGGTGGATGCCATTGTTGTTGGCCGTTTTGTAGGAAAGGTAGCTTTAGCAGCAGTTGGTGGCTCTGCGGGGCATATTCTGGGGCTGATGGTGGGCTTTTTTGTTGGCCTGACCTCCGGTGCGGCAGTGGTCGTTGCTCAGGCTATGGGTGTAGGCGACAAAGACAAGGTCAGCCGCAACATTCATACCATTTACGGCTTTTCCATCGTAGGCGCCTTGGTTATGACTGCTTTGGGTCTGATCTTCTCTCCCTATCTTCTGGAGATGATGCATACGCCGGAAGACCTTATGAAGGACTCAAAGCTCTACTTAAATGTCTTTTTCTCCGGTACCCTTTTTACTTTTATTTTCAATACCGGCTCATCTATCCTCCGGGCTTTGGGTGACTCCAAAAGACCTCTGATTTACCTGGCTGTTTGCTGTGTGGTTAACATTGTTCTGGATTTGGTTTTCGTTTTGCTGTTTAAGATGGAAATTCTGGGCGTAGCTCTGGCTACGGTGATCGCTCAGGCAGTCAGTGCGGTGATGGTAACAAGGGCGCTTATGAAATCCAGGGATCTTTGTAATTTCTCTCTAAGGCAGATCCGCATAGACGGAGAACTGCTGAAGCGCCAGCTTCTTATCGGCCTTCCCAGTGGCATTTCCAGCTCCATGTACAGTATTTCCAATATCATTGTTCAAACTGCTGTCAACAACATCGGCACAGATGCTGCCGCTGGCTGGGCAGCGCTCATCAAGTTGGATGGAATCTACTGGATGATCGGCAGCTCTTTGGGTATTGCGGTCACTACCTTTGTGGGTCAGAACTTTGGCGCTGGCCGGTTAGACCGTGTCCGCAAGAGTACCTCCATCGGCCTTTTTATGAACATTGCTACGGCCGTTGTGACAGCAATCATTCTGGTGTTCTTCTCCAGACCCCTATTGACTTTATTTACTGACGATCCTGCAGTTTTGGACATTGCGGTCAAATCGCTTAGGATCATGGCCCCCTTTTATGCCCTCTTTGCTTTTATTGAGGTCTATTCCGCATCCCTGCGGGGCATGGGAGATTCCCTTGTGCCCATGATTATGACCATGGTAGGCATTTGCGGATTTCGTATTGCATGGTGTATTTTCATTGTTCCCCTTGCTCCGACTATGGAAACCATTTCCTATAACTACCCCTGCACCTGGATCATCACTGCATCTGCCTTTATTTTCTACTATGCGTTTAAGATCCGAAGGCTGAAAACAAGCAATCTAAGGCCTGTATAAATAACAAAAGCGGCAGTTGCTTCCGACTGCCGCTCCTGTTTTTAGTTTTGGTTTGCAAGCTTCTTTTCCAGCTCTGCGATTTTTCTCTGGAATTGCTCCACGGTTTCTCCTGTGGTGGTGTCCCAGTCGCTTCCCAGAAGGTTGATTTCTTCCCTGGTGGCTTCTATAGCCCCGGCAAAGTCCCCCTGAATCTGGCAGATCTGTGCCGTTGCACTGCACCCGTCAGTGTATCGGGGAGCGCTTTGCAGACCCAGATACTTCCGGTAGCAAGACTTTGCATCCTCATATTTGCCCATTCGGGCCAGAGCATCCCCAGAACTGAGCCATGTGAGCCAGTCGTCCCCAAAGTCCTCCTGCATTTTGCGCAGGCAATCCATAGCTTCCGTAGTCTTGCCTTCTTCCATGAGGATCAGAACCTTATAGAAGGGGATTCTGCAGGTGTTATCCAGCTTTTCTGCCTTTTCCCAGTATTCCCAGGCATCTTTTGTGCGCTTGTCATCAACGAGCTGTTCTATCAGCCACAGATACCCGGACACATAGTCGGGATTTTCTCTTACGAAATCTTTGTAGTATTCAATGAGGGCATAGTGATTGTCATGGCACCAGTCACCGCTGACGCCCTTCATGGCCTCCACCAGCTCAGAGTGTGCCATTTTCAGGCGAGGCTCCCGGCGCAGGGCTTCCTTTGCGTATTTCTCTGCCCGGCTGTGATAGCTGTCCGCAATGTGGTTTTCCATTTGGGCAAGGAGTGCGTGAGGCTTGCCATTACCCGGTTCCCGTTTGGATTTTTCCAAAAGAAATTCGCGGGCGGCGTCTTCTTCTGCGGGGCTGATAAACCGAACATCCCACAGCATATTCTGGATGCGCTCCATGCGGGTGTCGTCTGAGATGGCAAAGAGTTCGTCGATGGTAACGCCAAAGTAGGCAGAAATGGCAGGCAGCATTTCAATATCGGGAGCTGCCGCGTTCCGCTCCCACTTACTAACAGCCTGAGGCGTAACGCCTAAGTGCTGAGCCAGAGCATCCTGGGTGATGCCGCGTCGAAGGCGAAGTGTCTTGATCTGATTTCCGATTTCCATAGTGTACCTCCATAGGTTTTGTATCGAGCTAGTGACAACAGCATATAACAGATAATCGGAAAAAACAATGGCGAGACTTTTGAGGGAACTAAACCGTTGGTTTCATGGAGGGTGAAGTTTTTAGTTGGCTGCATTAGCTGCCTGCTGCAGACAGCAATCAATAGCTAGAACCACAGCCAAAGCCACCAGTTCGTTTTGTCCCTGACTGATGTCCAGCTCATAGCAGTCGCCCCAGGTCATCCACTCTTTGTGAATGGTAACCACCGGGCGGCTTCCGTCACTGATCCGGTAATCATGAGCCCAGAAACTACCCTCTACATCCCAGTTCAGTCCAGCTACCCGGTATTTGTGCCGGAAGAAGGTAAATTCTCTCACGATCTCGGCAACCTGCGTGCCGCCTACATAGACGAAGAACTTAGGCATAAAGCTCCAGGGCTTCTGATGAATATAGGCAACCTCCCGGCCGCTTCTGTCATACACATGAAGCCGCTTGCCAAGAGTGAACAGTTCTCCCTCAATATAGTAGCGGTCTTCACCCATGGAATCCTTGACCGCAAACCGATCCCGCCAGGAGAAAACCTTTTGTCTGATATAAAGCTGCATAAAAATGCCTCCTTTATGTTGCGTTTGTAGCCCCAAGGGAAGCTGCCTTGGCTTTGTTCTTTTTGTCAATCAAATGGAAGGGAAGGAAAATAAGGTAGCTGCCCAGGCAGACCACAGGAATATAGATGGCTGTGCTGACATACCATCCAAAGGTTTTGGATATCCACTTAAATACGATCAAAGAGGACTCTCTTGGGCCGATGAAAAACATATTGATGCTGCCACCGGACTCGTCCCAGAACAGCAGATTGATACAAAAGGCCACAACGCACAGCACCAAAAAGGTTACTGTCGCCATTTTATAGTCCTTGATCTCTTTGCCACCTCTGCCGCTGAAAGCAAGATATAGCCCCACAAACACCAGCACCATGTGCCAGGTGAAGGCGTGGAGGGTGATGGTCCAGTATTGGGCGATGATCCCGGACGGCTCAAAGAAGGTAATAAAACCGCCCAGAAGATTATAGATCATCATGAAATTGTACATTCCCTGCTGCACTTTGCCCTTTTTCAGCAAGGGCGCAATAATACACAGGTACATGGGCACGCTGCAAAGCTGGAAGGGGAAAATCCACCATGCGTAGCTGTTATCCTGTATGTAGTAATAATGGAAAAGCTGTTTATATACTTCGCATACAGCCAGAAACAACCCGACTCCCACCAAGAGGATCCGATTCCCCCGGTCACTGAGATTTCTTAGCTTTCTGGCAAGAAATACACACAGAATAAAGCCTACAATGGCATAGCTCAGATGGAATGGGCCATAGGGTGTGGGCGGGGTCATTCTCCATGCGGTCTCAGCCATGAACTGATCCAACCAGATTGAAAAAGCCTTCATAAATATCCACTCTTTTCGATAATATAATAGGTTAATGCGCTTTAGTGCTAAAGAAAGGCCGCTTACATTATACAACTCCCGGAATGATAAATCAAATTAAATTTGACTGCTGTACCCCATATGCTGAAAATTGGTAAAAAACAGTCCCTGCAGGAATAAATTTTCTGAAACACTCCCCAGAAAGAATAAAATATGATATGATACAGAATCATATGTGACCAACCGGCTTGTTTTTCTGTATAGACAGGTGAAAGGCATTTGAATCCGGGGGAGGGAGAAATATGACGGACGAGAAAATCATAGAGCTGTACTGGAAGCGTTCGGAAGTAGCCATTCAGCAAACCCAAAGTAAGTATAATAGCTATTGCACGGTCATTGCCCAACGGATTCTGGGAAACCGGGAAGAAGTGGAGGAAGTGGTCAGTGATACATATTTGCAGGCATGGTATGCCATCCCACCGCAAAAGCCCAACCCCCTTAAATCCTTCCTGGGCTGCATTACCAGGCGGCTTTCCATCAACCGTCTGGAACACGACACCGCCCAAAAGCGGGGCGGCAGCACATACGCAGTCGCCCTGGAAGAATTGCAGGACTGCATCCCGGAGGGAAACGCAGGGCATGACATGGAAGATACCTTGGCTTTGCAGCATGCCCTAAACAGCTTTCTCAACTCACTTTCGGAGCAGACCCGGAATATCTTTATCCGTCGGTACTGGTATTTATGCACCATAGAAGAAATTGCAAGAGGATACGGCGTAGGGCAGAGCAAGGTGAAAATGATCTTGCTTCGTACCCGAAATAAACTGAAAGACTATCTGGAACAGGAGGGTTTTGATTTATGAAAAGCAAGAATTTGATGGATGCCATGAGCGGCATTGACCTAAGAATGGTGGAGCGGGCAGAGCCGAAGAGGCCTGCCGGAAAGAAAAATCCCTGGATTCGGTGGGTGGCAGCCGCAGCTTGTCTTGCTGTGATTGTTGGGGTGATCCTGGGCGTACCCCACTTCGGCAGGGGAACCATACCGGGAGGGAAGGAACCCCATAACGGCTTTGTTCCATCTGCTCATGCCGCTGACCTGATGGAAGGTATCCAGCCCCAAAAGGTAGATTCTGTGAAGGAGCTTTCCGGCGGCGGAAATGAGCTGAGCGGCTTTGCGGTAGAGCTGCTGCAAAACAGCATGAAGCCCGGAGAAAATACATTGGTATCACCCCTGTCCCTGCTCAGCGCTCTGGGTATGACCGCCAACGGCGCAAGGGGAGAAACTCTGGCGCAGATGGAAGATACTCTGGGAATGGATATTGAAACCCTGAATTTCTGGATGCATACTTATTTGCAAAGTGCGAGTCAGGAGGGAAGCCCCGTTTCCCTTGCCAATTCCGTTTGGTTTAAGGACGATGAGGGGTTCACGGTCAGCGACAGTTTTTTGCAGACCAATGCCAATTTCTACGGAGCGGATGCTTATAAAGCACCCTTTACCGATGAAACTGTGCAGGAGATCAACGGTTGGGTTAAGGAAAATACAGACGGCATGATCCCGGAGATCTTGGATCAAATGAATCCCAATGCGGTAATGTATTTGGTCAATGCCCTTGCCTTTGATGCAAAATGGGAAACTCCCTATAATCAGAACCGTGTATCTTCGGGCATCTTCACCAAGGAGAACGGTACGCAGCAGGAGGTTACCATGATGAGCTCTAATGAAGGAGTCTATTTGGAAGATGAAAATGCCACCGGCTTTATCAAATATTATGAAGGCCGGAAATATGCTTTCGTCGCCTTGCTGCCTAAAGAAGGGCTGACCGTGGAAGAATATGTAGCCGGTCTGACCGGGGAAAGCCTGAACCAACTTCTGCAAAACGCCCGCAAGGAAAAAGTATACACCCAGCTCCCAAAATTTGAGATGGACTATAGTATTGAAATGAAGGATACCCTAAGCAATATGGGTATGCCCGATGCTTTCACCATGGAAAAAGCGGACTTTTCCGGTATCGGAAGCTATGCGTCAGGAGAAGGTTTCTACATCTCCCGGGTTCTTCACAAAACCTTTATTTCTGTGGATGAAGCAGGGACAAGGGCAGGTGCGGCTACTGCTGAGGAGATCGTTCTAAAGAGCGATGTTATACTAAATACAGTCTGCCTGAACCGTCCCTTTGTATATATGCTCCTTGACTGCGAAAGCGGCTTGCCCCTCTTTATTGGCACAATGATGGATGTGAATGGATAAGAAGGAAGACACGGAGGCGTAAACCTTCGTGTCTTTTTTCTGTCTTTAGTTATTGGTGAGGCCATCAGGTTGTATTTCTTTGATAACCTTTTTGAACTGGAAGCTAAAGAGAATCACGGTAAAGCTAACAGCCAGCACATCCGCAATTGGCTCAGCGGTATAGACAGCCATGGTCTTGTTTTTCATCAGCCGGGGCATAAGGTAAATCAGGGGCAGAAGCAGAACGAACTTCCGCATAACGGCCACAGTAATGGAGGATAGCGCCTTGCCCAGCGATACAAAGGTCATCTGGCAGGCCACTTGAGCACCAAAAATCAGCAGCGCCCCGCAGTAGATTTGTAGTGCCTTGGCGGTAAAGTCAATGAGGGTGGGATCCGGGGTGAAAATGCTTGCAAAGGTGGCCGGGAACAGCATGATCAGCCCCCACAGGGTCGCGGAATAAACAAGACTGGAAGTTAAAAGCAGCCAAAAGATCTTTTTGACACGTTCAGAGTTCTTTGCGCCATAGTTATAGCTGCAAATGGGCTGTGAGCCTTGGGCAAGTCCTTGTAGGGGGAGCATGGCAAATTGCATCACACTGGAAAGAATGGTCATTGCTCCAACCGCCAAGTCTTGACCGTATTTTTGCAGGGAAGAATTGAAGCAGACAGCGATGAAACTCTCGCTTGCTTGCATAACGAAGTGGGAAAGTCCCAGGGCGATACAGGGCAGGATGATTTTCGGGCTGAGTCGAAGATACAGCCTTTTGATTTTTAGCAGTGTTTTCTTCCCAAGAAGGAAGCTCAGCACCCAAATGCAGGAAACTCCTTGAGAAATGACCGTAGCCAGTGCTGCGCCTTGTACACCCATATCCAGAGTGAAAATAAAAATGGGGTCTAAAACGATGTTGCACACTGCACCGATGCAAACAGTATACATACCCACTTTGGTAAAGCCCTGTGCGGTAATAAAGGCATTGAGGCCCAATGTGAGCTGAACGAAAATCGTACCCAAGGCATATATCTTCATGTAACTGTCAGCGTATTCAATGGTATTTTCGCTTCCACCAAAGGCCAGAAGCAGATCACGCCCCCAAATAAGCAACGCAGCAGTCAAAATGACTGAGGTAATAATCTGTGCCGTAAAACAGCCGCCCAAAGTCCGCTCTGCAGATTCATGGTCTTTTCGTCCCATAAAGATGGAGGCACGGGGCGCACCACCGGAACATACCAGGGCCGCAAAGGCGGAAACCATCATAATAAGAGGCAAACAA
>JAZQXK010000092.1:0-9068 GCA_045632785.1 Faecousia sp.
CAGGGAGTGCCCAATCCTAATGATGCAGACCAAACACCCCGATATTTTGATATTTCCATGGACGGGGAAAATATCTGCCTGTCTGAAAACGGGAAAGCCTTGGAGTTTTGGGCAGAGCAGGGACTTGATACCATATTTGCCCAGCAGGATATATCGTACATTCAGCCTGCCCTCGAGCAGGGCGATACCGGAGACGGCGATATTACCGTGGAATCCTATTTTGATACAAAAGTCTTTGACATTGATGGCGACGGAGTGGACGAGGAATGTCTTATCTTCCCCGGCCCAACCTCCGGCTTATATACCTTTGTACTTATGGCCTATGAAAACGGAAACCCGGAGTATTTCAATGTATATTTGGTAAGACATTGCCTCGTTAGTTTTACGGAGGATGAGCCTATCCGGTTAAAGGGAACCCCGCATCCCAATGATGAAGACCAAACGGTTCATTATTATGACATTAGTATTGACGAAGGAAACATATGCTTGTCAGAAAATGGGGAAGCTCTGACCTACTATGAGGAACAGGGCTTAAATAGCCCCCTGGCACAGCATTATATATTCCAGTCTTTGCCCAAAATGCTTCGTGATCCTGATCCTGCTATTCTGGATTGGACAACCTTTGATATAGATGCTGATGGCAGACCGGAGGATTGTTATCTTGTGGATGAACCTGCTTCCTCGGGGACTGTTTTTTATCTGCTGGCCCTTGAAAATGGGGAAATTGAGCATTGCAGCATATTCACCACTGGTTTCTGCGCTGTTAGCTTTGCGGAGCATGAAGATGGTACGATGGGTATTCAGGGCTTCCTGTCCGAAGAAAATGAACCCCACTACTTTGAGCTTGTTATGCAGGATGGCTATGTGGTGCTTGAGGAAGATAGTGAGATGCTTTCTGTGGAGACTGTAGATTATAATAAGTATTTCTCATATACGAAGGGGATACATGCTTATATCACAGGCCTTTTGGGTGTCATTAAAAACCCCTCCGCACCCAGATATGATGTTTGCGGCCTTGCCGCTGAGCTGAAATTCCAATCCTCCACAGAGTTCGATTTGATCTTCCATCACGATTCCCAGCATTCTTATACCGAGGGAACGATCACAACCACCCCTGCCTATGCCATCTGGGGCTATACAGAGGACGGCTCTGTGATACCCCTTGAAAAATACATCCGGGATCACTTGGGATTGGAGTATGAAGAACCGGAACTTACCTGGGACGATGTAGTCTATACCATCGAGCCGGACAAGGGCTTGACCCTGCACTTTGACCTCATGGACACCTACGGAAGACTCCCTTCCGGCACTTACAGGCTCAATAAGCCTGTGACCTTTACGGACACATCCGGCAAGGTTTTCTATTTGCAATACCAAATAACATTCACTGTTCCCTGAACCAATCATAGAATTAACCCCCATAAGAGCTGCATGCGTAATTGCATCTCTTATGGGGGTAGTTTCATATTCTGCAGATCCTGTAATGGTGGAGAAATCAGTGTTTCCGCAAATACTTCCGCAGCCCGGCAATGGCATAATTCCCCAAGAGCCACACACATTTGTGCAGGGGGAGCTTCAAATAATGGCGGTAGATACGCCAACGGTTTTTTGCGCTTTTCCGCTTGTTAAAGGAGCGGGAGTCGGGAATGAAACGCCAATTTACCAAAACCTCCCGGCAGCCTGCGGCGGTAAAGCCATCCCGCAAAAGCTCCAGCCAAAGAACATAGTCCTCGTGATAGAAGTCTGTGTTAAAGCGGTACTTTTCTGCCACTCTGCGGGACAGCATCACCGAGGAGCATCCCATAACATTTTCCTTCAGCAGGCCTTTGTAATCAATTTTGGCAGGAACGATATAGTCACTTCTGGTTTTGTTGCCCGCCCAATCCACCAAGGCATAGGAGCAATAGGAAATATCTGCCTTTTCCTCTTGCATACGGGCAATTTGCTTTTCCAGCTTTTGAGGCACCCACATATCATCGCTGTCCAAAAAGGCCACATAGGCACCCTTTGCCAGATCCAGCGCTCTGTTTCTGGTTTTTGCCACCCCCATGTTCTGGGGATTTTTCATCAGGCGTACCCGCCCGTCCTTGGCTGCCAGCTTTTCTACAACGGCGCAGGTATGATCAGACGAACCGTCATCCATAACCAGCAGTTCCCAGTTCTTAACCGTCTGATTTTGTACGGATACAATGGCAGCTTCAATATAGCTTTCCGCATTATATGCGGGCATGATAACGGATACCAGAGGCTTGTCCATATTCCTCTACGCTCCTTGTCTAAGTTTTTGTATATTTTATCATAAGAGCTGTGGAATTTCAACCAATCGGGGGAGTAATTGGAGAATATTGTCAGGTTTACAGAACGCTGGAGTATTTGCGTATTCAAAGCCAAAATGGTTTACAGAATTGATTTGGGGACAGTTTTTGCATAGACGGGTGAAGATGTGCATACAGTGTTCTATACAACTTGATTTGAGGTGGATAGTATGGAATACGTAGCAAACCAGATCACGCTCCGGGGTTCTTTGGCATCTTTGCCGGAATTTTCCCACGAGAATCACGGCAAACGGTTTTATAAAATGTCTTTAGAGGTGCCCCGCCTTTCCGGAACAGTGGATACCTTGCCGGTGATCCTTCCGGAGCATCTTCTATATGACCTTGATCCCAGCGGAGGGGAGCAGATCTTTGTCCGGGGGCAGGTGCGATCCTTCCACAATCCTCATGGGGACGGCCCACGGCTTTTGATCTTTGTCTTTGGGGAGGAAGTGTGCTCCGACGATGAAGAGCCCTGCAATGAAGTATACATAGAAGGAACGGTGGGCAAAGAACCGGTCTACCGAAGAACCCCTCTGGGCAGGGAGATCTGTGATGTAATGCTGTCAGTAAAACGCACCTACGGCAGATCCGATTATTTACCCTGTATCTTTTGGGGCAGATCGGCCCAGGAGGTGTCAGGCTGCATCCCCGGTGACCGGGTGCGGCTTACAGGCAGATTGCAAAGCCGAATCTACCGCAAGGTAACGGAGGATGGCGTGATCCTCCGCACTGCCTATGAGATCTCCGCACTTAACACGGAAGTAAACCCCGAAGAATAAAAAAGGACTGCGGCAGACCCATTGTTGTGGGCTTGCCGCAGTTTTGCATATTCAGGATACCCCGGCTACACCGAGATTGGTTTGGGTACGGTGCAGGTCGGCATAAAGGCCGCCCTTTTCTAAGAGCTCTGCATGGCTGCCTTCCTCTACCACAACGCCGTCTGCAATGGAAATGATTCGGGTGGCTGCCCGAATGGTGGACAGGCGGTGGGCAATGATGAGGGTGGTGCGCCCCTGAGAGAGCTTGTCAAAGGCACTTTGAATCTTGGCCTCGGTAACAGAGTCCAATGCGGAGGTGGCCTCGTCCAGAATCAAAATGGGGGGATTTTTCAAGAAGATCCGGGCAATGGAAACACGCTGTTTCTGACCGCCGGAAAGGAGAGTGCCCCGCTCGCCAACATAGGTGTCAAAGCCGTCGGGCATGGCCATAATGTCATCGTAGATCTCTGCCTTCTTGGCAGCGGCAATGACTTCTTCTTCGGTGGCATCGGGCTTGCCGTAACGGATGTTTTCGTAAATGGTATCTGCAAAGAGGAATACATCCTGCTGTACTACGCCGATGTTTTCCCGGAGGGACTTCTGGGTGACCTTGCGAATGTCCTTGCCGTCAATGGAGATAGCGCCCTCAGTCACATCATAGAACCGGGGAATCAGCTTGCAAAGGGTACTCTTGCCGCCACCGGAGGGGCCAACAATGGCAACGGTCTCGCCTGCTTCAATCTGCAGGTCTACATCGTGGAGAACTTCCAGTTCTTCCTCATAGGCAAAGGAAACGTCTTTGATGCGAATGTTGCCGGACACGTTATCCAGCTTTACTGCGTTAGGGTCGTCCTGCTGGCTGGGCTCTGTTGCCATAATGTCACGGAAACGGCTAAGACCTGCAAAGCCGTTGGCAAACATTTCAGAGAAGTTAGCCAGCTTTCGCATGGGGGTAACAAAGGTGCCGATGTACAGGGAGAAGGTGAGAAGGTCTACATAGTCCATTTTTTCTCTCATAATGAGGAAGCCGCCTACGGTGATGACTACCACTTGCAGCACACACAGGAAAAACTCCATGCTGGAGCTGAATCTGGCCATGGCCTTGTGGAACATCCTTTTGGAGGTGCGGAATTTCTCGTTGGCAGAGTTAAATCGGCTTCTTTCCCAGTGTTCGTTGGCAAAGGCCTTGGCAGTGCGGATGCCGGACAGGGAGGACTCAATCTCGGTGTTAATGTGGCCGGTGGTCTGCTTGACGGCTCTGGAGGCCGCGGCCATGCGCTTTCGCATCATCATAATCACTGTGGCGAACACAGGGATCAGAAGCGCTACCACAATGGCAAGCTGCCACTGGATCGTAAACATGACAACCAGTGCGCCAATGATGGTAACGCAGGAAATAATGGTATCCTCCGGGCCGTGGTGGGCCAGCTCTGTGACTTCAAACAGGTCAGAGGTCAGGCGGCTCATAAGCTGACCGGTGCGGTTCTTGTCATAGAAATCGTAGCCCAATTCCTGCATATGGGAGAACAGGTCACGGCGAATATCCGCTTCTACCCGGATGCCGAAGGTGTGACCCCAGTAGGTAATGATAAATTGCAGAACACTTCTCAGGACATATGCCCCGATCACAATGCCCATGACCACGAAAAAAATGTTATATGCTTTGTCGGGCAGCCAATCATACATGGCAGTTCTGGAAACCAGAGGGAACGCCAGGTCGATTCCCGCCACTGTCAGGGCGCAGCATACGTCCAGCAGAAACAGCTTCCAATGGGGCTTAAAGTAGGATAGAAAAATGATGATGGGATTTTTGGTTTGATAGTCTTTGATATTCATTTTGGGTTTTCACTCCGTTATCTGTAAGTTCTCTTATTATAGCAGGAGAAAGGCAAAGTTGCAAGAGGTTGAAAGCGGTTGACAATACTAGGAAAATAAGTTATACTACAGAAAAGGGAGTGAAAACCGTGGATTTGTTGTATAAAGATAACCTTTTTGTGGTTTGTGTCAAGCCGGTTGGATTGTCTTCCGAGGATGGAGCAGGGACTTTGCCGGAGCTTCTGCGCCAGCAACTGGGGGGCGAGATCTATCCCATTCACCGCTTGGATTTGAATGTAGGCGGCATTATGGTCTATGCCAGAACCCAAAAGGCAGCGGCCTTTTTAAGCAAGGCCGTGCAGGATAGTCTGGTCATTAAGGAATATCTGGCAGTGCTGTCCGGCTGCCCGGAGATAAAAGAGGGGATTTTGGAAGACCTTCTATGGAAAGACAGCTCCAAAAATAAGGTCTTCGTGGTGAAGCGGGAGCGCAAGGGCGTGAAAAAAGCCAAACTCTCTTATCGTGTCGTAAAAGCAGGGGAGCGGGCTTTGGTTGCGGTGCGGCTCTTTACCGGCAGAAGTCACCAGATTCGGGTGCAGTTTGCCAGCCGGGGCACGCCCTTGGTAGGTGACCATAAGTATGGAAGCCGGGATGAAGAAAAAGCCCCTGCCCTCTGGTCATACCGACTGACCTTCCCCCATCCGGAAACAAAGGAAACTGTGGTTTTCTCTCACTTGCCCACCGGGGGCGTATGGGAGAATTTCCTGAAAGAAGGTGAGCCCCTTGGAATTTAAGGTGTATTTGTCCCGGAGCGAGATGCCGGAAGAAATCGCCCGGCAGACAGACGAAATTTTAGTAGAGGCCTTCCCGGAGGAAGAGCGCCGGGAGCTGGAAGAAGTCCACAGCCTTCTGGGTAGTTCCGAACTGGAACTTCTTGTGCCTGTAGAAAATGGGGAAGCTCTTGGAATGCTCATGGTCTGGAATCTTCCCAACCGGGTGTTTCTGGAAAACTTTGCCGTGAGAAAAGACCGCCGCAGCTGCGGTCTGGGGAGCAAAATGCTTTCCTTTGTCCGGCAATATTGGCAAAAGTCTGTGATTTTAGAGGTAGAGCCTCCTGCTGGGGAAACGGAGCAGAAACGCATCGCCTTTTATCAGCGAAACGGCTTCCATTTAAGCTATTTTCCCTACCTCATGCCCAATTTAAGAGGGGCAGGCGAGCCTCTTCCCCTTCTTTTGATGTCCTGCCCGGAGAAAATGGAGGATAAGGAAGCACGGAAGGCGGCAGAGGAATTGTACAAAACGGCGTACCGGAATAAGGTGCGACCCCAAATTTAGGTGAAAGTATGTCAACATATCAGGAGGTTATCTATGACTGAAACAGGAGGAAAAAAGAGGCGTATTCGGGTTATTCTCTTTGCTTTACAGTATTTGGCAACGATTCTTAGTGTGCTTTTTGCCGTGTTACTTGCTCTGGGCACTTATGTTCCCACACAGTTTCCCATTGGTTTCTCTGTATTTTTTGTACACATCTGCGTGGTGAATTTCCTCATTGTGATTTTGGCAAAGCACAAGATCAAACGGAAGGATTGCATTATTACCCTGGTATCTTTGATTTTGATCTGCGTCTTTTTGCCTGTGAACCAAGGCAGGTATGCAGAACTCAATAAAAGCTATTTGTCGGGGAATACATATTTTACCGCAGCGGCGAGGAAGGTCATGCCGGAATTGCCCCAATTTCCCGATGCTGAAAAGGTGGAGCATTTTCACGGCCACCGGCTGGGAGATGAGTGGGTGGTACTGAAGGTAGTACTATCCCCAGAGGATTATCCGGCTGCTGTTGCTCAGGAAAGAAGCAAGATCCATTTTTATACAACTGATGAGGTTATTTCTTTGCCTTATAACGAACTAGGCTATGAATCTACTCCGAGTACTTTTTATCACAATGGATACAGATTTGATATTATTGACCTTTCTGCTTACGGTGGTATATGGCCTCGATATACTGCCTTGTTTGCAACAAATGAAGTAGAGTGCAGTATTACTTATCTGTTCTTAGATTCTATTGGTACATATGGCGGTATGTCACTGGACAAAGCAGTGGCACATAAATGGCCAGATCTTGGAATGTCTACTGGGAAATCATTGCCATAGTATATATTGGCTAGAACTACTTTCTTCATCGCCCATCTATCAATCATTTGCTATTAATGTCCTGCCCGGAGAAAATGGAGGATGAGGAAGCACGGAAGGCGGCTGAGGAACTGTACGCAACGGCCTATCGAAATAAGGAGCGGCCTAATTTACCGTAAAAGTTTGACTTCATCGCTCATTTCATCGCCGATTTGTGGTTGATGAATGGGCGATGAACTGTTATAATGAGCATAGTTGTATAAGGTGAAGTTTTCCCCTTTTTGGAGGTGTCCCTATGAACAAAAAAACATATATCCGTTTCCTCTCCCTGTTCCTCTGCGCTGCTGCCCTTCTGGGCTATCTCGCCCCCCTGGCAGAAGCCGCTGAGGAACAGCCCCTTGCCGTCATCTGGGCAGGCTCTGACATTCAGGGCGAAGGCATGGATGGAGGCATCATGACCGCCATTGTAGATACCATGGTTAATGACGGCTATACCCATGTAGACGAAGCCTTCTTTTTGGGTGACTATGCCGAAGGCTTTGACAGCGCTCAGACCTCTGCAGGCACTCAGCGGGTGCGAAATATCCTGAACAACGCCTGGGGCTTAGACTATGAGGACATTCTCATGGTGCAGGGCAACCATGACCCCGCAGACACCGCCAACCTGGATGCAAACGGTGCCTATGAGCGGGAGCATTACAGCGTCTACCTGATTCACGAAGACAGCTACATTGCAGGTCAGTACAAAGCCGCCCCTATCAAGGCAACAGCCAATGCCCTGAAAGCCTACTTAGATGAAAAAGCGGCCCAGAATTACACCAAGCCTATTTTCATTGCTACCCATGTCCCTCTGCACAATTCCGGCCGTGGTGACAACCGCTACGCAAGCTATCTGGTCAGTGTCCTCAACGAGGCGGGGAAAAAGGGTCTGAACATTATCTATCTCTTTGGTCACAACCACTCCGGCGGTTATGACCGCTACATTGGCGGCTCTTGCATCTACTATGCCCCCGGCTCTGAAATTCTGGTCTTCGACCCGGAAGGTTTCGATGAATTTGACTATACCGTAGAGAAAATCCACTTTACCTATTTCCTTCCCGGCTATCTGGGTTATACTTACTCCGGAGAACCGGACGCAACCACCTCTGCCAGTATCCTTGAAGTTTATGCGGATCGGGTGGAGTTGCGCCGTTATAACGAAGAAGGCCTATGCAATCTGAAAAACATGGGCACCAACAGTACCACCTGGGATCGCAACTGGGCGGCTGACCCCTCCGTGACTCCCAGCCCTGGCACAGTGCAGCTAATAGACCTGTTTGTGGCATGGGAAGACCCTTCCTTTGCCTCTGCCAAAGAACTGCCTGCGGGGGAAACTATGGAAGCCCGGCTGACGATTTCCGGTAGTGAAGGTTTCTATGTTACCTGGGAAAGTAGCTCCCCGGAGGTTGCCGCAGTGCAAGCGGGGGACGAACCGGGAACTGCCATAATTACCGGCCTGAAAGACGGCAGCACTACCATCACCGCCACAGTTCAGGACACCACCGGCACAGGAGAAACCGCCTCCATCAGCTTTTCTCTTATTGTGGGTTTTGATCCGGAGCTTAAAAATGGCATGATCTTTGAAAATGGCGGCTATTTCTACTACCGCAACGGCAAAAAGCAGTATAATGCCGGACTAATCCTTCTGGACGGCTACTATTACTACATCCGCTCCAATGCCCAGGCCGCCGTAGGAGAATACTGGGTATCTAATCATAACGGCCTTCTTCCCGAAGGGATGTACACCTTTGGCCCAGACGGCAGAATGGAACGATAACAAAGGAGGTGCTCCATGTTCCGAAAACTGCATAGCCTCATAGCTCTATTTCTGCTGCTGGCAATTCTTCCGGGTTTTTTCCCGGTTCAGGCGCATGGAGCGGGGGAGAAGCCCCTTGCCGTTTTATGGTCTGGCTCCGATATGCAAGGCAGCATTACCACATTGGAATCCCTTGTGCAAACCGTGCAAAATGCAGGTTATACCCAAATAAATGAGGCTCTGTTTCTGGGGGAC
>JAZQXK010000093.1:0-6000 GCA_045632785.1 Faecousia sp.
CAATCTGGAAAATGTGCCCGAAACCAAGAGTGCCCAGCAGCTCCAGTCCGCCATTGTGGTCATTGACAATGCCACCGGCGACATTGTAGCCATGGCAGGCGGCGTAGGCGAGAAGACCAACTATCTGGGTCTGAACCGAGCCACCCAGTCCAAGCTGCAGCCCGGTTCTTCCATGAAGCCTCTGGGTGTCTATGCCCCGGCAGTGGAGTTGGGCCTCATTACCCCCGCCACCGTGGTCTTCGACGGCCCCATGGAAGAAAAGCTGCCTAAGAAGTATCCCCTGAACTACACCAGAGTTTATACCGGCAACGGTCTGGTTCTGGATGCGGTCACCATTTCCGTCAACACCGTTCCCAGTAAGATCCTGCGGGATATGGACCCTGCCTTCGGCTTTGAATTCGCAAAGTACAACTTCGGTCTGTCCACCCTGGTGGAAAGCGTTACCATCAACGGCACCGAAAAGTCCGATATTGACATCGCTCCTCTGGCTCTGGGTGCGCCCACCTACGGCGTCACCGTCAAGGACATGACTGCCGCCTATGCCACCTTCGCCAACGGCGGCGTGTGGAGAGAGCCCAGAAGCTACACCAAGGTCCTGGATGCCAACGGCAATGTGGTTCTGGACAACACCCAGGAAAGCCGGGCCATTTTGAGCGAGAGAACCCATATTTATATGAACTATATGCTCTCCCAGGTCGTCAAAACCGGCACCGGCTACAACGCCCGGATCTCCGGTATGAATGTTGCCGGCAAGACCGGCACCACCTCCGACAACCGGGACCGCTGGTTCGTAGGCTATACCCCCTACTACACCGCTGCCGTCTGGTGCGGCTTCGACCAGCCGGAGCAGATTCGGCTGAAAGGCAGCTCCAACAACCCCGCTGTCCGTATGTGGCGGCTGGTCATGGGACCCCTGCACGAAGGGTTAAAGAAGATAGACCTGTACGATGACAGTGACCTGCGCTCCACCTCCATTTGTTCCCACTCCGGTCTTCTGGCAACAGATGCCTGTAAGGCTGACATCCGGGGCACAAGCTGTGCCGTAACTGTATATCTGTTTAAGAAGGATGTTCCCAAGGAAGAATGCACTGCCCATGTGATGGTAGACTGGTGCGATGCAGGCGGCGGTCTGGCAAACCCCTGGTGCAGCCTTTCCCACGGCAGCACCGTTAGCAAGCGCAGCATGGTTCTCATTGATGAAGTTTTGCAAAAAATGTACGAGGATGCGGAGATCGATGCCTCCGGCTTCACCATCAGCGAGGCCACCCCCACCTGCACCATGCACTCCATGGCAACCGTTATCGTCCCGGAGACTCCGGGGCCCACCGAGCCCCCGGCACCGTAAAAAGAAGGAGAATTGACCATGCAATGGATTTCCAACGATTGGAAAGAATATCAGGTTCTGGATGCCACCGACGGCTACCGGTTGGAAAGCTGGGACGGCAAGATCCTTGTGCGCCCCGACCCCCAGGTCATTTGGAATACCCCCCGGCAGGATGCCCGGTGGAATCGGTTTGATGCCAAGTATCTCCGCTCCAATACCGGCGGCGGTCACTGGGATATCCGGAGCCTGCCGGAGAGCTGGCTGCTTCATTATAAGGATTACCTCACCTTCAACGTCAAGCCCATGAACTTTAAGCATACCGGCGTTTTCCCGGAGCAGGCCGCCAACTGGGACTATATCCGGGAAAAGTGCCGGAACGCAGGCAGACCTGTCCGGGTGCTGAATCTCTTTGCCTACTCCGGGGGCGCAACCTTAGCCGCCGCTGCCGGTGGCGCAGAGGTCTGGCACGTGGATGCGGCAAAGGGCATGGTTGCCATGGCGAAAGAAAACGCCGCCGCTTCCGGTCTTGCGGACAAGCCTATTCACTGGATCGTGGATGACTGTGCCAAGTTTATTCAGCGGGAAATTCGCCGGGGCAGAAAGTACGACGGCATTATTATGGATCCCCCCTCCTATGGCAGAGGCCCTTCCGGGGAGATCTGGAAAATGGAGCGGGATTTCTTCCCCTTCCTGCAAACCGTTGCCCAGGTGCTCTCCGACGATCCCCTCTTTGTCATCATCAATTCCTACACCACCGGCCTTGCTCCTTCCGCTGTGGGCTATATTGCCGATGCGGTGTTCTGTCCCAAATTCGGCGGCAAGACCCAGTGCGGAGAATTGGGTCTTCCTGTGAAATCCACCGGCTTTATGCTCCCCTGCGGTGCGGCCGGACGGTGGGAGCCAAGGTGAACCTAGCGGTTCACAGTGAAATTCGTCCTGCGGGGCACAATTCATGCCCCGGCGATTCATGTGCCAAAAGCACAATTCATGCGCGATAAGCGCAATTCATATATCCAATCGGGTGAATGTTGCCCACCAAAGGAGAGCTTCTATGTCTCATGCCATTGAAGTTAAAAATTTAGCATATGAATACGCCGCACCGGAGGGGGAAATCTCCATCCGGGTGTTTGAGGACCTCAGCCTTTCTGTGGAGAAGGGCTTCTTTGTGGCGGTTTTGGGACGCAACGGCTGTGGTAAATCCACCCTGGCCAAGCACTTTAATGCCATCGCCCTTCCCTGCGGAGGCAGTGTGTCCGTCTTCGGTATGGACACCGCCCAGGAAGAAAACCTCATTCCCATTCGCCGCACTGTGGGCATGGTCTTCCAGAACCCGGACAACCAAATCGTTGCCAATGTGGTAGAAGAAGATGTGGCCTTTGCCCCGGAAAATCTGGGGGTCGCTCCCCCGGAAATCCGCCAGCGGGTAGACGAGGCTCTAAAGCAGGTAGGAATGTATGACTACCGCACCCATGCCCCCCATTTGCTCTCCGGAGGTCAGAAGCAGCGCATCGCCATTGCCGGTGTCATTGCCATGCTGCCCCAATGTATCGTTTTGGACGAGCCAACCGCCATGCTGGATCCCAAGGGACGGCGGGAAGTTCTGGAAACTGTGACCCAGTTAAACAAGGAGCTGGGAATCACCGTGGTGCTTATTACCCACCATATGGAGGAAGCCGCCCTTGCCCACCGGGTCATCGTCCTGGATCGGGGCAGTGTTGCCGCCGACGGCACACCTAAGGAGGTCTTCTCTCAGGTGGAGCTGCTTCATCGGCTTGGTCTGGCTGCACCCGCAACAGCAGAGCTGTGCCACGCCCTTCGTCTGTCCGGGGAGAATGTACCCGCAGATGCCCTATCCATAGAAGAATGTGCCCAGGCTTTGGCTGCTTGGCTGAAGGCCTGAGGGGGAGGAATGTACCTTGACACCCATTCTTGAGGTTCGTGACCTGAGTCACATCTATAGTGTTGGGACACCCTTCCAGCACACCGCCATTGAACATATTAGCTTTTCCATCCAAAAAGGGGAGCTGGTGGGCATCATCGGTCACACCGGCAGCGGCAAGTCCACCCTGATGCAGCACCTCAATGGCCTTTTGAAGCCCACTTCCGGGCAGGTTCTTCTGAACGGGGAAGACATCTGGAAGGACAAGCGCACCACTCGCCAGGCTCGTTTCCGGGTGGGGCTGGTATTCCAGTACCCGGAATATCAGCTTTTTGAAGAAACCGTTTACAAGGACATCGCCTTCGGCCCTAAGAACATGGGACTGAAACCCGATGAGATCGACCGCCGGGTGCGGCAGGCCGCCAGCTTTGTGGGCGTGCCGGATGAGCATTTGCAGAAATCTCCCTTCGATCTTTCCGGTGGGCAGAAGCGCCGGGTGGCCATTGCTGGGGTTATGGCAATGGAGCCGGAGGTTCTGATTCTGGACGAGCCCACCGCCGGTTTAGACCCTCAGGGCCGGGAAAGCATCCTGCAAAATATTGAAGCCTACCGCAAGGCCAAAAATGCCACAGTTTTAATGGTCAGTCACGCCATGGAGGATGTGGCCCGCATGGCAGACCGGCTGCTGGTCCTGGAGCATAGCCGGGTGCGCATGGACGGCACCCCCCATGAGGTCTTCCGGCATGCCTGGGAGCTGCGGGAGATCGGTCTTTCCATCCCCCAGGTAACGCAGGTCTTTCTGCGTCTGCGGGAGCTGGGCATTTCCATTGACTCCGGTGTTTATACCATGGAGCAGGCTCTGGAGGAGCTGCGCCGGGTGAAAGGAGGCATGGGGAAATGCTAAAGGACATTACCTTGGGGCAGTTCTTCCCCGGAAGCACCCCTGTTCACCGCTTAGACCCCCGCACCAAGCTGATTCTGCTGATGGTCTACATTGTGGCTCTCTTTACCGCAAAGGGCTGGATCGCTTACGGTATTGTCACCGCCTTTTTGGTCACTGCCGTTGCCGTATCCCGAATCAAACCCAAGGCTCTTTTGAAGGGCTTGAAGCCCATTTTGGTCATCCTTGTTCTCACCGCTGTTTTGAACCTGTTTTATACCAAGGGTGAGCACGTGATTTTCAGCTTCTGGAAGATCACCGCTACTTGGGAAGGTCTGGAAACCGCCGCCTTTATGACCCTGCGCATTATGCTTCTCATTTGCGGCACATTCCTTTTGACCTACACCACCTCTCCCATCGCTCTGACCGACGGCTTGGAATCCCTGCTGAACCCTTTGAAAAAAATCAAAGTGCCGGTTCACGAGCTTTCCATGATGATGTGCATTGCTCTGCGCTTCATTCCCACCCTCATTGAAGAAACCGACAAGATCATGTCCGCCCAGAAGGCCAGAGGTGCGGATTTCGAGTCCGGCAATCTGGTGCAGCGGGCAAAGGCCCTTGTTCCCATTCTGGTTCCTTTGTTTATCAGCGCCTTCCGCCGGGCTGACGAGCTGGCAACGGCTATGGAGTGCCGGTGCTATCAGGGCGGCGAAGGCAGAACCAAAATGAAGGTGCTGAAATTTTCCGGACGGGATGCTGTGGCTCTCAGCATCGGCCTGTGTGTCCTGGCCGGGGTCATCACCCTGAAGGTTTTAGGCCTTTGAAAATAAATATTCCAAACCGTCCCGAAGGGACACCTCAACCGCCCCAGGCGATTTCACATTTGCGAAGCAAATATTTCACCCCGCAGGGATTTCACTCGCCGCCAGGCGAATTTCACTGAACCGCAGAGAATCTGCGGTTTCTGGAGGCTTTATGCGTAACATCGCCCTTTTTCTAACCTATCTCGGCACTGCCTACCACGGCTGGCAGGTGCAAAAAGAGCTGCCCACCGTAGGCGGCACTTTGGAAGCAGCCGCCGCCCGGGTGGTGGGTCACCCTGTCCATATGACCGGCTGCGGCAGAACTGATGCCGGCGTTCATGCCAAGGTGTATGTAGCTAACTTCCGCACCACCTCCACCATTCCCTGCGACCGCCTGCCCTATGCCCTCAATACCCATCTGCCCCCGGACATTGTTGTCACCGGGGCCATGGAAGTAGGCGAAGACTTTAACGCCATCGGCTCATGCGTTCGCAAGGAATATACCTATTTAATTTATAATTCCCGGATTCGGGATCCGTTTTATGTAAACCGAGCTTGGTTTTATCCCAAGCACCTGGACGAGGACATTATGCGCAGAGCAGGACAGCAGTTTATCGGCACTCACGATTTTGCCGCCGTCCGCTCTGTGGGAACAGATGTAAAATCTACCGTTCGCACCGTTTATGACTATCAGGTGAACCGAAAGGGAAACCTGATTGAGCTGAGAGTTTGCGCCAACGGCTTTTTATACAACATGGCAAGAGCCATGGCAGGCACAGTAGTCTATGCCGCTGAAGGAAAATTTCCCCCGGAAGCCATTGGCGAGATCCTCGCCTCCGGCAACCGCACCGCTGCAGGACCCACCGTCCCCGGTGGCGGCCTGTATATGACCCATTTGTGGTACGATAACGGCAGGGAGAAATTTGAGCTTGCTGCCGGAGATATGATTTAAGCCAAGGGGCAAAATTCCTTTCAAATTTTGGTTTGTCGGGGAGTATGGGATACACCCTTTGTAGGGGCCGGATACATCCGGCCCGTTCCGCACTGCAAATTTGTACGAATTCGCCCTAAATGGTGCTGTTTTTCAAACTTTTCCGCCGGGCCGGATATATCC
>JAZQXK010000094.1:0-10161 GCA_045632785.1 Faecousia sp.
AGAAACCGGCTGCACATTGGACTTTACCATCGCCCCCAGCTATCCTGCTGTCACCAACGACCCCCAGGTCTATGAGCGGGTGCAGGAAATTTGTCCCACAGAGTATTTGGAAAAGCCCGTGAAAATCGCAGAGGATTTCTCCTGGTATCAGCGGTTCGCCCCTGGCATTTTCTTCTTCTTAGGCTGCGGCCCTGCTCCTGCCCTCCACAGCCAGAATTTCAATTTTGACGAAAAGACACTGGATCACGGTCTTGACCTGTTCTGCAAGCTGGCAAAGGAGTATTGACCGTGGAGCTGAATCATCGATTAAAGGACTTGCGGCTCAGTGGCATCCGTCGGTTTACGGCTCTGGCAAAGACTGTACCCGGCTGCGTCATGTTTACTCTGGGTGAGCCGGAGTTCGACACCCCCCGCCCCATTGTGGATTCCTGCATCCGGGCTATGGAAGAAGGCCGCACCCACTACACGGAAAACCGGGGAAGCAGAGATCTTCGCAGGGCCATTGCAGCCTTTGAGCAGAAAAACCGTGGCCTTTCCTACACCGAAGATGAGATCCTCGTCACCGCCGGGGCAACGGAGGCCATTTATGTGGCTATGACGGGCCTGCTCAATCCGGGGGATGAAGTGATCATTCCCATCCCCGCCTTTAGCTTGTATGATACCATCGCCAAGCTGTGCGGTGCGGTGTCCGTTCCTGTGGACACTTCGGAGGAAGGATTTCAGCTCACCGGGGCGCTTTTGGAAAAGGTGATCACCCCTAATTCCAAACTATTGATCCTGAACTCCCCCAACAACCCCACCGGCGTTGTGTACACTGAAGAAAATCTCAGGGCGATCGCAAGCCTTGTTCTAAAGCATAACCTTTTCGTCCTCAGCGACGATGTATACTGGGGTCTGGGGCACTGCCCCACCTTCTCCCAATTTACGGAGCTGAAAGACCGCATCCTCTCTGTCCAGAGCTTTTCCAAGCCCTATGCCATGACCGGCTGGCGGCTGGGATATCTTATGGCAGAAAAAGCCCTGATGGAAAAGCTCACTCCCCTCCACGGACACATTCTCACCTGCGCCCCTTCCATGGTGCAAAAGGCGGGAATTGCGGCTCTGGACTTCGACCCCTCCCCTATGGCGCAGGCTTACGAAGAACGAAGAAGCTATGTGTGCAAGCGGCTGGATGCCATGGGGCTTCCCTACCACAGACCGGAGGGCGCATTTTATGTATTCCCCTCCATCCGGCATTTGGGACTGGGTTCGGAGGAATTTTGCACCCGGCTGATTCAGGAAGGCAGAGTTGCCACCGTTCCCGGCACAGTCTTTGGCCTGGAGGGATATTTCAGACTTTCCTACTGCTGCTCCATGGATGAGCTGAGAAAAGGGCTTGACCGGTTGGAAAGTTATTTGGATACTATATAAATAAATTCCTGTTTATCTTACGAACCGATGGGTTGCACTGGTGCGGCAGCACCCAAGGCTCAGCTCCGCGCTAAGAGCCGCCTTCGGCGGTTGCGCCCTGCACGCGCCTGCGGGCGCAGCCTTGTGAAAGGGAGCTGTCACGCGAACAGCGTGACTGAGGGATTGTGCAGCAGGAATTTCCGTTCTAGTTAGCATTTTGGCGAAAACGAACTGCGGTAGGCAATCCCTCCGGCTCGCCTTCGGCGACCCACCTCCCTTTACACAAGGGAGGCTTTGGTGCCCAGCAACCTTAGAAAGACAAACCAAAATTTACGATGACAGATTGCGCCCTGTGGCGCATTGAGAACGCTAAACCAAAACTTACAGGAGGTTATGACTATGAAGGAAGTTATTTTCAAAGGAATTGCCACCGCTCTGGTGACCCCCATGCACCAGGACGGCTCTATTGACTATGAAAGCTACGGCAGACTCATTGACTGGCAGATTGAAATGGGCATCAATGCCTTAGTCGCCTGCGGCACTACAGGCGAAAGCGCCACCATGACCGAGGAAGAACACAAGGAAGTCATCCGCTTCACTGTAGAGCGGGCAGCAGGCCGTGTCCCTGTGATTGCAGGCACAGGCAGCAACAACACCGCCAAGGCGGTGAAAATGACCAAGTTCGCCTGCGAAGTGGGTGCAGATGCCTGTCTGGTCGTCACGCCTTATTACAACAAGGCAACCCAGACCGGTCTCATTGCGCACTACACCGCCATTGCCGATGCTTCCACCAAGCCTGTGATTGCTTACAATGTCCCCTCCCGCACCGGCTGCAACCTGCTACCTGCCACCTGCGCACAGCTCGCCAAGCACCCCAGGATTGCTGCGGTAAAGGAAGCCTCCGGCAACATCAGCCAGATCGTGGAAATCGCCGCCACTGCCGAAGGTATGGACATTTACTCCGGCAATGACGATCAGATCGTGCCCATTTTGTCCATGGGCGGTATTGGCTGCATTTCCGTTCTGTCCAATGTGGTTCCCAAAGAAACTGTGGCCATTTGCGACAAGTTCTTCGCCGGGGACATTGCCGGGGCTGCCAAGCTGCAGTGCCAGCTTCTGCCCCTTGTAAACCTCCTGTTCTGCGAGGTCAACCCCATTCCCGCCAAGGCTGCCATGACCGCCATGGGTTTTGGAGAGGGCGGTATCCGTCTGCCCCTGACGCCCATGACCGAAGGCAACCGGGAAAAGCTCCTGGCAGAAATGAAGAAGTGGGGTGCGATCTAACATGACCCTTGTACTAAACGGCGCTGCCGGCGCCATGGGCTTAGAGCTGCAAAAGCTGGCAGTGCAAAAGGGCCTTCAAGCCGTTCTGGTGGATGCCAAGGGTGGGGAAGGGATTTATACGGATTTTTCTCAGGTCACAGAAAATTGCGACCTGGTCATCGATTTTTCTTTTCACACCGCCACCGCTGCTGCCGTAAACTATGCTGTGAGGCATAAGATCCCTCTGGTAGTCGGCACAACCGGGCACACAGAGGAAGAAAAGCGGGAAATCCTTTCTTCCGCAAAACACATTCCCCTTTTCTACACCGGCAACATGAGCCTGGGCATTGCGGTTCTTTGCAAGCTGGTAAAGGATGCCGCCCGGTTCTTCCCCGATGCGGACATTGAGATCGTGGAGACCCATCACAACCGGAAGGCCGATGCCCCCAGCGGCACTGCCCTGATGTTGGCAAGAGCCGCTGCAGAGGTTCGTCCGGAGGCAGAGTTCCACTGCGGCAGAGCCGGGGTGGGTAAGCGGCAGAAGCAGGAGATCGGCATTTCGTCTCTGCGTCTGGGCAATGTGGTAGGCATCCACGAGGTGCATATTTCCACCGGCACTCAGACCATCACCTTAAAGCATGAGGCCCACGACAGAGCCCTCTTTGCCCAGGGCGCAATGGAAGCCGCTCAGTTCCTTCTGGGCAAAGCTCCGGGGCACTATGATATGGATGATCTGGTAAAGTAAGGAAGTTGGTTCTATGATAACAACGAAATTCGGCGGAAGCTCTCTGGCGGACGCCGCCCGTTTTACCGCAGTAAAGCGCATTATTGAGCAAGATCCCCGGAGGCGCTTTGTGGTAGTGTCCGCCCCCGGCAAACGTTTCCCGGAGGACATTAAAATTACAGACAATTTGTATGCCTGCCATGAAGCCGCCCACACAGGCGGGGATGTGGCTGCAGCCTTTGCTCCCGTAGCCCAGCGGTTCCGGGAAATCATCCGGGATTTGGAACTGGAACTTGATCTGGAAGAAGAATTCAAGGCCAGTCTTCACGCCATGGAACTGGGCGCAGGTCAGGACTTCTGCGCCAGCCGGGGCGAGTATTTCAGCGCCCGAATCATGGCAGAATACCTGAACCTCCCCTTTGTAGAGCCTGCCCACTGCATCTTTTTCAATGAAGTGGGGCAGTTTGACGGAGAAGCCGCCAACGAGACCTTAAAAGCCAAATTGGATGGACTCACCGGCGCTGTTATGCCAGGGTTTTACGGCGGTCAGAAAAACGGCGGCCTTCAGACCTTCACCCGGGGCGGCTCCGACATTTCCGGTGCTATTCTTGCCCGGGCTTCCGGCTCTGCCATCTATGAAAACTGGACAGATGTATCCGGCATTTTGACCGCTGACCCACGCATCGTGCCCAACCCTGCCGGGATCACCGCCATGACCTATCAGGAGGTGCGTGAGCTGGCCTATCTGGGTGCAACTGTCCTCCATGAGGATGCCATTTGCCCGGCCAAAACTGCCAATATCCCCATTCACATCCGCAACACCCTGAACCCGGAAGCAGAAGGCACCTGGATCATGGCAACTGCCCAGACCCCCGCCGGAGCCATCACCGGCATTGCGGGAAAGAAGGGCTATTCTGCCATTCAGGTAGAAAAAGAGCGTTCCAACTCCGAGGTGGGCTATTGCAGAAGGATTCTGTCCTGTCTGGAAGAAAACGGCGTGCCCTTTGAGCATTTGGCTACGGGTATCGGAAGCGTATCTCTGGTCGCTCCTACAGAGCTTTTGCAGCAGCACCGGCAGCAGCTTTTGGAGGATATCCATGCCGCCGTCCACCCTGACACCCTGCAAATCGTAGACGGTCTGGCCATGATCGCCGTGGTAGGCAGAGGTATGGCAGGAAGACCGGGGGTTGCAGGACGGCTGTTTGCCGCTGTAGGTCGTGCCGGGGTCAATGTGCGCATGATCGACCAGGGCAGTAAAGAACTGAACATTGTTCTGGGCGTGGAGGAGCAGGACTTCGAAACCGCCATGAAGGCCATTTATGGGGCGTTTTTTCAGAATTGAGCGCCTTGCAAAAGAGGAAAACACCTGATATAATATGCATATAATAAACTAAATGATGTGGGTAAATTCCAATTTAGCGGGCCGTTTTCCATAGAAGGCTGTAGGGCGGGGGCATGCCCCAGCCCTACAATGGGGTTCCCTAAACTGCTCGACAAACCAAAATTTATCTCACTCTTTTAACACCGCAAGCAAATAAACATTCACATACAAGGAGGAACACACAACAATGGCAGAAATCAAGAAGATCCCTGAGCGCTGCGAAATCGATGCCGCCGACAAGTGGGCGGTAGAAGACCTGTACGCCACCGACGAACTGTGGGCAGAGGACCTGGAAAAGGCCAAGGCAATGGTGCAGGAACTGGCCGCCTATGCTGGCCGTCTCTGCGCAAACGCCGAAAATCTCCTTTCCTATCTGGAAAAACTGGAGACTTTCGATGTGCTGGGCAGCCGTCTGGCTAACTACTGCATGAGAAAGTCCGACGAAGACACCAGAGAGCCTAAGTATCAGGCTATGAAGGGTCAGTTTATGTCCGCTTTCGTTGCAGCCAATGCCGCTACCAGCTTCGAGACCCCCGAAATTCTGGCTATGGACGATGAAACTCTGGAAGGCTTCTATGCCACAGAGCCCAAGCTGGAAAAGTTCCGCCGCTACCTGTGGAACATTCGCCGCCGCAAGGCCCATGTGCTGTCCCCCGCTGAGGAGAAGCTCCTGGCTGCTGCCGGTGAGATGGCCCACTCCCCCTCCGATATTTACGGTCTGTTTGCCAATGCAGACATGAAGTTCCCCGATGCCGTAGACAGCGAAGGCAACAAGCACCCCCTCAGCTCCGGCACCTTCGTTGGTCTGGAAGAAAACCCTGACCGGGAGCTTCGCAAGAGCGCATACGAAACACTGTACAGCACCCTGGGCGGCTTCAAGAACACCGCTGCTGCCATTCTGGCCTCTCAGGTCAAGCAGCTGCAGTTCTTTGCCGATGCCAGAAAGTATGACTCCCCCATGCAGGCCTCTCTGGACAACACCAATGTTCCCACCTCCGTTTACTTAAACCTCATTGAAGCCGTCCATCAGAACATGGACAAAATGCACCGCTATGTCCGCCTGCGCAAGAAGCTGCTGGGCGTTGACGAGCTGCACTTCTACGATGTCTATATGCCTCTGCTGGCTGATGTGGACAGCGAGATCCCCTTCGCACAGGCCAAGGAAACCGTTTACGATGCCCTGGCTCCTCTGGGTGAGGACTACCGCAAGATCCTGAAGGAAGGCTTCGACAACCGCTGGATCGACGTGTATCAGAACGTTGGCAAGCGGGGCGGCGCTTACTCCGCCGGTGCTGCTGTGCATCCCTATGTGCTTCTGAACTACTCCGGCACTCTGGACAGCCAGTTCACCCTGGCTCACGAAATGGGTCACGCTCTGCACTCCTATCTGTCCAACCGCACCCAGGCTCCTCTGGATGCTGACTATGTGATCTTTGTTGCGGAAGTCGCTTCCACCTGTAACGAGGCTCTCCTGATGGAATACCTCCTGGGTAAGACCACCGACAAGAAGGAAAGAGCCTACCTCATCAATCACTTCCTGGATCAGTTCAAGGGCACTCTGTACCGCCAGACCATGTTTGCTGAGTTCGAGCTGAACATCGGTCGCATGGCTCAGGAAGGCAAGACTCTCACTGCCGAGCTGCTTTGCTCCGAGTATCGCCGTCTGAACGAGATGTACTTCGGACCCGATATGGTGGTCGACGATTACATCGCTATGGAATGGGCCAGAATCCCCCACTTCTACTACAACTACTATGTCTTCCAGTATGCCACCGGCTACTCCGCAGCTATCGCTCTGTCCCGGAAGATCCTTGACCAGGGCGAGCCTGCTGTGAAGGATTATCTGGGCTTCCTGTCCGGCGGCTGCTCCAAGAGCCCCATTGATCTTCTCAAGGGCGCAGGCGTTGACATGACCACTCCCGAGCCCATCAATCAGGCTCTGGAGCTGTTCGGCAAGCTCCTGGACGAGATGGAAGAACTGACCCGCGACTAAAATGGCAGACATTTTCCTTCCCACCCTGCACACTTTCGCTATGAACAACATTTTCACCGGCTCCTGGGGGCTGCTCCGCTTCCGCATCGTCCCCAGTATCACCATGGTCGGAAAAGAGGTCAATGTGGAGGAAAGCTCCATGACTGCCCAGTTCTGGCACGGTAAGCTGTGCTATGAAAAGAGCGAAATGGAAGGCACGCAGGTATTCCCCTTAACGGAGGAAGGCCGGGCCAATATGAAGGCATGGCTGGAAGCGCAGGTAACTCAATAACCCCAAATGCTCCCCGGAAGGTCACTTCCGGGGAGTTACTCCATAGAAGAACCGTCCTGATGCTGGCATTTTCGCCTGCACCGGGACGGTTTTTCTATTTTCTTACTTGGGATTCCAGCCTGTTAGAACCGGCAGATCTTTGTTGCGATGCTTTTTTCCGCGTTTGAGCTGTCTGCCCTCAATCAAGGCGTCTGACATAGACCCGGGAGTCGCTTCCTTCGATGTCTTTCATCATAGCCAAAAATTCATAGCCGTATTTTTCGTACAGCCCCACATGGTTTGTAGAAATGTGGATACGCTCCACACCTTCTTCCCTTGCCAATCCTTCTGCATATTGAAAGAGTTTTCCCAAGTAGCGGTGGCCTCTGTACTGGGGGAAGGTATAGGCCCACCCGATCCAGGGGGTCAGTTCCGTGGGCTGAATGTCATCCTTTTCCGCAAAGGTGCAGAAAGAGATCAGTTCTTCTCCCTCTGTCAGGAGCAGCACCCTTGTCTTTTCGCCTACCAGGGCTTTCAGTCTGCCTTCTTTGAGAAGACTATGCAAAAATTGCCCTGCATCCCAGTCGCTTTTCTCAATCTGGGCGAGCCAGTACTCCTGGCGGTCACTGCTGAAATATTCTGTAACTGTCATTACACGTTCCTCCGTTTTTTTGCGGTCAGCATAGGTAGAAGCCCACTACTGGCCCTAAGAAAATAGCAATATAGATCAAGGTAATCCAGGGCTGATAATCCACATAAAAGCCCTTAAAAGTAAGGCTCCAGGGATGCTTCACCAGCACCCAGCCAAACACATCGAAAACGATGCAGATACCTGCCCAAATTGCCCCGGTAATGAGGGCTTCCTCCAAGGTAGGCACAGGGAGTCCCTTCATATAAAGCCAGCCAAACAGGGAGAACAGAACAATATTATAAAGAGGATGCCAGGGCTTTGTCTTTTCATAGCCCTCGCCCATGCTGTTTTCATCCATGGGCTTCATTTTCAGCACATAGATGTTAAAGATCGTATGCAAAATTCCAACCATGGTAACGATCAAATAGCAGACCCAGAACCAAAGCATAGACATTCCAAAGTTTTCCATCATATTTCATCCTTTCTCTACATTCCAAGCTGCAGAAACACTGCGGAGCAAGCCTTAGTGAATTGTTTTATGCCAGAATCCAATGCAGTCCTCTGTAATAAAACCTGCGGCATTATAAAACTTTCTTCTCCAGTCATAGGAGTTTACATAACACTTCTGGATACCCAGTTCCTTGCACCGCAGTATGACCCCATGCATCATGGCTGTGCCAATACCCTTGTGCTGATACTTCGCCCGGGTACTTACCGGCTCGATCCACGCTGTCTTTGTCTTTTCGTCCACATAAACAAAGCAATAGGAGCAGACATCATTTTCCCCTTGGGCATTTTCATCCACCACCAGGCATTCAAAGCTATGGGAATACAGAGAGGACTTTTTTCGTGCCTCATAAGGGTCCATAGTATTTCTGTAGCCCGGATATTCCAGCTCCGGGTGGAAGCCCATATTAAGGGCGCTCCATTTGTTGCAATCATCGGCATATTCGTGTCCGTAAAGAAGCCGGAAGCCTTGGGGCAGATTTACGGACACCTGGATTTCCTGGGGATAGACATAGTTATCATAGTCCTGCTCGGCTTGCTTTTTGTAGCCCATCTGCGAAAGATGCTCTGTCATATCCGTCAGGCTGTCATGGATCACCACCAGGAAGTCTACAGAGCCATCCTCCTCCCGGTGAAACAGGGGCAGGCAGTTCTTTTCGCTATAGGAAAGTATCTCCGGGAACAGATGCCGGAAGTCCTTTCGGATGCTCATGTAAACGGCATCCCCATCCGGAAGGATGCCGGCAAGGATTTGTTCCCCTTCTTCCCAGAGGAAAATATAATCCATGGATAAGGGGTGTCCCCCTTCCGCCTCCTGAGCCCCCATGCGATAGATCAGGTCATGCAGCCGCTGGGGAAGCCAGGAAGTCATATTTTTATTTTCTAAATACTGCTCTGTTAAATAATTTTCCAGTTTTTCCAGATCATTCTCTAAATGGAATTTACGAATATGCACAGGCAAACCCCTCCTTTTCTGTAGCCAAGCCCCTATACGAATGCCCTGTTGGCAAGCCATAAGGGAATACTTAAAAGCACCAGATTCCCTAACGCAACAGCGGTAAGAATATTGACCGTTCTGTGAAGTATCTTCCTGTTGGGAATGATTTTTTCCGCCAAGGCATAGAGGAAAACCCCTGCCACTGTTCCCAAGGTGTTGGTCAGAAGATCCGTAATGTCGCAAGCACCCACAGCAAACCCCAATTGGAACAGTTCCAAGGCAAGACTGAACGCAAATCCAAGGATAATGGCCTTCTTAGGCGAAACATCCAGCATTCTCAAATAAAAACCAAAGGGTGCAAAGAGCAGGAAATTCAGTATGATTTCCCGAATCTCCAGCCATCTCATGCTGTAGGGATGATAGAAGGGGACGAAATTTACCTTGCGCTCCAAGGCGAACCAGGGAAGCTGCGAAAGGGAGAACGAGCCCTTAAGCAAAATGACCCACAGAAGCAGCAAGCAGTACAGGGCAAGCATCACCCCGGTAAAATGTCTTTGTCTGCTCATAGGCAGTCCTCCTGTTTCCAAATTCAAAGCTGTACCCATTCCAAATCCCGGGCAGACAGGACCACATATTCCTCCGCCCCTTCTCCTACCCGCATATACACATTGCGGATGCCTGCCTGAATGATAGTTCTGGCGCATATGGGACAGGGCTTTGCCCGGTGAATGGAGTTGTCCCCAGGGTTGACACCAACCAGATACAGGTCAGCCCCTACGGTCTGCTGTCGGGAGCAGTTTAGAAGAGCATTGGCCTCGGCATGGATGGCACGGCAGATGCCGTAGCCCTCCCCCTGGTGCATATCCCGCTCCATTCTGGGGCACTGCCCCAGGTCGCAGCAGTTGGGAAGGCCTCTGGGTGCGCCGTTGTAGCCCGTGGATACAACAACATCATCCTTGACGATGACTGCGCCGTATTTGCGCTTGATGCAGGTGCTTCGGTAGGCGAAGACCTCTGCACAGTTTAAGTAGGTATCAATTTTGGAAATTCGCTTTCCTGCCTCAGGCTTTACCATAGGAACACCCC
>JAZQXK010000095.1:0-21843 GCA_045632785.1 Faecousia sp.
CGCCGAAGCCGCCGGTGAAGTCCTTAGCGAAGGTAGCACGGTCCATGCAGTAAGCGATAGCCTGACGAACCTCGGTGAACTGGACGGGGCCGTAGTCGCAGCGCATGCCCAGCTTGCCGTAGCCGGCGCGGCTGTAGTGGGAGTAAACATAAGCGCCGTTGGAGCTGTCGCACAGAGCGATAGCTTCGTTGGTCTCAGCGCCGCCGGTGATGCCAGACAGAACGTCGATACCGCCAGCCTTGAAGTCTTCCAGCTGGGTCTCGGAGACCATCTTCTTGTAAACGACCTTGGCGATGCCGGGCTTGGTGCCTTCGTAGTTGCCCTTGAACAGTTCGTTCTTGGTCAGAACGGCTTCCTTGGTAGCTGCGTCATAAGAAGCAACAACATAGGGGCCGGAGTAGGGGTAAGTGGTGTCGGTGTTCAGAGCGGAGGCAGCGATGTGAGCAGCCATCTTGTAGGACTCGCCGTCCTTAGCGAAGAAGCCTTCCTCGATGTAAGCGCCGTTGCCGTCGTCCTTAATGTCGAACTCGCCCAGCCACAGATCCTTGTAAACAGGAGAGAAGCCGGCGTAAGCGATAGCATAGTAGTAGGGCAGGTAGTCAGCAGCGATGGTTACGGAGAACTCGTAGTCGCCCAGCAGACGCAGGCCAGCCAGAGCAACGGGAGCGCCTTCACCGGCGTAAGCGGTGTACTCGTCGTAGCCAACAACTGTCATAGCAGACTGATGGTCCTTACCGGCAGCCTCAACAGCTACAGGAGTGGAGAATACCAGAGTCTGGTACAGGTAGTTCTTAGCAGTGATGGGGGAACCATCGGAGAATACCATGTCCTCATGGATCTTGATGGTGTAGGTACGGGTGCCGTCCTCGTTGTCGGTCTCGGAGTGAGCAGCAACGACGGTATCGTTCCATGCGTAGCCGCCTTCCTTGGTGGTGGTGACGGTTTCCAGACCGATGGTCAGGTTCTGAACGTCCAGGTCAGCAGCGCCGGGGTTGGTGCCGCCGAATGCAGCGTAACGGAACTTGCCGGACAGGTCGGTGGTGTTGCCCAGGATGATGGAGTCATCAGCCTTCTCGGAGGTCCAGTCGATCAGGGCAGAAGCGGGGGACCAGTAGGGGTTGGTGGGGAAGTCCTGAACGCCCTTGATGGCACCGTTGTAGATGTCATAGTACTCGTTGGAGTACAGGGGGACTTCGGGCATCAGATAGTTCCAACGGGTGATGTAGTACTTCCACCAGGTAGCGTAGGCATCGTCTTCGCTGATGCCGTCAGCAACAGTGTTGTACACCATGGCCATGGACAGGAAGTCCATGCCCAGCTCGTAAGTCTCGCCGTCGACTTCGATGTAAGCCAGACCAGTGGTCTCGTTTTCCTTAACATCGTTGACAGTGATGACCTTGCCGAACTGATCGTACAGGGACTGATAATCAGTGCCGTACTCCTTGCCAACCAGCATCTGTGCAGCAGTGGGAGCATACACAGGAGCGGGAGGCTCAGTTGCGGGAGCATCAGTGGGGTTGTCCACTGCGGGACCGTCGGTAGCGGGGACCTCAGTGGGCTCAGGATCGCCAGTACATGCAGCCAGGGCAAAAACCATGACAGCAGCCAGCAACAGAGCTAACAGTTTCTTCATTTTCTTTTCCTCCTTAAAATTTTTATGGCTTTTCAGCCTATAATACTCGCCGGAAAATTTAGCGAGGTATTACCATACGGGAAAGTTGCACCGATTCTGCAACACATTATAAAGTGCCGGGCAGAAAAATGCAAGTAAAAAAGCGAAGGCCAACAAAAGGGCGCAAAAAGAGATTATTCACCCCTTGGTTAGGAATATATGTACTATAGCAGATTGAACTTCAGGAATCAACAGTTTTTTGCATTTTAGGAGCAAAAAAAATGAATTTTTGTTCAATTTCATCAATATGGCCACTTTACTTCGCTGCCGTTTTAATAACTTTTGTGGAATCTTACCCATTTTGTGTGCTTTTTGCATTATTTTTTCTTTTATTAACCTCATAATTTTGTGCACTATTACATACTCCAAAAACCGGTATTTTGCCACTTTATTTCGATTTGTATGAGATTCCAAAAAGCCCCGGAATTTAGAGAAAAGAGCCCGGCGCAAAAGGGAGCTTTTCTCCTTCCTGCCGGGTTCTTTTGTTGTCTTTCGGGGTGCTTTAGTCGGTTGTATGGCCGTGGCATACCAGCTCCGCAGGGCCGGTGAGCAGAAGCTCCGTGATTCTGCCATCCTCCAAAGTGGCATCTACAGTCAGGGTGCCTCCGGGGTTCTCCACCCGCACCGCTTTACCGCTGACCAGGCCCTGCACTGTCAAAAGGGCTACCAGGGAGCCGGTGCCGGTGCCGCAGGCGTAGGTGAAATCCTCCACGCCCCGCTCATAGGTGCGGATCAGCAGATGATCCTCTCCCAGAAATTCATAGAGGTTAGCATTTGCTCCCTTGGGGTAGGCCGGATCATGGCGAAGCTGCTTGCCCAAAGGCCGCAGAGTGTCGAAATCCATATCTTTCAGTCCTGTCACCGGGAAGATGCAGTGGGGCACGCCGGGGTTACCCAACTCGCAGTAGCCGGTCAGTCCTGCCTCCGCAGGACGGGCAGTGTCCAACACAGAGGGGTCGTTGAGCCGCACCCGGTACTGCTTCTCTCCCAGGCGCCGGCCTGTGACCAGACCTGCCGTGGTTTCCACCCGCTGGCACTCACCTGCCAGACCCATTTCATAGCCGAAACGGCAGATGCACCGGGCACCGTTGCCGCACATTTCCCCGACAGAGCCGTCGGAGTTGAAAAAGCCCATAGCAAAGTCCCCTGCCCCAGCGCTTTCTTCAATGGACATGAGGCCGTCTGCCCCGATACCGAAGCGGCGGTGGCACAACTTTTTCGCCAGTTCACCAATCTCCTGGGGGGTGCGCTTTTCCTTGCGGTTATCTATAATAATGAAGTCGTTGCCAGCTCCATTCATTTTCCAGAATTCCATAAAGATCCTCCCGACCCTTTATCTTGGCTCATTCTAGCACAAAATCCCCTTTCTGTATAGTGGATAATTTATGTACCAATGCAAAAATGTGGCGCTGCCCCTTGTTTTTCCATGGTTGTATCTATATAATATATATAACGAATGACCGGGCGGTATTCGGTTTGCGAGCCCAAGGCCCGGCTTTAGGAGGACAATACTATGAAAAAGTGCATCCACACCCCCAACGCCCCCGCCGCCATCGGCCCCTACTCTCAGGCTGTTCAGATCGGCGATCTGCTGTTCGTATCCGGGCAGCTCCCCATCGATCCCGCTACCGGTAGCTTCGCAGGCGAGGATATCAGCGCCCAGACCCGGCAGTCCTTGACCAATGTGAAGGCCATTTTGGAAGAAGCGGGCTACGGCCTTTCTGACGTGGTAAAGACCACCGTCCTGCTTGCCAATATGGGAGATTTTGCCGCCATGAACGCCGTCTACGCAGAATTCTTTACAGAAAACTGCCCCGCCAGAGCCGCCTTTGCGGTAAAGGAGCTTCCCAAGGGCGCCTTGGTGGAGATCGAGGCCGTCGCAAGAAAGTAATCACTCTAAAGAATAGCGGGGCGCATTGCAAAATGCGCCCCGAGTCACAACCACCGGCAGTGCCCGGTAGTTTTCTTTATAGAAAAATTCCCCTCCGCCCGCAGGCAGAGGGGAATTGTGTTGGTTGTAGGTAAGAGAGAATCTTACTTGATCTCGGCGGTAGCGCCAGCTTCCTTCAGGTCGGCAACCAGCTTCTCGGCGTCTTCCTTGGAGATAGCTTCCTTCAGGGTCTTGGGGCAGTTGTCAACAACTTCCTTAGCTTCCTTCAGGCCCAGGCCGGTAACGGCACGGACAACCTTGATAACAGCGATCTTGTTGGCGCCGACTTCCTTCAGAACGACGTCGAACTCGGTCTTCTCTTCTTCTTCAACAGCGGCAGCAGCGGCGGGGCCGGCAACGGCAGCAGCAGCGGCGGAAACGCCGAAAACTTCTTCCAGAGTGTGAACCAGTTCGGACAGCTCCAGAACGGTCAGAGTCTTTACTTCCTCTACGAGAGCAGTGATCTTTTCACTAGCCATGGTTAATTTCCTCCTAAAATTAAATCAGTTAAAATAAATGGGTGGATGATTAAGCTTCCGCGGGGGCTTCCTCTGCGGGAGCGGGGCCTTCCTTCTGGATACGGATCTGATCCAGGACGAATGCCAGGCTGGAAATGGGGGCCAGGAAGGTGCCGAGAACCTGAGCGACCAGGGCGTCCTTACTGGGCAGCTCACCAAATGCGTTCAGCTGATCGGCAGTCAGCACTGCGCCTTCTACCAGACCGCCCTTAATGGTGAGGATGTTCTTGTTCTTCTTGGCAAACTCGCAAACGATACGAGCAGGGGCGATGGGATCGCCGGTGGTAACGGCCATGGCGGTGGTGCCGTTGAGAACCTCGTCGAACTCGTTGTAGCCGACCTTGTTGGCGGCGAAGCGGGTCAGGGTGTTCTTAACAACACTGTACTCCACGGAAGCGTCCCGGAAGATCTTACGCAGTGCGGTATCCTGAGCGACGTTGATGCCCTTGTAGTCTACAAAGACCACAGCGGTAGCGGCGGAAATCTTACCAGCCAGCTCCTCAACGATAGCCTTCTTGCTTTCAAGAACCTTTGCGTTGGGCATAAAAGTGTCACCTCCGAAAATAATAAATGCCTCATGCCAACAGACATGAGGACACAGAAATTGCATAAACAAATTCCGCAAACCTCGGCAGGAAGGGCAAGACCCTGTTACCTAAAAAGCTCCTGCTGTCTTTGGCAGCTCTCTCATTATAGCAGGAAAACCTGTTTTGTCAAGAAGAATTTTCACAATTTTTTCTCTTTTTTAAGGACTTGTGCCGGAGTTTACGGAGTTTTTACATAAAATGCTGGACAGTCGCCCTTTCCTCTGTTATAATAAACCAAAATAATCGGGTGGTATGCCCGAAAATAGCCATCGGAAGGAGCAAGCCCTATGAAATGCCCTTATTGCGGAGATCAGGACAGCAAGGTCGTAGACTCCCGCCACTCTGAAGACGGCCTCAGCATTCGCCGCCGCCGGGAATGTCTGGTCTGCCAGCGCCGGTTCACCACCTATGAAACTGTGGAAAGTCTGCCCATTATCGTTGTGAAGAAGGACGGCAGCCGTCAGGCATTCAACCGTGCCAAAATTCTCAACGGCATGGTAAGAGCCTGTGAAAAGCGCCCTGTATCTCTGGCTCAGGTAGAGCAGGCCACTACAGAGATCGAGCAGACCATTCAGAACTCTCTGGAAAGAGAAATCAAGTCTGAGACCATCGGTGAGCTGGTTATGGAAAAACTCCGGGGACTGGATGAGGTTTCCTATGTCCGCTTTGCCTCTGTTTACCGCCAGTTCAAAGATGTCCACAGCTTTATGGATGAGCTGCAAAAGTTCCTGAAGGAAAAATAAGGAGTGATTCTCCATGACACTTAAAATTATGACCCTTTTGGCTCTTGCCGCTCCTCTGGCCATGGTGATCCTGGGTCTGATCTGCTGGCGTTTCCCTCCGGGAGGGCCCAACTGGATCTTAGGTTTCCGCTCCCGCAGAGCCAGAGCCGGGGACGCCTCCTGGAAGTTTGCCCAGTGCTGGGCAGGAAGACTGTGGTTCCTCCTGGGCTTGGGCTGGGTGATCGCCGTGCTGCTTATCTCCAGAAAGCAAAGTACCCTCCCCATAGAGGATTCCCTGCCTGTCTACTTGAACATGGTAGGCTTGCAGTTGGCAGGCCTTCTTCTGGTAATCCTTGGGATGAATGTGGCTCTTCTCATCCGCTTTGACCGCTTCGGCAGAGTGCGCACCAAGAAGGAGCGGAAAAAGGAGGAAAAAGCCTCCCGGGAAGGACTGCCCCAGGACGAGGAATATGGGCAGCTTCCGGAGTATTACGAGGATGAAGCCGAAGAAGCCCCCGAAGAGGGAGAATATCCCGAAGAAGCCGCCCAATACCAGGAGGAAGACTTTGGGGACTATGATGGCGAAGACTTTGAAGACTACGGGGAATACGAAGAATATGAGGACTACAGCGAACATGCTGAAGAAGGGCCCCTCGGCGATCCTGTAGAGGGTGACACCGAGGACACGGAGTGGATCTGATTATGAGTAATCTTAGGATCGGTCTTCGCTTCTGCCTGGGTGCGGTTTTCGGTCTGTGCGCCGCAGACGGCATTTTGCAGGTCCGTGGTCTTCGGCTTCTGACCCCCTTCTGGGAAAACACCGCCACCGCCCTGTTTTTCCTCCTGGCAGGACTTTCACTGTGTTTGGCATGGAAAGCCAGGGACGGCAAGGCTATGAAGCGGCTGCGGCTGTGGAGCGCCGGAGTGTTGGGGGGAAGCACCGCACTGCTGGTTATCCTGTTTTTCGCCATGCTTAGTTCTGCCCACCCCGCATTTCTTACGGGGCTGACCTATGCCCTGGCTGTGGTGTCTGCCCCGGTGTCCTGCTGCACCGTGATGTTCTGGCCTATTTTCGGGTGGGCGCTGCTGCTGGTAACAAGCTGCAGCCTATGCCGCAGGTTGAAGAAAAAGAATCAGGAAATGTAATCTATGGGGAGTCCTTCTTTTGCGAGGGCTCCCCTTTCTGCTGCCTTTTGGCCGGGGATGGAAAAAAGTTCTGAAAAGGGCTTGATATTTTGTGCTGTATGTATTATAATAACCCAGCAAAAAGCCCAGAAATATGCCGGTGTGTTGGAATGGTAGACGAGGCGGACTCAAAATCCGTTGGTAGCGATACCGTGTGGGTTCGAGTCCCACCACCGGCACCAAATGAAAAAAGGGAGGCTAAAAGCCTCTCTTTTTTATTTGGCCAAGAAAGTGGGACTCGAACAGTTAAATGCAACAGTCCGGTGGACTGTTGCTCCATGGGGGCTTGACCCCATGGATACCTCTATTTTCTTCCCCATGGGAAGAAAATGAAACCGAGTCCCACCACCGGCACCACGAAAACAGTCACTTTTGTCTACCGACAAAGGTGGCTTTTTTCAATGTCCTTTTAGTCTCACATCAATTGTAACCCTACAACTAAGAAAAAGAAATATTTGTCAGGAGCGTTGACTTTAGTCAAATATTCAGCTATAATAAAAAAGACACCGTTACAAGGCGATGCCAGTTCGTTCTACAATTTCGGAGGTGATTGAAGGTGTTAAAAAAGTTTGTAATTTTTTCACAGAATGGATTAAGTAAGAAGAAGCTTGCCCTTGTTGCCGGTACAGTTATAGCCATTATACTGTGCCTCGTTGCGTATATTACCATTTTAGAGCCCATTGTGTCCAGATTCCTCCTTACAACCACAAGCATACATGAGGGAATGGATCACTACAAGAATCAGACATATTTAGAATTTGAGTCAGGGGATCGTTTTCATGAAGTGTTGAATACGATGGATAGCTTGAAGCATGGTACTGTAGTTGATTTTTACCACGTAGATAATCATTTGCGGGACAATCTCTTTTATGGCAAGATGTGCGATGTTTTTGCAGTGGATGTCTCGTTAGATCAACAAAACTACTCTGATGAGAAGGCAAAAATTGCAACCAGCGAAAGCTTTTGTTGCAACTTAGATGATTTTGCCTTATATCTGTCCGATTATCAAACAGGCGCAGAGGGCGAAGTAGTTCTGATTGCAACGTGCGATGAAGTGCATATTGTTCGCTACATTTTGCTAACGGATATGGATCCTATGCAATTCACAAGCTACTATGGACGCACTTTGATACAGCAGTCTTCTCTAAATTGGGATATCTGCACGACATCGGAACAGTTTTCCCAAGATAAATAGGGTGCCCATTGCTAAGACAGGGACTAATCGTTATCCTTGCACCCTTGTATGATTAAGTGCGTCCTGTTGGGGGATATTTTTATTGTTATCAAGTCCCTTAGGAACACAGGCGCCATAAAAAAGGGGGATTGAACCATGAAAAACAAGCCTCATATAACCGGCATTCTGGCAGTTGCATCGCCTATTCCCATGCTTTGCTTTACTGTGCTTTGGTTCTGGATTTGGAGTTTCGGAATCGGCATGGGACTCCTCCATTACAACAACATTCCTTTTGGGATGTTGGTTGTTTCCTGTCTTCCTTTATTTATTAGCCCTGCCATCGGTTTTCTTGGCATTCTTCACGGCATCATAAAGCACAAAGCTCCACGGGCATGGTTGGGCATTTTGCTCTCCTGTCTGGGACTGGCAGAAAGCTTTCTGCTGACTTTTGGCATCTTCTATTTGGGCAGTATTGCTTAATTTCCTGTATTTTGCAAGGAAGGAGATAACCCCCATGATTGACCTCGCCCCCTGGATGGACACATTCTTGCAAAAACTGGACACTGTTTTCGGCTCGCGTATCTGGTTTGTGGGCCTGCAGGGCAGCTACGCCCGGGGGGAAGCCACCGAAGGTAGCGACTTGGATGTGGTAGTCATTTTAGATCAACTGACTCCGGCAGACATTCAGAGCTACAGCGCTATGCTGGATAGCCTGCCCCACAGAGCCTTAATCTGCGGCTTTCTCTCCGGTAGGGTGGAGCTTTTAAGCTGGGAGCCTTCCGACCTTTTTCAGTTTTACCACGACACGAAGCCCCTTCGGGGCAGCTTAGATGACCTTCTTCCCCTTCTGAGTCAGGAAGCCATTTCCCGTGCCATCAAAATCGGGGCTTGCAACATCTATCACGGCTGCGTCCACAATATGCTCCACGAGAAAAGCGGGGACATTTTGAAGGCGCTTTATAAGTCCGCTTCCTTTGTGGTGCAGGCTGTAGATTTCCAAAAGCATGGCACTTATACTTCCGGCCTCAAAGTCCTGGAAGATCGGCTCGACTCACAGGAGCAGCAGGTCATCCGCACCTTCCGCTTTCTAAAAGAGGGCGGGACGGTAGATTTTCAGCCTATGAGTGAAGCCCTGTTTTCCTGGGCGCAGAAACAGATCCATTCCTAAACGAAAGATCCGCACTGCCTTCTGATTTGCGCAGTGCGGATCTTTTTTATTTATTTTCCGGATTTGGGAAGGTATTTCAACAGGCCCGCCAGGGCATAACGCATCAGATACCAACTACTTGTAACGAAGGGCATTCCCATAAAGGAGCGGTAGATCTTCCACCGCCGCTTGGCACTGCCTGCTTTGTTGGAAGCGCGGCTACCGGAATGCACCCGGTAGTCTCCCAACACTTCCTGCTGGCCTGCAGCCCTTTTCCCTGCCCGCAGCATATCTAACCACAGAGCAAAGTCTTCATGGTAATAATCTGTGGGGAATCGGTAAGTCTTAGCTGTTTCCTTTTCCAGCATCACCGCAGAGCAGCTAATGACGTTCTTCACCAGCATCTTTTTAAGATCTGTTTTGGCGGGAACGATATAGTCGGCACATTTTTTGATTGCCATGTTCGTCAATAATGGCATAGGAGCAGTAGATGATGTCGGCCTGTTCCTTTTTCGCCAGAGCAAGCTGCTTTTGCAGTTTCTGAGGCCGTCAGAGATCATCGCTATCCAGGAAGGCCACATAATCGCCCCGGCACAGATCCAGGCCCCGGTTTCGGGTTCTGGCCACACCCATGTTCTTTTCGTTGCGGAGAAGCCGGATGCGGCTGTCTTCCCGGGCCATATCCTCTACGATCGGGCGCAACGATCCGGGGAGCAGTCCTCCGGAACCAAAAGCTCCCAATTTCCATAGGTCTGAGCCTGGACAGAAGCGATGGCTTCCTCGATGTAGGCTTCTGCACCGTATGCGGGCATGATAACAGATACCAGAGGATTGACACGATCTGTCACAGTATGCCTCCTATACAATATAAATTAGGGAATGATTCTCCTTGCGCCTACATAGGTGCTGGTGAAGTAAGCGCCGTAAATAGAATCGATGACCACGCCTCGCTTGGAGTTGGCTGCATGGAGATACTGATCGTTTCCGATGTAGATGCCCACGTGGGTAATGTGGGAGGTAGACTGGGTATCAGAGAAGAATACCAGATCACCGGGAAGCAGCTCTCCCAACTCTACAGGTATACCGCCTTCGTAGTTAAACTGCTTCGTTGCGGTTCTGGGCACATTATAGCCGAACTCCCGGAAAACATAGTATACAAGGCCGGAGCAGTCGAAGCCCACTTCCGGGCTTTCCCCTGCCCATACATAGGGATAGCCTACGAACTGCATGGCAAAGACAACCAGTGCATCTGCCTCCGGCCGCTCAACCGCACCCTGCAGCCAGGAGAGGAAAGCATTGTATGTACGATAGAACAGGGCAAGCCCCTGCTGGCACTGGGTGTTATCCTGAGGGGCTAATCTTCCCCCGGAGCCCTTGACGATGCCCATGCTGTAAAGCAAGCGGGTGGCAGGCAGGGCGTAGCTTTTTACCTGGGAGGCATCTGTGAAAACACTGAGATCTGCAGAGGGATCATCGGTGCGGAAATAACCTGCTGCCATGAGGAAATTGCCAAGGATGGTGAAAAGCTGCTCTCTGGTAATATGAGCATCGGGCTTAAATTCCCCATTGGGGTAGCCATTGACAATGCCTAAATAGTATGCAGCAACAATGACTTCATCGTCTGTATCTGTAAATGGGTTCTCCATATCCTCCATGGGAATATCCGGATAGATAGACATAAAGGCAGTAACCGCAATGTGGCAGACCTCCCGCCGGGTAATGGGTGAGGTCATATCCCGCCCCACCAGAATAGAGGGAATCAGCCCTTCTTCCTCCATGGGCGCAAGCTCCTCTACTGCCCAGGAAGCCATGTTGGGGTACTTCCAGGGATATTCGTTGGGGTCGGTGGGTTCCGGCTCCGTGGGCGGCTCGGTGGGTTCTTCTGTGGGTTCCTCCGTAGGTTCCTCGGTGGGTTCCTCCGTAGGCTCCTCGGTGGGTTCTTCTGTGGGTTCCTCCGTAGGCTCCTCGGTGGGTTCTTCTGTGGGTTCCTCCGTAGGCTCCTCGGTGGGTTCTTCCGTCGGCTCTTCCGTAGGCTGCTCCGTATCCTCATTTGCAAGAACCAGATAGCCACGCAGGAACATCACAAGGGCCTGCTCGCAATTGGTGGTATCCCCGGGGCGAAGCATCTCGCCGCTGCCCCGCACAACGCCTATGCCCACCATCAGCCGGGCAGATTCCTTGGCCCAGTTGTTGACGGCACTGTGATCGGTGAAAACAGACAGGTCGGCATAATCCTCCTGCTGCGGCTGCCATCCTGCAGCCAGAAGGAACTTGTGGACGAAGGCGAAGAATTCCTGCCGGGTCAAGGTTCCTTCCGGGTCAAACGTTCCATTGGGATAGCCGCTGATGAGACCGGCGGCAAAAGCCTTTGCCACCACTTCACTGTCTGTATCCGTGAAGGGCTTGAGGTTTTCCGCTGTCACAGGACTTTCCGTATAAGTTTCAAAAGCCAGAAGGCTGATCTGACACATTTCCAGTCGGGTGATCTCTACCCGCAGATCTTCCTTACTTTCCAGGGCTTCGGGAATGAGTCCCAGCTCCTGCATATGATCCAGCTCTGCCTTTGCCCAATTGCTGGCTGTGCCATAGGCGAATACCCCGGGGCACAGAGATACCAGCAGAGCAAATACGCACAGCAGGGATATAGCTCTCATGGTTTTTGTCAGCTTCATAAGTTAACCTCCAAATTCAGCTCCAGCCCTACAGGGCAGTGATCAGATCCAAAGATCTCCGGATGGATGGTCGCCTCTTTGATTTGGGGCGCAAGGCAGCGAGATACCAGGAAATAGTCGATACGCCATCCGGCGTTGTTCTTCCGGGCATTAAACCGGTAGCTCCACCAGCTATACGCCCCGGTAACATCGGGGTAGAGATAGCGGAAAGTGTCTGTAAAGCCGGCGTCCAGAAGTGCCTCAAAGCTTTGCCGCTCTTCGTCGGAGAAGCCGGCATTTCCCCGGTTGGGGCCGGGATTTTTCAAGTCGATCTCCTGATGGGCCACATTCAGATCGCCGCAAACCACCACAGGCTTGTTTTGGGAAAGGGCCGTGAGTTTTTCCCGGAAAGCCTTGTCCCATGCCAGGCGGTGGTCAATGCGCTTTAGTCCGTCCTGAGCGTTTGGGGTATAGCAGGTGACCAGATAGAAGGTGGGATATTCCAGGGTAATCATGCGCCCCTCGGTATCCAGCTCCGGCACGCCTACTCCGTAGGTTACGGACAGGGGCTCATGCCTTGCAAAAATGGCAGTGCCGGAATAGCCCTTCTTCTCTGCGGAGCACCAGAATTGATGATATCCGGGCAGCTCCAGAGCGATCTGATCCGGCTGCAGCTTGGTCTCCTGCAGGCAGAAGAAATCACTGTCCAGCTGGGTAAAAATATCCAAAAAGCCCTTGCCTATACAGGCTCTAAGGCCGTTTACATTCCAGGAAATAAACCGCATTTTCATACCTTCCTTTGATCCGGTGTCCCGTCCCAAAGGGGACAGTATCCCATATACCCTTTTATTATACTAAAATTCAACATATATTGCAACAGTTATTTCAAAAAAGTTACAATTTCGTCCCCTTTAGAGTGCAATTGCCAACTTTTTCCTTTTTTGTCGGTGTTTTTTCCGGTTTGTGAAAAAAGACTAGGAAAAATGACCGGTTTGTGGTATGATAAAAAATGGATGAATGGGGGCATATTTTCCTTGCAAAAAAGGAGCTTCCCCATTTTGTAACAAAAGAAATTTGAAAACGGCGGTGTTTTTCTATGGATATGAAAGAAATTTTCCTGTTAAAGCTGGGTGAGATCGTCCTGAAAGGTCAGAACAAAAAGCAGTTTGAAAGCAAACTGCGGCAGAATGTGCGCAGACGGATGAAGGCCTACGGCGAATTTGATGTATATATCATTCAGTCTACGGTGTATGTAGAGCCCATGAACGAAACTTGCGATGTAGATGGGGCATGGGAAGCCTGCCACTATATTTTCGGCGTAGTATCCCTGTGCCGCTGTCGCCCCTGCCAGAAGGATCTGGACTCCATCTTCCAGGCTGCGGAAACCTATTTGGGCCAGGAACTGGACTGCGCCAAGTCCTTTAAGGTTGAGTCCAAGCGTTCCGACAAGAGTTTCCCTCTGACCTCCATTGGCATTTCTCAGGAGATCGGCGGCAGGCTGGCCGAAGCCCATCCCCATTTGACTGTGGATGTGCATCATCCGGAATACACAGTCTATGTGGAGGTGCGGGATCTGGCAGCCTATGTTCACGGCCCCGCCGAGCCCGGCGCAGGCGGTCTGCCTACAGGCGTAGGCGGCAGAGCTGCTGTGCTTCTCTCCGGCGGCATTGATTCTCCTGTTGCGGCCTATATGATCGCCAAGCGGGGCGTAGAGCTGGAGTGCGTCCACTTCTTCTCCTATCCCTACACCTCCGAGCAAGCCAAGGAGAAGGTTTTGGAGCTGGCTCGACTGGTAACCCGGTTCTGCGGCCGCATGACTGTGAACATCGTTGGCTTTACTGCCATTCAGGAAGCCATCCGGGACAACTGCCCCGAGGAATACTTCACCCTGATCATGCGGCGGTTTATGATGCGCATTTCCCAGCGCATCGCAGAGAAGCACGGCTGCAAGTGCTTGGTCACTGGCGAAAACCTAGGTCAGGTAGCCTCTCAAACCATGGAAGCCATGGGCGTTACTGCCGCAGTAGTGACCCTTCCTATTTTCACTCCCCTCATTGGCATGGACAAGGAAGAAATCGTCCGCATTGCCCGGCGCATCGGCACATTGGAAACCTCCATTCTGCCTTATGAGGATTGCTGCACGGTTTTTACCCCCAAGCATCCCAAAACCAAGCCCCACCTGAAGGAAGTGGAGAAAGTGGAGTCCGTTCTGGATGTAGAAGCCCTGATTGCAGGAGCATTGGAAAATACAGAAAAGGTAACTGTGTGCTATGAAGAAAAGGAACAGGAAATCGCCCCAGAGTCCAATTTCTAATAAAAGACCTGCAGAGGTGCTGCAAGTCCTTCGTCAAAGGGGGCTGCACCTTGCCACGGCGGAGAGTTTGACCGGTGGCGGTGTGGGGCAAGCCCTAACCGCTGTTCCCGGCAGCTCGGAGGTCTACAAAGGCGGCATCGTCAGCTACACCAATGAGATCAAAAGGAGTCTCCTTCATGTTTCGGAGCGAAATTTGGAGCGGTTCGGTGCGGTTTCTGCCCCGGTTGCCTTAGAAATGGCAAAGGGCGCAAGAGAAGCTCTTGGCGCAGAGGTAGGCATTTCTACCACAGGCTTGGCAGGTCCCGGAGGGGACGACTTCGGCAACCCGGTTGGGACTGTGTTTATTGCCTGCGACTGGGATGGTCGGGCAGTTTGCCGGGAGTGTCATTTTACCGGAAGTCGGGAATGGATCCGCAATGCAGCGGTCAATGCGGCATTGAAGCTGATCCTGGAAACCGCTTCCGGGGAGCCGGAGGAGTCGCAGAGCCTGTTTTAAGAAAAAGAATGCCATTGGGTACACCCGATTTTTCGGGATATGCCCAATGGCATTTTCTTATTTTGTTTTGGTAGGCTTGATGGAGAAATCCACAACCAGCAGCACCGCACTGAGACCAACCAGATAGAGGATCTCCGGCAAGGCAGCTTCCAGACCCTTGCCGTCCAAAACCTTCTCTGCGCCGTTTATGTACCACGCAGTGGGCATGAAGTTGCTCAGCTTTTGCATAAATTCCGGCATAATCTCTTTGGGCCAGAAGCAGCCACCCACCATAAGTATGGGCAGATTTACAATGCTCACCACTGCGCCTGCCATGAGATTGGTTTTGGCGAAGCGACTGACTGTAATGCCAATGGCGATACATACGGAAGCAAAAGCGCAGCACACCAGACCAACCTGGGCAGTTTCCTTCCAGTTCAGACCGAAGGAGACTTCTGCCAGATGTGGAAGCACCAGAAGCTCCACGGCGATCTGGATCACAGACACCAGAAAGTAGCTCAAAAGGTGCTGCACGTAATAGGCCCATCGGGGGAACTGTGTGGTGGCGATCCGGTCAAAGACACCGCTCTTCTTATCCTCCAGAAGAAGCATGGTGGCAAAGGTCATAAGAAACATCATGGCAACCGCCATGTAGCCCAGGGCGGTCACTGTGTTTTCCACATGGACTCTGCCGTCTTTGGAATAGGTTGCGTAGACTGCCTGATAGTTGGCATCTACCACTTCGTCCAGGGCTTCCAGCAGTTTCTCCACATCCCCATCTGCCACAGAGCCAAGATTTTTCGCCGCCGAGATCAGGGTGTTCATATATAAAACTGCCGGGTCTGCGCCGTTGGTGTCCCCGAGGCTGTAGCTCTTGGCATAGACTTCCCTGCCCTCCAAAAGGGCATTGGTGAAGCCTTTTTCAAACCGGATGGCGCAGGAGATGCCATTATTGATTACCTGATCCCGGATGCTTTCTGCCTCCACTGTCACAACTTCGCACTTCTGCCCGAAGGCCTCCTGCAAATACCGGGTCAGCTCCGTATCGTCCTCGTCCAAAATGCCCAGCACATAACCGGAGGCGCTGTTCATCATGGAAACCATCAAAACACTCAGTACAATAGGAGCAACCAGCATACAAATAAGATTCACAGGCCGGATAAAGATGCGCCGAAGGTTATTGAAAAATACTGTCATACCCTTCTCCTCCTGATCATCCAAGTACTGACTGCGGTGCAAATAACACTAAGTCCGCACAGAATACCCAGACTCTGCCAGACCAGATCTTTGCTTCCGTTATACAGAAGATTAAAGATTGCAGTTCTGGCATAGAAGCTGGGAGAGAGATTCTCCACCCCCGGCATCGGCATGGCCACAAAGCCCCCTGCCAGGAAGGTAAAACCGATAACCGCCACCATAACCAGACCTTCCCCCTTGCCCCCGGTGACCAGACAAAGCATGGCGCCCAGGGCTGTTGCGAAAAAGGAATAGAGCAAAATAATGGCAATGAGGGTCAGAAGGGTTTTCCCTGTACCCCAGTCGACCCCGTAGGCCAGAGCCGTAAAGCCGATGATAAACAAGGCTTCCAGGAACGTGACCAGAACCAGGGCCAGCATTTTCCCGGTAAACTGAGGAAGCGCGCCAAGGGGAGAGACCCGCAGGCGGTCGCCGGTGGCGCTAAAGTAGTCCTCCGCCATGGCAGAGCAGCCATAGTCTGCCCCAAAGAGAATCATCATTAAAAGCATACTCACAGCATAATAGCCCATGGCTGTGGGCTTATTCCCGGAGGCGGTATACTCCACCGCTTCCGTACCCTCGGTCATCCGGAAATTGAAGCCTTCCAGACTTCCGGTGGCCTTAAAGTGAGCATAAGCACAGTTGGAGGCATAGGTGAAGGTATCAACCACATTCTGCACCACGACAGCATCAAAGCTCTCCTGCTTTTTGGCATAGACGAAGATTGGGTTAACGGTGTCCAAATCCATGACCTGCTCCGAAAATTCCGGTGGGAAGTAAAGAAAGGCCGCAGCCTCGTCCTGATCCAGGAGGTTTTCCCCTTCTTCCCGGGAGGAAACCTCTGTAAAATGCACCAGATCTTCAATATCCGGCTCATTTTTCATCAGCTCCATGAAGTTTTCACCGCTGCTGCCTTCATCCTCTACAAAGTAGGCAACCTCTACCACCTCAACGGAGGCGACATCAAAGTTATCGCTGAAGGCAGACCCCAGAACCAGGATCAGCAGCACAAAAGCGCCCAGCTTCACCAAAGAGGAGCGGTAATCCTTCAACAGCCGCTTGAGCGTATAGTTAAATTGCGTCAGCATATGTCGTTTCCCTCTTTCCCCATCAATCCCGCAGCTTTTTGCCTGTAAGCTGGAGGAAGACGGACTCCAGAGAGGGCTTCTCGATCTCCGCACCGACGATCTCAAAGCCCGCCTGACTCAGTTCCGTGACCAGGGCTGAGAAGGTCCACCGACCCTGCTGCAATGTCACATCCAAAGTATTCCCCCTGGGCTGGCAGGACAAAACCTCCGGATGCCGCTCCATGAGAGTCAAAAGCTTCTCGTCCACTCTTTGGAAGTGGAGAACCATACGGGAGGTGGTGCTGGCAGAGGCGATCAATTCTTCCACTGTACCCATGGCAATGATCTTGCCAAAGTCCATAATGGCAACCTTGGTGCAAATGGCTTCGATCTCCTCCATGTAGTGAGAGGTGTAGATCACCGTAGTTCCTTCCTTGTTCAGCGCCCGGATGGAATCCAGAATACTGTTTCTGGACTGGGGATCCACGCCTACTGTCGGCTCGTCCATCAAAAGAAGCTTGGGCCGGTGGACAATGGCACAGGCGATGTTCAGCCGCCGCTTCATACCGCCGGAATACTTCTTCGCCTGATCCTTTCTCCGCTCCCAAAGGCCGACCCGTTCCAGTGCTTCCTTGACCGCCGTCTTCAGTTCCTGACCCCGCAGACCATAGAGCTTGCCCCAATAGGTCACATTATCCAGGGCACTTAGTTCTTCGAAAAAAGCCAGATCCTGGGGCACATAGCCGATCTCCCGGCGAATTTCCCGCTCTCTGCCGGTAAACTCCTTACCGAAGATCCTAATGCTGCCTTCGTCGCAGGAGATCAGTCCGATGAGGGCATTGAGGGTGGTAGACTTGCCCGCTCCGTTGGGGCCAAGAAAGCCGAAAACTTCTCCTTCCGCAATGCTCAGGTCTACGCCGTTAACCGCACAATTATCCTTATATCGCTTGACCAGATTTTTAATTTCGATCATCATTGCCTGTTTCCTCCTGATTTTTCATCTTCCCGCTCCCCAAGGAGGGTAGTATGTAAAATGTTCAGCAATTCCTCCGGCTGCTCAAAAAGGAAGAAATGGTCTCCTTCCACCGTAAGCACACGGCCTTTTCCGTGTTCCAGCCAGAGATTCCTGTCTGCGCCTGCGGTGCTTTCATCCCGCCGCCCCAGAATGACTGTAAAGGGGCAGGCAAGTTTTTCCTCCCTGGGCTTCCAGGCATAGGTTTCCACCAACCTGAAATCTGCCCGGAGAATGGGCAAAAAAATGCACCGCATCCTATCATGCTCTAAAAGCTGTCTTGTATTGCCCCCAAAGCGGTACACGATTTCCAAAAACGCCTCATCCGGGAGCCTGTAAAACGCCGTAGGCCCTTCCCTGTCCTGGGGGGCTTTTCTGCCGCAGAAGAAGATGTGCGCAGGGCGGCGGTCTACCTCTAAATGGTAATAGGTTTCAAAGGCCAAAAGAGCGCCCATGCTGTGTCCAAAAAGGGCATAGGTGTCTCCGGGGGCAGTCAGTTCTCGAATCTGCCCGGCTAAGTCTACGGCAGCCTGCTGCACACTTTCAAAAAAGGGTTCTTTGAACCGCTTTCCCCGCCCCGGCAATTCCAGAGGGCACAGGGTGATGCCGGGGTCTATGCGTTTTTCCCATTGGAAATAGCCCTGCGCAGAAGCCCCGGAATGGGGGATACAAAAAAGCTTCATGCGCCCCAGTCCCCTTCCAAAAGCTCCTGTACAGTAACCGTCACAAGCTCCAATTTCCGCTCTGCGCAGTAAGAAAGGGCAAAATCCGGAAAAACAGCCGTTTCCAGAACCAAGTCCTGCAAAGCCTCATCTCTCAGATCTGTCTCCTGCATGGCATAGCGGATGCCCTGTCCGGTATATTTTCCGTAGCTTTCCTTCCTTGTCCACAGCTTGATAAAATCTGCCTCCGGCCGGTTAGACCCTTCCAAAAGCAGCAGTTCTTCCGGGGTGCATACCTTATTTCTGACAGACAGATGCCGGGGGCTCCACTCCTGCACATCCACCCCCACAGGGGTATCACTCAGACCGCAGGCCACAGCCCGGACGCAATGGGACAGATTAAAATGAAGGCCCTTGGGCACTTTCAAGGTGGGCTTCCCTTCTGTTTCCTCCAGCATGGGCAGCCCCTCAAAGCCGGCCTCCCGCTTTAAGGCATAGCGCAGCAAAAGATAAGCAAAGGCACTTTGTACCCGGTCTTTGTGGAAGCGGTAGCGGGCAATCTTCTCCCGCCGCTGGGCAGAAAGCAGGGGCGTGACCTGCGCCAGCACTTCTTCTGTTATGGTAGAGATCCCCTGTAATACATAGACCACCGCCATTGCCCCCTTCCAAAAGCTTGATTAAAACAACTCAATTACCTTTTATTATACAGCCTCCCTTGTCATATTGCAACCCGAAACCCCTGCGCTCCCTGTAAATCCACCCATTTCCCACCCCAAAAGCATGGCAAAAATACGCAAAAATTTCTTGCTTCACCGCCCCAATTTTGCTACAATAAAGGAAACAAGGAGGTCGCAACATGAAGGTTCTATTAATAAACGGCAGCCCTCACGAAAACGGCTGCACCGCCCTGGCCTTAAAGGAAGTAGGACAAGAACTGACCGGACTGGGGCGCGAGCCTTGGTATGTTTGGGTGGGCAACAAGCCTGTTCCAAGCTGTATCGCCTGCGGGGGATGCAAAAGCGGCAAGTGCATCTATAACGATGCCGTCAACGAAATTCTCGCCCATGCAGAAGAATTTGATGCCATGGTAGTTGGCTCTCCTGTGTACTATGGCTGCGCCAGCGGCCAGATCATCAGTTTCTTAGACCGGCTGTTTTTCGCCTCCGGGGGAAGATTAAAGGGCAAGATCGCTGCCGGTGTGGTGTCCTGCCGCCGGGGCGGGGCAAGCAGTGCCTTCCAGCAGCTCAATATGTTCTTCAGTATGAACAATCTGGTGATAGCCACCAGTCAGTATTGGAATCAGATCCACGGCAACACGCCGAAAGAAGCCGCGCAGGATGCCGAGGGCTTACAGACCATGCGTACCCTTGCCAGAAACATAGACCATCTGCTTTCTCATGGCATAGGCAAGGACCACCCGAAATACGAAAACAAGGTCTTCACAAACTTTATCCGTTAACCTACCCCATAACTTAGGAGGTAAATATTATGAAAACATTTGCCATTACCATTGCAAGACAGCACGGCTCCGGCGGACGGCTGGTGGGCGAAGCTCTGGCTAAGCTACTGGGTATCGCCTATTATGATAAGGAACTGATCTCCCTGACCGCCCAGAAGACCGGCTTTGCCGTTGACTTTGTAAAGGAAGTGGAGGAAAAGCAGACTTCCAGCTTCCTGTTCAGTGTCTATGCTGCCGCAACCGTTCCTTCTGTGTACGAGCAGGCACGCAATGCCCAATTTGCCGTGATCCGGGAACTGGCAGAGGAAAGCCCCTGTGTCATCGTGGGCCGGGCAGCGGACTGTGTGCTGCAGGACAATGTGCCCACCGTGCGGGTATTTATCCACGCCCCTCTGGAAGAACGGATCGCCAGAGCCAGAGACCAGTACCACGAGCCCATGGACAATCCGGTGCGGGCTCTGCAGAAGAAGGACAAGGCAAGAGCCGCCTTCTACAATACCTATTCCGAATACCCCTGGGGCGATGTGCGCAATTACGACCTGGTACTTAGCAGCACCATTGGTATCGAAGCCTCCGCCCAAGTGATTGCTGCCTATGTAAAAGCCCGCTTCGGCCTGTGAGGTCAAAGGGTCGGCTCTGAGTTTCCCACGAAGTATCGGGAAATTCCCGAAAAAAATCAAAAAATTTCTTGACAAGTCGCCATTTTTTCTGTATAATGCATATCGTCGCTGGAATACCGGCGGCGAATACGGCCCGGTGGTGCAGTCGGTTAGCACGCCAGCCTGTCACGCTGGAGGTCGACGGTTCGAGTCCGTTCCGGGTCGCCAAAAAAGAAGTAACTTTTGCCAAACAAAAGTTACTTCTTTTTTTATCCAAGCCGCAGGCTTGGCATATCATCGCCGCACGAAGTGCGGTGCATATCATCAAGGTCGGCAAGCCGACCTTGTATCTCACCACGCGTCAGCGTGCATTTCCTTGCGGCTTGATGATATACCGCAACAAGTTGCGGATGATATGCAAAACTTCGTTTTGATGATATACAACGGCAAGCCGTTGATTTATTTCGCACCGGCGATATATCATTGAAAACAACAACAAATTATGGTATAATCAGTTAGACAAACTTGAATTTGTTGCACACATCTTTATTGCAGAAAAAGGGTGATAATAATGAAATTATTATTTATGATAGGTAATGCCGCTGTCGGTAAAATGACTGTTGGCCAGGAACTTATGAAGCTCACGGGATTGCGGTTGTTTCACAATCATATGACAATCGAACCCGTATTAGAAATATTTGGTCAACATAATAGAAAAGCAATTAACAGACTTCGTCAGGTGGTTTTTGAGGAATTTGCGAAGTCAGATTGCTACGGAATGATTTTTACATATATGTGGGCTTTCGATCAGCAAGCAGATTGGGATTATATCGAATATGTGAAAAGCATTTTTGAACCATATAATACAGAGTTTTACTATGTGGAACTTGTTGCTCCCCGTGAAATTAGATTAGAAAGAAATGTTACTGAAAACCGTTTACAGAACAAGGCATCGAAAAGGAATATTGAAGTGTCGAACCAAAGACTCATCAACGCTGACACCAAATATCGACTTGAAAGTTTTGATGGAGAAATTCCGTTTGACAACTATATTAAAATTGACAATTCAAAGCTTCCGCCCAATGTAGTTGCCAAGATGATTCAAGAAAAATTCAAATTATAAAGGAGAAAAGACTTTCTCCGTTTGTTAGACAAATCCCAATTTGTCGAGCTGAATGGGCGTTTAATGTGGTGTGATTTTGGTGCAAATTTGGTGCAACACTAAACAGGTAGTAAAATACCGCCATTTTTTCTTTACAAATGTATTTTTTTGTGATATAATATTACAAATTACCTTTGGGAGAGAGTGTATGGGATTTTTTGAAAACATTATCATATCGGCTACAAAGCTTAAAATGAAAAATGCCTTCAACAGTGGAGAGGTGAAAGAGGTTTCCCCTGAGGGTTTAAAGGAATATAGAGACATCCCCTAC
>JAZQXK010000096.1:0-4225 GCA_045632785.1 Faecousia sp.
AACACCGGGAATGATGCTCATACCCATTTCTACGCCGGTCTTGCCGCCTTCCAGCATGGCATCCATCAGGCGGGAGCCAATGCCACCGGGGCGAACCTTGCGGTGACGGACGATGTCCATTTCCTCTTCCCCTTCGGGAACCTCGCACATTTCTTCCTTGCCGTATTCCTTGGCGGAGAACAGGAGCATCAGCCGGGTGCTGACGATACTGCCCACAATGGCGCCCAGATTGCCAACCAGCACAGCGGGGAGGAATTTGGTGCCCATACCCAGCATAAAGGTGGAGATAATCAGACCCATGCCGAAGGAGGTGCCAATATTGGTCAGGGCGGGAAGCTGATACTTCTTAAAATAACGACGGAAGTTGGAATCTCCTGCCAGAGTCAAAATGGCGGGATTGTCAGACAGATAAGTAGTGAAAATACCCACGGCACTGGCACCGGGCAGACCGTAAACAAAGCGCACAATGGGAGAAAGGAGCTTATTCAAAAGTGCAATGACACCAAATTCGGAGAACAGGGCAGATATGGCACCAGCCAGAACAGCAATAGCCATAATGTAAAAAACGGTTTCCAAAAGGAGCTGATAGGCGGTGTTCATCATAGTGTTGAGCATATTGGTAACGCCCATAACCCGACCGACCAGAACGAAAAATGCGAAGAAAATAGCCAGAAAAACAAATACTTCTACGCCAACAGCCTTTTTGGTGTTTGGTGGCAACAGGGAGGTGTTCTTTTTCTTCATAGGTGGTTTCTCCTTTATATTAAATAGGGAGCCTTGCGTAAACATTATAGGGGAGGAAGGGAGTTCCGTCAAGGGGATTTTTCGTTTTTACATAGTTATCCCGGCTTCTGAGATTTCAAAAACCGCACCCAAGCAGCGCAAAAAACGAAGCCCTCCCAGAGGGAGAGCTTCGCATGAAGTGGAATATGAATTAGGCTTCCAGGTTGATGCCGGTCTCCTTGGAGAAGACGTGAGCAACATTGCCGTTGAAGGTGAACCGGATGTCGGCGCCCGTCTTGAAAGAGCCGATCATGCGGCCATTCATGTCCATGGTCTGAACGACCATAACAACGGTCTTGCCGCTTTCCATGAGGGCGTGCAGATGCACAGCGGAGCCCATCATTTCGGTGACATCGACCTTGACGGGGATGCCGTTGTCGGTCAGGGCGATATGCTCGGGACGAACGCCCAGAGTGATCTCCTGTGCGGCAACATTGTTCTTCTTCAGGGCAGCCTGCTTCTCCTCGGACAGCTCGATCTCGGCGCCGCCAACAGCGACGAAGTATTTGCCTTCCTTAACCAGCAGCTCGGCATCAAAGAAGTTCATCTGGGGAGAGCCGATGAAGCCGGCAACGAAGAGGTTGTAAGGATGGTTGAAGACCTGCTGGGGAGTGCCGACCTGCTGGATGAAGCCGTCTCTCATAATGACGATACGGTCACCCAGAGTCATAGCCTCAGTCTGGTCGTGGGTAACATAGATAAAGGTGGTGTCGATGCGCTCACGGAGCTTGATGATCTCAGCACGCATCTGGTTACGCAGCTTGGCATCCAGGTTACTGAGGGGCTCGTCCATAAGGAAGACAGCGGGGTCACGAACGATAGCGCGGCCGATGGCAACACGCTGACGCTGACCGCCGGACAGAGCCTTGGGCTTACGGCCCAGATACTGGGTGATGTCCAGGATCTCAGCGGCCTGACGGACCTTCTGGTCGATCTCAGCCTTGGGAACCTTGCGCAGGCGGAGGGCAAAGGCCATGTTCTCATAAACAGTCATGTGGGGGTACAGAGCATAGTTCTGGAAAACCATGGCAATGTCACGGTCCTTGGGAGCCACGTCATTGACCAGACGGTCGCCGATCCACAGCTCGCCCTCGGAAATGGCTTCCAGGCCGGCAACCATACGCAGAGTGGTGGACTTGCCGCAGCCGGAGGGGCCGACCAGAACGATGAATTCCTTGTCCTCAATCTCCAGATTGAACTGCTGAACGGCAACTACGCCTTTGTCAGTAATCTGCAGATTGACCTTTTCCTCACCGGGCTTTTCGTCTTCAGCCTTCTTCTTCTTTTTCTTCTTGGCGTCGTCGCCGCTGAGGGGGTAGGTCTTCATGATGTCTTTCAGGATTACTTTTGCCATAAGTACGCGACTCCGGCACCATACGCATCCGCGCTATGGGCCTCGTGGCCGTCATAAAAAACGGCACCACATTACGACAGGTCTCCACACTGCCGCACCGCGAGTCGAAGCGGAAATGGGTTATCCTCCTTTTTTATTATGCAGACAGCCTAACGCAATTGCGTGGAGTAGACTGCCCACACTGGGATACGGTAATAATAACATGGGATTTATCAAGAAGCAAGGGGGGGTTCCAAAAAATCTCAAAAAAAGCGGCTTTTCCATCCTTCCGGACAGAAAAGCCGCTGATCTTTATAGGATCATGCCAATGATCAAGCCTTAACCGGCGTAAGTAACCAGCTCCACCGTGTAACCCTCGGCACGCAGGAGGTCAACCAGACCGTCTTTGCCCAGAAGGTGTGCAAGACCGACGGCATAGAATACAGTATCACCGCTGGCCAGATAGTCCTTTGCTACATCAAGCATTTTGAAATTCCGGTCAGAGAGCATGGCATTTTCGTATTCGTCCTTGACCTTGGCATAGAGGGTTCTGCACTTCTCGTACAGCTTGATCTCTTCCTCGGTCATGTCGGCCTTTTCTTCCTCGGTCAGCTCTTCGTAGGCTTCTTCGTCATCCTCATCGTTGAGGTATTCGATCAGCTCGGTCTCGTCGCCACGGCACCACATCTCAAACAGCTCCCGGGTGGATTCGTTGGAGTGCTTCCGGCTGGAGTAAATGGCACTCATCAGCAGGAACTCCTGCAGATCATCGGAATAACCGCCCAGCATCTGAATTTGCTCCAGACCGGATTCCACATCCAGAATCTTCTTCTCCTGCTCTCTGGCGCGCTCCATGAGGCGCTTGTCCATGCCATTGTTGCTGTCCAGACTGTAGTCCTGACGGAGGAAGAAGTTTTCCACATCGTTGGCCCACAGGGAGGGACGCAGCATCTCGGTATAGCTATTGTAGCCGCCGGCGGCCTTCATGGACAGAACCGCATCCTCGTAAACTTCCTCGTCCAGATGATCTTTGGCGGTGGTTCCGTCGGTATAATAGTAGGCTTCGGCGATCTTTTCTGCCAGCTTGGGGTCATTTTCGATCTCCTCGCTGAAGGCTTCGTCATCAAACTCCACAGCCAGAGCATCGGAAGTATCAAAGGCATCGTACAGCTCCTTGGGCAGGAAGGAGGTGCGCTCGTCACCCACATGGATGGTGCCGAAGAGCCAAAGGCTTGCGCCCTGATCGTCGGTGACCTTGTACAGAACGGGGGTAGCCTTCTCCTCCGGTTCCTCTACAGGAAGGGTCTCTTCGGTGATGTTTTCATAGGCATCCCGGCTGGGCAGGCGGATGGCGGCATTATACACCAGGGCAATGTGGGAAAACTCCTTGCCGAAGAGGTGGCTGCCCTTGTAGGTGATGCCAAAGCTGGTGGGAAGCAAGGAGTCCATATCCACGGCCAGATAGCCTTCCAGGGTTTCTGTTTCGTAGGCATCTGCCAGATCGTCAATGGTGTCCGGGTCGCCCAGATAGCTTTCGGAGAGGTATTTTTCCAGAGCAATGCCGGCTTCCTCGTTGCCGGTAAATTCCAGAACCACGCAGCCTGCGGCATATTCCATGGTCAGGGTTTCCAGATCCGCAAGGGACAGGGCATAGTCCACAATGGTGGCATTGTAAACGCCGCTGATGATCATGGGACCCACGGAGCCTGCGGATTCCAACTCTCCGTCATAGCCATAGGACAAGGTGCCATCCCGGTACAGCTCTTCATATTCCACGCTCTCAGTTTCATTTTTGTTTATATAAATATACTGATAGTCGGATTCACACCGGGCCATGTAATCTGCACTGCTGCCGTAGGTGTTCAGGTTGGCATCTTCGGTAATGACAACGCCGGCGGCACCAATGGCGACTTCACTGCGGAACTCTACTGTTCTGGGGGCGAAATTGTTCAGCGCCATATAGCCGTACTTCAAAGCCAGAGGGGCAATGAGCTCCTCTACCTCTACCCAGTCCTCCCCTTCAGGGGCAGTGACCTCGGTCAGGGGCTCCAGGTCGTAATTTTTGAGGGTAACGGTGGTGGCAATGGTGGCAGCGCCCCGCTGGGCGGT
>JAZQXK010000097.1:0-65907 GCA_045632785.1 Faecousia sp.
CCATCTGCGTAGATACTGAAATGCTGCCGGGCAGGGGGATTCTGTACCCAAGGAAGCCAATTCTGCTCCAAGGACTCCAGGGTTTCGTGGAGTCCCTTAGGGAAGCCAACAAAGTGCATCACCTCAGGAGTTGCCCACAAATGCTGAACATTTACTAGATCCTCCGTCCCGGTAGGTTTGATCTGGATGCCAGACAGCTTGCAAACCATACACAGACTGTCAGGTACATCTGGATCCACATAACAGGTGTCCCGGAATCCGGCTTTTTCATACACATGCACCGCAGCGGAATTCTCTTTCTTAACACACACTTCCACAGTGTCAAATTTCTTTTCCCTGCGGCAATGGTTTAATACCATTTCCAGAGCCTTTTGACCGAAGCCGTGATTCTGAAATGCGGCATCAATCATAAATTCACACAAATGGTAGCAGGCAGGTTCCTCCTCCATGTCATGGAGCATAGCAAGCCCAACAAGTTCCTTTTTGTCGTAGATTCCCCAGCAAATTGCTCTCTGATCCCGATAAGCATAAGCCCTTGCCAGGATCATGGGTGCGGAAGCCACAAAGCTTCTCTGTGCATGGGACACGCTCAGGGCAGCGGCTTCCATAAAATTTGTTTCATTGATTGGTTGTAAGGTAATCATAAATTCCTCCATTGTAATGATTGGAGGGTATTATTCGGCGTGAACCCTCCGCACACGCATTACAGTCTTTCTCATAAATAATCGCTCCTTTTGATAAAATTGAGCGCTGTCCGATGAATGGACAGCGCCCTTCTATGAATTATACGCAATGAAAAGAATCTTGTCAAGCTTGGAGCATTTCTTCCGCACTTTTCAGTGTGGTTTCCGTAATATTTGCTCCACCAATAATGCGGGCAAGCTCCAACTTCCTCCCCTCTTTATCCAGTGGTGTCACAGTTGTATATGTTCTACCGTCCCGCTCGCCCTTGGCAATGAGCATATGGGTATGAGCCAGAGCGGCGATCTGTGGCAAGTGGGTCACACACAGAACTTGCTTATTTCCCGCCACAGCACGGAGTTTTTCTGCAACTCTCTGGGCAGCTCTGCCGGATACACCGGTGTCTACCTCGTCAAAAATTAGGGTTGCAACTTGATCCTGCTGGGCAAGCACATTTTTCAGAGCCAGCATGATTCGGGCCAGTTCACCGCCGGAGGCTACCTTGTTCATAGGCTTTAGTGCTTCACCCACATTGGCAGACATATAGAATGCCACAGCATCGGCGCCGTTAGGAGTCAGCTCTGTTTCTGTAAAATCACAAATAAATTGTACCTTAGGCATATCCAGTTGCCGGAGTTCCTCCAGAATTCGGGTTGCGAGCAATTGCCCCCCCGCGTTTCTGGACTTCCGGAGCGCAATAGCAGCATCCCACGCTTCCGCTTCCGCTTTTTTCAGCTTGCCCTGCAATCGAATAATCTCATCATCAGCAAACTGAATTTCATCCAATTCCTTCTGTGCCTTGGCGAGGTAAGCAAGAATGTCTGCACAGGTTGCGCCGTATTTTCTCCGCAAACGATGGATTAAGTCCAGTCTTCCTTCGATTTCCTCCAGTTCATCCCCGGAGTAGGCAAAATCATCCCGCTTATCCCGCAGTTCTTCTGCCGCATCCTGCACCTGATACATCAGGTCGGCAATCTTTTCATGAAGTGCTTCCAAGGAAGGGTCAAACCGGGAAATACGAGCCAAAGCTCGTTCTGCCTGTGTCAGTAGACTGGCGGCTCCGTCACTGCTGTCCCCTCCGTAGAGGCTGTAGAAGGCATCGTCGATGCCATCGGACAGCTTTTCCGCATTTTGCAGCAGCTTACGACGGGCTTCCAGTTTATCGTCTTCCCCATCCTTTAGATTGGCACGGGAAATTTCCTCGATCTGGAATTTCAGGGATTCCATTTTCCGCAGCTTTTCACCTTCGTCCATGGTAAGGCGCTGAATTGCTGCCCGAAGCTGCGAAACTGCCTGGTATTTTTCTATGTAAGATTGCTGGAGTGCTTCATTGCCTGAAAAGGCATCCAAATATAAAAGATGATAGTTTTCATCAAAAAGCTGCTGAGAGTCCCGCTGTCCGTGGATATTTATCAACTGCAAGCCCAATTTTTTTAGAACAGCAACGGAAACGATCTGTCCATTGACTCGGCAAGTATTTTTACCATCCAGATAAATGTCTCTTTGGATCAGGATTTCGTCCTCATAATCCACACCGTTTTCTTCAAACCAGGGCAAATTGGGGACTTCGCTGAACACAGCCCGGACTGTTGCTTTACTGGTGCCGGTTCGGATCATATCCCTGTATGCCCGTTCACCCAAAATGGCGGAAATAGCATCAATAACGATGGATTTACCTGCGCCGGTTTCGCCGGTCAGAACATTAAATCCCCGATCAAAGGAAATGTCGGCTTGCTCGATAACGGCAATATTTTCAATATGCAGGTGTGACAGCATAATATCGCCCCTTTAAGCTTCTGTATTATTCTCAATAATTGTGGATTCAGGCTGCTCCGCAACTTGGACAGATTCCTTTTCTACAGGCTTCTTGGGTCTTCCGGCTCTCAAAATCAAAAAAACCACAACAACAGCTGCAATCAGAACCAAAACCATACCCAGCATCAGGCTTGCCTGCACCCAGAAAGGAATAGTGTAGAGATAAGAAATCGTAACTGCCAGAACATTGGCAGTACACAGAGTGATCAGTGCTGTTGCAAACCTACCACAGTGGAACAACAGCATCCGGAAGTTATCTGTTAAACCCTCAGTAACTTTGGGTGACTTTTCGAATTGCTCCAAAAAGGAAAGGCCCAAAGCGCTCATAACCAGAAAAGATGACAAAACACAAAGTTGGGTTAGGGGCGCCACATCTTGAAACAGATACACAGTACCCAAAATTAACTGCAGGACACTGCCAAGGGTAAAAATACCCAGGGCAACCAGGATCTTTTTCATAGTGCCTCCCATCAGTTGAGCAGGTTGCGAATTTCTCCACAAAAAGTAGCAGCGGAATTCACATCACGCATGACCAAAAAAACAGTATCATCACCGGCAAGCGTGCCAACGACCACGGACATATTCATAGCATCAATGGCGGAAGCGGCAGCTGAAGCAAGACCGGGCAGAGTTTTAATGACGATCATATTCTGTGCGTAATCATAGCTGGTAATACACTCCCGGAAGATGGTATTCAACTTGGTGGAGAACGCACTGTCACGGGTCCTTGCGGTGGCGGCATAACGGTATGTACCAAAGGAGGTCATCTCCTTGGTAATGCACAGTTCTTTAATATCTCTTGAAATGGTGGCCTGGGTGCTGGTGAAGCCATGTTCATGCAAGGCTTTCAGAAGCTGATCTTGATTCTCGATATCGCAGGTAGAAATGATTTCCATGATCTTTGCTTGTCTTTGCGCTTTCATACTTTCCACCTCATATTAGGGATTTTTGAATTTTGAGCCTACTACATCAAAAAAGCTGCGGTTGCGAAGCCGTACCAACTTAGTATCAAACTTAGATCTGGTAATATGAACTTCATCGCCGTTATTAAGGCGAAGGGCTCTGCCACCGTCTACAGACATGTAGGCGTTGCGTTTGCTACTGCGGTCCAATCGAACCGTGATCTTTCTCCGGTCAGAGGCCACAATACAACGACTTTGGATATTATGGGCACAGATGGGAGTAATTAGCATGACGCCTGCATCCGGTTCCACAATGGGGCCGCCTGCGGACAGGCTGTAGGCGGTTGATCCTGTGGGCGTTGCAATGATCACTCCGTCACCGCCAAATTCCATAGCTTGCACACCATCGCACTGCACGCAAAGCCGAACAACACGGGCAATCGCACCCTTGGTAATGACCACATCGTTAAGACAAGCCTCGGTTTGGATCACTTGACCCTCTCTAACCACGACCACATCCAGCATCCGCCTTGCCTCGATGCTGTACTCTCCTGCGGCAATCTGGCGCAGCATAGATAGTTCTGTACTTTCCAGTTCAGCAATAAAGCCCATTGTACCTATATTTACCCCTAAAATGGGAATGTTTGCCTTAGTGGCAGCTTTGGATGAATGAAGGATCGTGCCGTCACCGCCGAAGCAGACCATCATATCCGCAGTGGGAAGCTCTGCTTCCAAATCAGAAAAAACGATGTTTTTCGGCAGATCAAAGGTCTTATCTACATCAAAGGGCAGGCAAATCTTCGTTTCGATACCCCCTTCTTCCAGATACTTCTGGGCAGAGAGGACGAAACGGAAATTTTTATCCCGATATGGGTTTGGTGTGAGTACAATTTTCATAGTGTATTCTCTCCCAGTTTTTGATGGGCTTGCTTTACAATATCTGCGGTATCAGGCTCAATCCCCTGAACATCAGCAAGAGTCAAGTGACCCAGAAACTCAATATTTCCCTCCGGACCTTTTACAGGAGAATAGGTAAGCCCAAGGATGTTAAACCTAAGTTCGTGAGCTAGGGAAACAAAGGCATCCAAAACCTCTTTATGCACAGCCTTATCCCGTACGACCCCCTTCTTGCCCACCTTTTCTTTTCCGGCCTCAAACTGAGGCTTAATCAGGCACAGAACCTGGCCCGTAGATTTCAAAAGATTCTTAATAGCAGGAAGGACAATTTTAAGCGAAATAAAGGAAACATCCACAACAGACAGATCCAGAGGTTCTCCCAAGTCATTCGGTGTTACATAACGGATGTTTGTCCGCTCCATGGTTACAACTCTGGGATCAGAGCGGATGGCCCATGCGAGTTGACCATAGCCAACATCAATGGCAAACACTTTTTTGGCGCCATGCTGCAGCAAACAATCAGTAAACCCTCCAGTGGAAGCACCGGAATCGCTGCAAACATAACCGGTAGGGTCAACACCAAAGTCCCGCAAAGCTTTCTCCAACTTTAAGCCGCCTCTGCTGACATAGGGGCAAACACTGCCTCTGACTTCAATAGGAGCATTATCTTCGAAGGACATACCTGCTTTATCGGCCTTTTGTCCATTTACAAACACAAGGCCACTCATAATTAAGGCCTGTGCTTTTGCTCTGGATTCTGCGTACCCCTGCTCCACAAGGAGTACATCCAACCGCTTTTTACTTTTCACGGCGAAAGACCTCCTCTGCTCTTCGTACAATTGCCTGTGTATCCAGATTTAATAAATTATACAGCTCATCCACAGTACCGTGCGTGACAAAATGATCGCCTACATTTTGTGCCCCAAACACCACAGGAATGCCTCTTTGGCTTAACTTTTCAATGAGTTCATTGCTTACGCTGCCAACACCCATAGCTTCTTCAACAACCAGCAGCCTGCCAGTCTTGCGGACAGAATTAGTAATTGTTTCCATGTCCAGAGGCTTAATCGAACGCAGGCGAAGAACCTCTGCTTCGATGCCTCTCTCCCTGAGAAGTGCTGCTGCCTCCAGAACCTTATTGGTTAGTGTGCCATAGGTAACGATGGTAATATCCTTACCGATACAATGTACAGTTTCTCTGCCGGATGTAAGGTGTTTTCCGTCGCCGCCCCTGGGATAGCGGATGGCAACAGGCCCCTCGCACTTTTCAACAGCCCAGGTAAGCATTTCTTTTAGCTCTTTCCGGCTGCTGGGACAAAGGACGGTCAAACCAGGCATCTGGCGTAGGAAGCCAACATCAAATAGACCATGATGGGTTTCGCCATCGTCCCCGACAAGACCGGCTCGGTCAACAGCAAAAATAACATGGAGATGGAGCATCGCAACATCTTGCATAATCATATCGTATGCTCTCTGCAGGAATGTTGAGTATACGGCTACCACGGGGATCATGCCCGCCTTTGCCAGTCCGCCGGCCATAGAGACTGCATGTCCCTCTGCAATACCCACATCAAAAGTGCGTTCAGGGTAGGCATTCTGGAAAGGAGACAGCCCTGTACCGGAAGGCATGGCAGCAGTAATGGCACAAAGCCGGGGCTCTCTTTTTCCCAGCTCCACCATGGTTTCTCCGAAAGCTGAGGAAAAGTTGGGAGAAGATGACTTCTTTGTCCCCCCGGTCTTTGGATCAAAGGGAGCAATGCCATGGAACCGGCTGGGTTCTTTCTCTGCCGGTGCATATCCCCTTCCCTTTTGGGTGGTTACATGAAGCAGAACCGGACAAGCCATCTCTTTTGCTACCTGCAAAAGCTGAATCAGTCTTGGCAAATCATGTCCATCCACAGGCCCAATGTATTCGAAGCCCATGTTTTCAAATATGGTCTGTCTAAGGAACTGATTCTTGACCATATTCTTGAGTTTTCTGGTTACACGATAGACAAATTTTCCGCCAGGCACCTTGTGCATAAAGGACTTATAAGATCGCTTTTTATTAAAATAACCTGGCTTTGCACGGATGCGGGATAAGTGCTGTGCAATACCGCCTACATTTTGAGCAATAGACATCTTGTTGTCGTTAAGCACCACAATAATAGGCTCACCGCTGGCTGCAGCATCATTTAACCCTTCGTAGGCTAGCCCACCGGTGGTGGCGCCGTCACCGATCAGGGCGATTACATTGTAATTTTCTTTTTGCAAGGTTCTGGCCCTTGCCATACCAAGGGCAATGGAAACAGAGTTGGAGGCATGGCCTGCAACGAAAGAATCGGTAATGCTTTCAGAGGGCTTCGGGAAGCCTGCAATACCGCCAAAACGCCGCAGAGAAGAAAATTGATCTCTGCGGTCTGTAAGAATCTTATGCACATAGGACTGATGACCCACATCGAAAACCAGTCTGTCTGTTCTTGTGTCAAACACAGTTTCCAATGCAAGAGTCAATTCAACAGCCCCCAAATTGGAAGCCAGATGACCACCGGTTTCGGAAACCTTTTCAACCAGAAAATCCCGAAGTTCCTGACAAAGGGACTGTTGCTCGTTCGGTTTCAGTTTTATCAGATCATCATGACCTTGAATTCTATCTAAAATACCCAAGGATAACCATCTACCTATAATTTATTTCTTTTGGCAGCCCTTATTTCTCCCTAAAGAGAAGATACTGCGAACCCAGTGAATAACCTTTGCAGTAGTAAAAACGATGGAGGTGCATGAATGGATCGCCATGCTCTTGCCAATTGCCTTGCCACCAACAGTAAGACCTGCAACAAGCGCAGACAGCGCAAGACTAATAACATCTTCCGGAAGTCCTTGGAAGTTCATCAAAACTCTGGCTGTAATAGTAGCTGCTGCAGCACCGGAAACAACGCCGCAAATATCACCTACAACATCATTACAAACAGAAGAAACCCGATCCGCATTGCGAAGCAGACGGATAGCTTCCGCAGCTCCGGGGACTTTCTTAGCTGCCATGGAATGAAAGGGGCGTTCTTCCGCAGAAGCTACGGCAACACCGACCACATCAAAAATAATACCTAAAAGTACTATGAGCAATAAAATCAGGCAGGCAACCACCATCCCGGAGGCTTCCATCAAAAGATCAGAAGCGAAGGAAATCGTACCAGAAACCAAAATGGTTGCCAGAAAAACACCGATTGCCCAACTGGTATTGGACTTTTTTTGCTTTTTATCTTGTTTGCCTGGATGAGGATCAGCTTTAGCCAATCGAGATGCACCTCTTTAATTGCAAAAATAGTAAGGCGGCGGCAGTCAGGGTAAACTTTACGGCTTAGGTCGGGTTGGTTTTCCCCACCGAGAACTCCCCGTTGCCGAAGGAGCGGTTTCCCTTTGATCTCGGCCTCCGGTTGTTACCAAGTCGGCTACCCGATTGCCACTGAGTCCGTACTGCAATCCCCTGACTGCCTGAACTACAGCCTAGGTGATTTCCACAGCAGAACATTCCAACTCTTAGCCTCTTTTGCAGATATAGTTTCCGGGGCGATAGTTGCTTTAACCCTTGGCCACGAGCAAAGAACTTTTTTCCCCTTCCCCGCATACCCACGCAAGGCAGGCTACACTGCACACAGCACGCGATTCTGCGCACTGCAATGCAGGTTCACATCTGTTTCGTACGCGGTCTTGGAGCCACAGGGCTCGCCATAGCCGTCGCACAATAGCAGGTCTCCACGGAAACCGGGTCGTATACTCCATGCCATTGGAGTGCGCCCGGGATCCTTAACCCCCAGCACCCACCCCAAACTGGGCGTAAGCAGCAGGCACAAGGGACTTCATCGATATGCCCTTCAAAGGATTTTTAGGCCCTTCTTGGGAGTTGGCAGTTCCGACTAGGATACTGCGCCGCCAAATACATCATAACACATAATTTATGAATATACAAGGGTTTATGCAAAATTTCTTCTACATAAACCCTTGTAAAATCTTATTTACTTCTGGAAATCAGGTAATTTGACAGTTCTTCCATAAAAACGTAGTCCGAGAATGTATGCAGGGCATTGACTGCAAGGCTTGTATGCTCTGCGACCATTTCTTCACACTTTTTTAAGCCAAAGAGACGACAGAAGGTGTTTTTTGCTTCATCTGTGCCAACTGCCTTACCAAGTTCCGTCGGATCGCCGACCACATCCAGGATATCATCCCGAATTTGGAAAGCAAGCCCCAGATTAGCCGCAAAGTCGGACGCGGCCTCTATTTGCTTTTCTGATCCGCAACCGGCAATCACACCCAAAATACAGGCGGCACGGATCAAAGCACCGGTCTTACGACTTTGAATGTCTAATATCTCCTGTTTGGTACATTCACGTGTTTCGGCAGTAATATCCAAAATCTGTCCGCCTACCATACCCAACTCGCCGGCACACCGGGAAAGCATCGATACTGCCCTTACAATGGTGTCTGAAGGTAAAGGTGCTTTTGTCAACCAGCCAAAAGAGGCGGTAAGCAATGCATCGCCAGCCAAAACAGCAGTAGCCTCCCCATACACCTTATGATTTGTAGGCATTCCCCGGCGGAAGTCATCATCGTCCATACAAGGAAGATCGTCATGGATCAAACTATAGGTCTGGATCATCTCCACAGCAGCGGCAAAAGGCATGGCATCTTCGTAAGTACCGCCGCACATCCTGCAAAACTCCAGCGTCATTACAGGACGAAGTCGTTTTCCTCCCGCAAGTAAGCTATAGCGCATAGAATCAAAAAGTGCCTGCTGAGGCTCTGTGGGGTAAATAAAGCAATTCTCTTTCAGGTAATTTTCAATTAGGGCTTGGCGGACCTTCAGTTCTTCAGCAAAATTATTCATGGAATGCCACCTCCGATTCCTCCGGCTGTCCGTCTGCGCCAACAGTAATCATAGTAATTTTCTGTTGTGCAGACTCTAAAAGTTCATCACACCGACGAACAAGGGCAGTCCCCTCTTCCAGCAGCTTTAAGGATTCTTCCAGAGGGAGATCGCCCTGCTCCATTAAGCGCACAATCTCTTCCAATCGATTCATGGATGCTTCAAAGGTAGGCTCTGATTTCTTCTTAGCCATGCTTTTCTTCCTCCTTCAATTCAGTGATATCTGTAACGTTGGCTCGGATCAAGCCCTCCGCCAGTTGGATAGAGAGGTGTTCACCTACAGCGGTTTGTTTGGCCGAGCGAAGAATATCACCTTTATGATTCTGCACTACAGCATAGCCCCGAGCTATGACTTTGAGGGGGCTCATAGCATCCAGGGATGCAGTCAGGCCAATGAACTTTTGCCGCTTTTGCGCAGTTTGCTTATCCATGGAAGCTGTTAGCCTTCTATGGAGATTATCTAAATACAGCCGCTTGTTGTCAAACAGCCCCTCCGGGCTCCTTAGGATTCTGGAACTCTTCAGGATCTTTAGCTTGTTCTCTGCGCCACGGAATTGCCTGCTGACAGATGACAGCATCGATCTGTTATATGCCTGCATCAAGGCCAAAAGCTCCTCTCGTTCTGGAACGGCGAGTTCAGCGCCATTGGAGGGCGTTGCTGCCCGAAGATCCGCTACATAGTCACAGATGGTCACATCCGGCTCATGTCCGACAGCTGAAATAATGGGTATTTCGGAATCATACACAGCCCTTGCAACGATCTCCTCATTGAAAGCCCACAAATCCTCCATACTGCCGCCGCCTCTGCCGGTAATAATCAGGTCGCCTACGTGATGGGCGTTGGCATAGCGGATGGCAGAGGCTATCTCCCCTGGGGCTTCCGCACCCTGTACCCGAACAGGAAGGATGGACACTGCGGCAATGGGGTATCTCTTATGCAGAATGCGAAGCATATCCTGAATAGCTGCTCCCGCAGGGGATGTAATAATGACGATCTTCCGGGGATATTTAGGGATTGGCTTCTTATGCTCCCGGTCAAACAAGCCCTGCTCTTCCAGTTTCTTTTTTAGCTGTTCAAACGCAACGTGGAGATCGCCCTTTCCATCATGCATAATTCCTGTGCAATAAAGCTGATATGCACCGTCTCTGGGGTATACGGATATGCGGCCCATAGCCAGAACCTGCATCCCGTTTTCCGGCCGAAACCGCAGACGAAACGCACTGGACTTAAACATAACACATTTTAACGCCCCGCCGGCATCCTTCAAACTAAAATAGTGGTGTCCGGATGGGTATACCTTATAATTGCTGATCTCGCCACGGATACAAAGCCCAGAAAGCAGTAGATCATTGTCCATCATATGCTGAATGTAGCTGTTAACTGCGCTGACTGATAAAATCTCCTGCTGCATTTTGCTCCTCCAGTATGTGCCACGCCAGAACAGCTACGCCAAGTGCGTTATCTGTTGCATACTGGGGTGGACAGAATACACAATCATACGGCTCCATGATCTTCCGAAGCATGGAATTGGAGGCAACACCTCCGGAAAAAACCACCGGCAATCCGGGGAATCGGTCAAGCGCATTCTTTGTTGCTTTTTCTACGGCCCTGCAGACACACCTAAGTGCATAACCTGCGGTCTCTTCTTGGCTGCAGGTGTTACTCAGATACTCCTGCACCTTATTTTGTACACCAGACAAGGAAAAATATGTGTCAGGACACTTCACACGGAAATAGTCCTTGTTTTGTGCTGCTTTGCTCAATTCATCCAATGTTTTTCCTGCAGGAAAAGGCAGCTTTAATAGCTGACCGGTGCGGTCAATAAGCTGGCCTGCGGAAATATCTGTTGTGCCGCCAAGGATAGTGCAGTTTAAGTTACTGCCCATGGGTTCAACCAATAATAATTCTGTAGTCCCACCGGATAAATGCCATGCCAAAAAAGGCTCTTTGCGCAATTCCATGCACTGAGCCGAGCGCAAAACCGCAGCCAAATGACCCTGCTGATGAGAAACCTCGATCAGCGGAACATGAAGTAACTGGGCAATGGTTTTTGCGTGTCCGATTCCAGCCAAAAAGCAAGGCATATAAGAACCTTCAACTGCTCTGGGTCTAGTGCTTACACCGACTGCACGAATTTCGGAAGGATCTACATTGAAAAAAAGCCTGTCGGTAAGTTCCGGCAGGCCAATTACATGATTGAATAGTGCATCGGACTGACGAAGACCCAACTCCCCCTCCTTCACCGGCAGTAGCTTGGACTGATTGTCCCATTGCTCGCCATCATACCAGGCAACGGAGGTGGTATAGTTACTGGTGTCAAATCCTAGTACCTTCATTGGGTGATTTCCTCCACATCGGACTGGACTGTTTTTTCTTCATCCCGGAGGAATGCACGAAGGATACCGTTAACAAAGGTGCCTGCTTCCGGCCCGTCATACTTCTTCGCCAGAGTGACAGCCTCATTGACGGCAACACCGGTAGGGACATCTTCCACAACCTTGCACTCAAAAATAGCAAGCTGCAAAATTGCCCTGGTGAGCCGGGAGATTCTGGATACATCCCAACCGATGGAATAGCGACCGATCAGTTCGTCCAGCTCCTGTGCCATATTGGCAGTGCCCACAACGACTTTGTCGATGTAAGAAAGCTGCTTTCTGCTGGGGCGCTCAGCATACACATCGTTTTCTTGGGACAATGCGGCATAATAATCCTGCTCCAAGCGAATTTCAATGGCAGACTCCGGTTCTTCCCCGGTAAAGGTTCTGCTGTAAATCAAATGTACTGCCAGTTCTCTGGCGTTTGACCTCGTCATAATCCGGTCTCCTTATCTTGTAAGGTTTTCTGATATATTCTTATTTCTGTTCGACAGAAATGCCGCAGATGTTAACATTGACCTCAACTGCGGTAATTCCAGCCATAGACTCGATTGCAGCGGTAATATTTTCCTGCACAGCCTTTGCCACATTTACAACAGCCGCACCGAAATTCACAATCAGGTTGCAAGTTACATAAAGCTTATCCTCATCGGTAATGGTAACACGAATGCCGCTTTTACCGCGGGACTTAATGTTCATCATATCTACGATATCATTACCGGGGCGGGTATAGAAACCGGCAACTCCTTCTACCTCTCTGGCAGCTACGGTGACGATGGAAACAATAACTTCCTCAGAGATCTGAACCGCACCGTTCTCCTGAATCTGGGTAATATACTGCTTATTATCAGCCATAAATAGTCCTCCTAATTTACACTACACCCTTGGGGTTTTGAAACTTTTTTATATTGTATCACAATTTCTCAAAAAAACAACCATATTTTAAGTCTGTCCGCAAAAAAATGGACACCACCCATTTGTGATGTCCATTTCATAGCCTTTGGTTACAGGACTTATCTCTTGACTCCAGTCTTTTTACCCCTCACTGGGGTTGCTTTATTCTTGCCTGCTGCAGTAGTCTTGGCATTGCTCCTACTTTCAGGTTTCTTTGCAGAACCTTGTTGTTTGCTATTGACAACAGGCCGTTTCTTTTGATCAGAATTCCTGGCCCATGGTGCTCTAATCAAACATTTCGGACTGGAGCCGATCAGGTCTTCCCTGCCCGCCTTAATAAGTGCCTCATGGACAAGGTGATAGTTCTTGGGGTTCTTAAACTGGATCAAGGCTCTCTGCATGGCCTTTTCGTGGGGATCTTTGGGAACATAAACAGGCTCCATGGTACGAGGATCTAAACCGGTATGATACATAACCGTAGAAATAGTAGATGGTGTGGGATAGAAATCCTGCACCTGTTCCGGCATGTGTCCCATATCTCTTGCGAACTCTGCCAGCTCTACAGCCTCTTTCAAGGTAGAGCCGGGATGGGATGACATGAGATATGGTACGAGATACTGATTCATGCCATACTGCTTGTTCAGAGCAAAGTATTTTTCGCAGAACCGACGGTAAACCTCATTGCGTGGCTTTCCCATGCGATCCAAAACCTTGTCGGAAATATGTTCCGGAGCTACCTTGAGCTGGCCGGAAACATGGTACTGCACCAATTCCTTGAAAAAAGTATCTTTTCCCTCAGCCAAAACATAGTCAAAGCGGATACCACTGCGAATAAAGACCTTCTTGACCCCGGGAAGCTTTCTAAGCTTCCTAAGAAGCGCCAGGTAATCGGAATGATCGGCACGGAGATTCTTGCAGGGGGTGGGAAATAAACACTGTCTGCCGGGGCAAGCACCCTTTGTAAGCTGCTTTTGGCAGGCCGGTGCGCGGAAGTCTGCTGTGGGGCCACCAACATCGTGAATATACCCTTTAAAGTTCGGATCGGCTATAACCTTCTCTGCCTCTTTCAGAATAGAATCATGGCTTCTGGTTTGAATGATCCTTCCTTGATGGAAAGTCAGGGCACAAAAAGAGCAGGCACCGAAACAGCCACGGTTGGAAACCAAGCTAAATTTTACTTCTTCAATGGCAGGCACACCACCAGCCTTTTCATAGCTGGGATGGTATGTCCTGCAGTAATCCAAATCATAGACACGATCCATTTCCTCCTGCGTCAGTGGCTTCTGGGGAGGATTCTGCACCACATACACATCATCCTCATAGGGCTCAGCCAGCCGCTTTGCTGTAAAGGGATCGGTATTCCGAGTTTGAAGGTGGAAGCTCTCCGCATAAGCCTTCTTTTTGGCAACAAGTCTGCTGTACGGAGGAAGAATGATTGTTGGCAAGCTGTTATCCAGTTCTGCAGTCTTATATACAGTGCCGTCGATGAATGTAATCTCAGCAGGTGTCAGCCCGTTGTTCAGGGCATCAGCAACTTCCACAATGCTTCTTTCGCCCATGCCATAGATAAGCAGGTCAGCCTGAGAATCCAGCAAAATGGAGCGGCGCATAGCATCAGACCAATAGTCATAGTGCCCCAGACGGCGAAGACTGGCTTCTACGCCGCCAATGATAATGGGCACATCCCGGTAGATCTGCCGAATGAGATTGCAGTAGACAATGGTGGCCCGGTCAGGCCGTCTGCCCATAACTCCCCCGGGAGTAAAGGCATCTGTCTTTCGCTTGTGAAGGGATACGGAATAGTGATTCACCATGGAGTCCATATTGCCGCCGGATACCAAAAAACCAAGACGAGGCTCGCCCAAGGCATCAATAGACTTTGGGTTCTTCCAATTGGGCTGTGAAATAATACCCACCTTGTACCCTGCCGCCTCTAAAACACGGCTGATAATGGCGTGACCAAAGGAAGGGTGATCCACATAAGCATCGCCAGTGACATATACAAAATCGCACTGCTCCCAGCCACGATTCTTCATATCCTGCTTGGAAATGGGTAGAAATTCGCCCATACTAATACCTCCTATGGGGTTATTCTGCGGACTGAACCACATTTTGCATCCATGTACCCTTCCGGATAATAAAGCCCCCAACAAAGCACTTCACCATCTCTGTTGCCTGCCCGATAAAATATAGGGGAACAATGGGGATCATGGTTCCGTATACAAGTCCTGCAATCAGGGGAATACAGACTACCCAAACAAAACAGCTATCAAAGAGGAAGGTAATAAAGGTCTTACCGCCGGAGCGGAGGGTGAAATAAGCTGCATTTGCATAGGCGCAGAAAGGCATAAACAGAGCACCAATGCGGATAAAGTGGCCTGCGAGCCCTCGAATATCATCGGTCGTCTTATAAATCCTGGGGAAAGCCCCGGAAATGGAGGCCAAAGCAGCACCAAAGAACAGACAAACCATAATAGAGAAAGCAATCAGCTTTCTGTTGGTGTCTTTCAGGTGCTCCCTGCTCTCATTTGCTCCAAGTTTTTGTCCCATAATGATTCCGACTGCGTTGCCCATAGCCAGGAAGGAAACGCTGAAGACATTCCAAATAGTATTTGCAATGTTGATGGCAGGTACAACATCCAGACTGCGAACAGAATAGCACTGATTTAAAACCGCCATGCCGCTCGCCCACAGGAACTCATTGAGAAGCAATGGCATACTCTTTGCAATGATCTTTTTGGTAAGGGATACAGGGATGCGGAAGGAGCGGTATATACCCTTGCTATAAGGGGCTTTTTCATGGTTCAAATGTGTCCAACCGGCGACGAAAGCCAATTCCACATATCGGGAAACAACAGTTGCAATGGCAGCGCCCTCCACACCCATAGCGGGAGCACCAAGCTTGCCGAGGATTAGGATGTAGTTCAGAATCAGGTTCACAAAAACAGCAATAATGCCGCCAACCATGGGAATAAGGGTTTGCCCGGTCTCTCGGAGTGTGCTTGCATAGGCATTATTCAACGCAAAAGGCAAAAGGCCAAATAGCATAATCAGCAAATAGTCCTTGCCGTACGCCAAGTATAACTCCGCATTGGCGGCATCGCCCTCACCTGTCAGATACAAACGGATCAGCGGCTCTCCCCACAACAGGAAGATACCAACACCCAGGGCAGTAAGGATGATGCAAACAAGGAGCTTAAATCGCAAGGTGTAGCGAATACCCTCGTGATTTTTTCTGCCGGAAAACTGCGCTGTAAAAATACCGGCACCAGATACTGCACCAAAAACGCACAGATTAAACACAAAAATCAACTGGTTTACAATGGATACACCACTCATTTGTGCCGTACCAACTTGTCCAACCATGATATTATCCAGCATACCAACAAAATTGGTAATTGCGTTTTGTACCATAATAGGCAGAGCAACCATCAGTGCCATTCGATAAAAACGCTTGTCGCCAATCAGACTTTTTATCATTTTCCTACTCCTTCATTATCCATGAAATTTATGAAACCCCATGAAAAAAGTGCGCTGCAGAGCCGCAACGCACTCTTTGAACTTATCTCACCTGCGATGCGACCTTTTGAACGATCTCATTCATCTGCGTCCATTTGTTTTCTATATCGGAAACAAGCTTCAACTGGGATCTTGCACGAACCAGATTATGCTCAGGATAGGCTGCTCTAAAATATACATCCCCGTCAATATAGTCAGTTAGGAAACGCATACCTACTTCCAATGTCATGGTATATGCACCCATGGGAAGCATCTCAATCTCCCGTTGCGTCAGAGAGGGACAAGCCTCCAGATAACCCTTTGTATAGATCTCAAACAAGTGCAGGTCAAGATGCATCTTTTCAGTGTCTACCTCATCTTCAGCGGCAGTTGCTGCGCCAAAACGGATGGAGTCGCCGAAATCGTAGACGGACAGGCCGGGCATAACAGTATCCAAGTCCAGAACACACAGGGACTTTCTGGTGTCCTTGTCCAACAGGACATTGTTCAGCTTGGTGTCGTTATGGGTAACACGGAGAGGAAGCTCGCCGCATTCACGCATTCTTTGCAGTGTGCCAGCAACCTCTGCTCTTTTCAGAACAAAATCGATCTCTTTCTGCACAGAGGCTACCCTGCCCTTGGGATCGAGGGCAATGCTGTTGCGGAAGGTGCCATAGCGGAATATGGTGTTGTGGAATTCGGGAATAGTCTCAACCAGGGTTTCGGCAGGAAAATCAGCAAGCATTTCCTGAAAGCGGCCAAAGGCGAGGGCGCTCTGATAAAAATCATCATCAGATTCCGGAGCATCCAAACAGAAACCACCTACAAATTCATACATACGCCAGAATTGGCCCTTTTCGTCCTCATAATAGAACTTTCCATCCTTTGTGGCAAGGAAGTGCAGGGCAGAGCGGGGATCCTTTACTCTCTCTCTTAAATAATCAGTTACAGAACCGGCATTTGACATAAGTCCTGCTGGATCCTTAAAAACATATTTATTGATCTGCTGGAGAATATATTCCGCACCGGTGTCTGTAGTTATCTTAAAAGTACTATTAATATGTCCGTGACCGAAAGCTTTGCAAACGACCGGATTACCGTCGATTATAAAAGCAAAAACGGCTGATTCCATTATGTTCCTCCCAACTACCCAAAACAATAAAACTGTGACAGGTACTATTTGTGGCGCCACCATTATATAGATGGCTCAAGATTCGCATTTCTTCTAGTATATCAGAATCAGCCATATATTGCAAGAATTACTTTCATTTTTCCAAATTTCCAGGCAAAATCAAGCCGAAAATATAAAGATTTGCGTAATATATATAAGCTACAGGATACCATTAAGAATACTTCCCAGCAGTGAACCAAGCATAACACCACTAACAAACAGAACAGAAACAATGCCAAGATTCTCTTTCCTGTTGTGGTTCACGCGGAAAAGCACTAGAATACCTACTCCTGCATTGACTAACAGCCCTGAAAGCATAGGCCCGACACCGATAACCCCCTGTACATAGAAATTGGTTATCATAACAGAAGATGCACAGTTGGGAATCAAGCCTATCAAAGCAGTAATGGCCTCCCCTAACAAAGGGATGCCGGTAATGCAAGCCAAAGCTTCCTTGGGAATAAAATGAAATGCGATTCCAACAACGCCAACAACCACAAAAATCAAAAGTGAGATCTTTAGGGTATGTTTAACGGCAGAAAGCCAAATGCCACCTTCGCAAGAGCAATTTTCCTGCTGGCAGAAGTCATGGATCTCACGCTGTCTTGAATTCTTCCTAAGGCTTAATACCCAGTCCACCAAAAAGCCAATAACCACGCCACAAATAAATTTTAATCCCAGAATCAAAAGGATTTTCCAGGGTTGGATCTGTGTGGAGATCAGAATGGGGAGCATCTCATCCGAAGTGGAAAGGAATATGGCCAGAAGTGTGCCCACAGTGATGGTGCCACCGGCAAAAAGGCTTGAAGCAGCGCCAGAGAAGCCGCACTGGGGAACCAATCCCAGTAACGCGCCAACAGCAGGCCCTGCCCCGCGGGAATTGCGAAGCAATCTATTGAGTTTACCGTTTTCGTGATGCTCCAAATACTCCATCAGTAGATAGGCCAGAAAGAGCAAGGGGATCAGCTTGAGGGTGTCCGTGAAAGCATGGGAAACCTCATGGAGCAGTTCATGAAGCAGCTCGCCGGAGTGTGCATGGTCTGAATGGTTACATGTGAAACCGCGAATCAGCTCTTGCAGCATGATGAACCTCCTGAGAAAATTTTAGAGAATTAGAGAATTTGAGAAAAAGAAAAGGTTCAACGCATAAAGCGTTGAACCTTGTTGGAGCTGCTAGCCAGATTCGAACTGGCGACCTCATCCTTACCAAGGATGCGCTCTACCTGCTGAGCTATAGCAGCATTTCAGACAGCCATTACATTATATCAAAACAATCAGTACTTGTCAAGAGGAATTTGAAAAAAATTCAAATTTTTTCTTACTTCTTCTGGAAAGCATCCTTTTATTTCGACAGCTCTCGCATTATAGCAAAGGGAAGCGATCTTGTCAAGCTATTTTTTAATATATTGAGAAGAAAATAAGGGCAGTCAAAACCTCCGGCTTAGCGGAGGCCTGATTAAGCCCTAAAAGGGCTTTTTACTGGCAGGCATCTAAAGATGCACTGAAATTCTGAAGTCTGCATTAACTGCCCTGCCGCCCCTAAAGGGGCAATATATCGTTCGATTCGGACATTTCCTTAGACGATGCTACCCTAGATTGTCAATGTGAATCCCTCTCTATTGTAGATGTGTGGTCGGCAAACCACTTCTGCTCTACTGAGGGATTCTTTTTTTATTTCTTTTTTCACCGCTAAAGCTTTTTTATTCCCCCGGCTATGCCGGGGGTTATCTTTGGTACAACCAATCGGAAACCGGGAAGCAGAGCCTCCCGGTTTTGAATGTAAAGCATTTAATCTTTCACATCAATGTCCAGGCCCAATTCACGAGGCAGGAATCTAGGGCAGACATTTTCTGATGTAGTAATGACAGATGCAGCCAAAAGAGAGCCGATTTCACAGGATTCTCTCAGAGTTTTGCCGTAGGTTAGGCCAATGGCAGCGCCGGCGCAGAAAGCATCCCCTGCTCCGGTGGTATCCTTTACCTTTACCTTGCGGGCGGGGCAATGTCCCCTCTCGCCGTCCTTAGTAGCATAAACAGCGCCCATAACACCCATGGTAACGATCATCTTGGGGATCTGCGCAAGCTGCACACGCTGACCGATCACGTCCACCATTTCCTCTACAGAAAGGCTGCTGAAATCATCAGTAAAGAGAATACCTGCCTCCTGTACATTGCAAACAAAGCAGTCTACACTCTGCAGGAAATCTCTGCGCTCTACTGCAATGCTCATATTGGCAACTACGGCATAGATAGGCTTATTGTATTTCTGTGCCAGCTTAAAGGCCCGCTTAACAACTTCCTTATCCATGTCGATCTCGATAATGACACTGTCTGCACTGGCAACGATTTCGTCGCCCACCTCGTCCAGGGTGTCTGCGATAGGACGCAGATTGGGTCTTTTGGAAATAGAGGCGCTGACATCGCCGTCATTGTCGAAAACTGCAAGCCAAGTACCCATGCCATCATCGGTAACGCGGACATATTGAGTATTGACCTTGTGACTCTGGAGCTTTCTGATAACATCACTGCCTGCACCTGTTCCGTCTACCAAGCTGACAAAGGTAGGGCGGAGCTCTACATTGGCAATATCCTCTGCTACATTACGGCCAACGCCGCCGTGGATCTGCTCCACACGGCCAACATTTCTGCCGGTAGGAATAAAGGTATCCTCCGGATAGCCCTTGATGTCTACGAAGACCGCTCCAATGACTGCAATACCCATATGTTTTACCTCCCAAAAATGGTTCCAATTTGAACCCATTATATCATAAATGTACGAAATTGCAACAAAATTCAAACTCAGGCCTTTATTTTATTTCCCTCCGGAATCAGAAATACGCCCATGCTCCCCTTCATGTTTTCCGAAATCATTGACAAATACCGCTTTTTTGGGTAAACTTGAACAAAGTGCAAAAATTCAGGAGGCATCTATGACTGATTTTTTAATGATTGCTGAAAACCGCCAAAGCTGCCGCAGCTATGACCCAAACCGAAAAGTAGAACAAGAGAAGATCGAAGCCTGTTTGGAAGCTGGCAGACTCTCCCCTTCTGCCTGCAACGCACAGCCCTACCACATTACCGTTGCTTCAGGCAGCCGTGCGCAGGATGTTGGCAAGCTTGTGCGCAGTATGGGCATGAACGGATTTACCAAAGAAGCCCCTGTCTTCCTGGTGATCACTGAGGACGACTATAACCGTACAGCGGCCATGGGTGCAAAGCTAAAAAATCAGGACTACCGCTCTGTGGATATTGGTATCCTTGCAGCTTATATTACTGCTGAGGCTCATACACAAGGTCTGGGGTCTTGCATTCTGGGGTGGTTCGATGAAAAGAAGCTCCAAACCCTACTGAATACCTCGCAGCGCATCCGTCTGGTGATTTCTCTTGGGTATGCCAAGGAAGACGACCATCTGCGGAAAAAGGCAAGAAAAGACAGGAAAGCTCTTGTATCTGCTCTTGGGCAAGAGGAAGCATGATATGCGAATTGCTATTTTAGGCTATAGCGGCGCCGGTAAATCCACACTGGCTGCTGCACTTGGTCGAAAGTGCTGTCTCCCTGTTCTGCATCTGGACTGTGTTCATTTTCAAAAGAACTGGCAGGAACGCCCCGATGAACTGGCTCTTCAAATTCTAAAACCTTATATGAAGCAGGAAAACTGGATCATTGATGGTAACTACGACAGTCTGGCGATTCGCGATCGATTAGAGCTTGCTGATGTCGTTATTATTCTGAAACTTTCCCGATTCCGCTGCCTGCTTCGTGCTCTGAAACGATACAAAATGTATAGAGGCAACACGCGCCCATCGATGGCTCCTGGATGCGAAGAGAAAATGGATAGAGATTTTTTGCGGTGGGTCCTGTTTCAAGGACGGAAACAAAACAGGCCCAGATATAATAAAATTTGTAAAGCTCACCGGGAAAAGGTCATAGTTTGCCGAACCCCCGGCTCTGTCCGCAGATTACTGAGAAACACAGACGAAATTCTAAGCCGTATTCAATCTTAAAGATCACCTTTTGAAACGAGGAACTCCATGGAATTTATGACTAACTCCCCTGCTGAAACTGAAAATTTGGGCACAAAGCTCGCCGCACACATTACTGCCGGCACTGTTATAGCCTTTCGAGGTGACCTTGGTGTGGGCAAAACAGCCTTTACCAGGGGTCTTGCAAGAGGGCTTGGCATTATTGACCCGGTAACCAGCCCAACCTATACCATTGTTAATGAATATTTAGATGGAAGACTGCCTTTATTCCATTTTGATATGTACCGCTTACGCAGTGCAGACGATCTTTTTGACATAGGCTGGGATGACTATTTGGAGCGGGGTGGCGTTTGCGTGGTGGAATGGAGCGAAAACGTATCTGACGCCATGGAAAACCCCATCACCGTTACCATTGAAAAGATCCCCGGGCAGGACGATACCCGGAGAATTATCATAGAAGGAGGTCTCCCCTATGCGGATCTTAGCCTTTGAAACATCTGCCAAGGCCGCCTCTGTGGCCCTTTTGGAAGATGACCGCCTGCTGGCAGAAAGCTACCAGAATACCGGCCTGACTCACAGCCAGACCATCTTGTCCATGGCTGAGAATTTGCTGAAAAGCTGCGAGCTTACCCCCAGAGACCTGGATGCCGTTGCCGTTGCTGCCGGACCGGGAAGTTTTACCGGAATTCGTATCGGTGTTGCGGCTGCGAAGGGTTTTGTCTGGGGCCTGATGCTTCCCCTTTACGGTGTGTCCACCCTGGAAGCCATGGCTCGATCATTGGGACAGGAGTATGGTATCATCTGCGCTGCCATGGATGCCAGAAGAAACCAGGTTTATAATGCTCTGTTCCGTGTAGAAAACGGTGAGCTGCATCGTCTTTGCGAAGATAGGGCCATCAGCCTGGAAGACTTAAAAAAAGATCTCGAAAATCTCTCCGAGGAAATATTTATGGTTGGCGATGGCGCTGTTTTGTGCTATAATACCATAGGTAATGAATATGCAAAGTGTCATTTGGTGCAGGAGCATCGCCGCCACCAGAGGGCGGCCGGCGTTGGTCTTGCTGCACTGGAGCAAATCGCCATGGGCATTTTGCCCGATGCAGCCGCCATGCAGCCCAGCTACCTGCGGCTATCGCAGGCAGAGCGTGAACGGTTGGAACGGCAACAGGCTACAGAAAATCTCTAAAAACAGAAAGGAAAGATAAACCATGGGTAATCTGAATGTATTAAATCATCCCCTCATCCAGCACAAGCTGTCTATCCTTCGCAGCAAGGACACCTCCGTCAAGGAGTTCCGTGAGCTGGTTGGTGAAATTTCTGCGCTGATGTGCTACGAGGCAACCAGGAACCTTCCCACAGAAGAAATTGAGATCGAAACCCCTGTATCCACAGCAAAGGTACGCGTTCTGGCAGGCAAGAAACTAGCACTGGTTCCCATCCTTCGTGCAGGCCTTGGCATGGTAGATGCCATGGTCGATCTGATTCCTTCTGCAAAGATCGGTCACATTGGTTTGTTCCGTGATCCGGAGACCCATGAGCCTGTAAAATACTACTGTAAGATGCCCAAGGATATTGCCGATCGTCAGGTCTTTATCGTTGATCCCATGCTGGCTACCGGCGGCAGTGCCGTTGCGGCAATTACCTTCTTGAAAGAGTACGGCTGCAAGCACATCACTCTTATGGACATCATTGCCGCCCCCGAGGGCATTGCCGCTGTCCGTGCCGCCCATCCCGATGTAGACATTTTCGTTGCTTCTGTTGACGAAAAGCTGGACGATCATGCTTATATCGTTCCCGGTCTGGGCGATGCCGGCGACCGTATTTTCGGTACGAAATAAACGCACCCCTACCCTTCCGGGACAGGCTGTGCAAAAACTGTTTTTCTTGACATGTTTTCCCAATTTGCTATAATTATTTTGTTAATGTTTTATTTTTCGGGCCAAGTCCGAATATGAGAGGATGGTAAAATATGGTTTATCCCATGACAATCGCGGGGCTGGATCGTGAGCTGCCCCTGTGCAAAGTAACCGACGACCTTTATATTGGCGCTTTCGTTATTTTCGGCGATCAGGAGCTGACCGTTGCCTGCGCCGCTGAGCTTTTGAAGAAGGCTCCCGAGTATGATTACCTCATCACTGCCGAGGCCAAGGGCATCCCCCTGATTCATGAAATGGCCCGCCAGAATGGGGACCAGAAGTACATCCTGGCCCGCAAGGGTGCAAAGCTCTATATGTCCGAAGTATTTGAGTGTGTTGTCAACTCCATCACCACCGCCAAAGAACAGCGGCTTTATCTGGATGTGGTGGATGCCAACCTGATGAAAGGCAAGCGCATCCTCGTTGTTGACGATGTCATTTCCACCGGCGAAAGCCTGCGGGCTCTGGAAACTCTGGTCAACATGGCAGGCGGCAACATTGTGGGCCGTATGGCAATTCTGGCTGAGGGCGATGCTCTGAAGCGGGAGGATATCATCTATCTGGAAGAACTGCCTCTGTTTAACGCCGACGGCACCGTGAAAAAGTAAGTCAAAATGTTCAAAACCCCGACCACTCCCAAAGGAGAATGGTCGGGGTTTTTGCAGTTTATCTGTGGATTATGGCGCACCGATTCGGCTGTACCATAGTGGATGATATGCCCATCTTCGGTGGATATGAGGGCATAAAGCTGCCCACCGCCCGCATAGTTACGCTCAAAGCCGTTTTGATCAAAGTAAGGCCCTGGAAGCAGGCCAGGGCATACCCGTCATCATAGAACCAAACGTGCTTTGGAGCCATTGTACGTTCCTGCATACCGCTTTCTACCAAATAGTCATAGAGATCCCATGTGTAGTGACTAAAAGCCACATCTCTGCAATCTCCATGGCGTGTTTCTGCAGCTCCGGATTGTCATAGCGATGATCCAAGGGAAAATCCCAGCACAACCCCTGATCGTGAGCTTCATATGTTGCCTTCAAGTTAAATTCCAAAATGTGACCCAATTCCGGTTTCCGGGCATAGGTTGATATAGTAATCTCCTTCAGTTCATCCTTGACTTCGATCTTTGCACCTTTTTTGGAGTCAACCCGGTAGAAGGTAAGGGTGTCATCTTCGTCAAAATAAAAACCGTCCCCCATCCGAACCCGGAACCAATCTCTCCGGAAGATACCAGATCCCTCCTCCATGGGATAGTTTCCGGCAGTAACCCACTGTGTCCTGGAAATACACCAGAAATCATCGTGATATGGGCGAATAGAAATAGTGCCCAGGAATGTATCTGTAATAATAGAAATCACTTCGCCGTACCGGAGTATTTGGCAAACATAAAGACCTTCGTGAGGCTGTATATACGTGGTGCCATCCTTGCTGGCCCAGTCGTAGCCGTCATCAACAACACTGTGGGACCAAGTGCTGGTTTTTCGCAATTTTGTATAACTACCCGCAAGATGTCCGGATTTTGTTATCATTTCGGCTGTCTTCGGCTTTCTGGTGGGCTCAACTTGCAAAAAGAACTGTTGTTATAGTGCAAGAAAACCAAATTTTATCGTTTTGTTTTGTGTATCATAACTATACAAATTGTGAGGATCGAATATTGCAAAAACATGAATTTTGTGTTATAGTAGGAGCATCAAGGAGCGAATTGCCGCTTTATCGACATAGAGCGGATAGGCTCTGCATAAACACAGTATCTGTCATGGCGTTTCACCATGTAGATATAGAAACGGGGCAACCCGGTAATCGAAAGGAAGTACCAATATGAAACAACTGTTAAGCAAACGCATTGTACCACTACTTTTGGTGCTGGCTATGCTGATGGGCTTCGCTGTACCTGCAAATGCAGCAAAACCCCACACCGGTACCACGTCTTTGGAGTTCTCTCCCACGGAAGATGATGTCTCCATGTCCAGACTGGAAGACCCTGTGGATGTGGAGCAGCTTCAGCAAGATCCCTTGTACGCTGACACGGATATCATTCGTGTTTCCATTTTCTTAGAGCAGCCCTCCCTTTTGGAAATGGGCTACTCCACCATTGATCTCAGCACCAACGACCAGGCTATGATCCATCGGGATGGCCTAATGAAGGAACAGGCCAAGGTTGCTGACCGGATTGAAATAGCCCTGGCCGACAAGCTGGATGTGGTCTGGAACCTGACTCTGGCTGCCAACTTGATCTCTGCCAATGTTCCCTATGGCAAGATCGAGGCTATTGCCAATGTTCCCGGTGTTAAGGCTGTCATTCCCGAAACCCAGTATGAACCTGCCGTTGTGCAGCAGGAAGAAGCCGACCCCACCATGATTGCCGCTACCCCCATGACCGGTGCTGACTATGCCTGGTCTGTTGGCTACACCGGCGCGGGCAGCCGTATCGCTGTCATTGATACCGGCCTGGATACGGATCATCAGTCCTTCGACGAGTCTGCTTTCCTGTATTCCCTGGCTCATCAGGCAGGCCTCAAGGGCGAAGAAGCCGAGTCCTATGTTGCCGGTTTGGATCTGCTGGATGTGGATGAGATCGCTGCTGTTCAGGACAAGCTCAACATCTCCATTGATCCCGCGCAGACATTCCTGAGCCAGAAGGTTCCCTTTGCCTATAACTACGTAGATGTTGACTATGATGTGACCCATGACAACGATACCCAGGGTGGTCACGGTTCTCACGTTGCCGGTATCGCTACCGCCAATGCCTTTATTCCCAAGGATGACGGCACCTTTGCCAATGCTCTGACTGAAACCCATGTTCAGGGTGTTGCCCCCGATGCACAGATTCTGATTATGAAGGTCTTTGGCAAGAACGGTGGTGCCTTTACTTCCGACTATATGGCTGCTATTGAAGATGCCATTATGCTGGACTGTGACACCGTAAATCTGTCTCTGGGCTCTGCCAACCCCGGCCTGTCCCACTCTGTAGGCTATGAAGACTTCATGGAAGCTTGGGAAGCCTGCGACACAGCTGTGGTTATGGCTGCCGGTAACTCCGGAGCATGGGCAGATAAGTCCAGCACCGGCGTTCCCTACCTCTACGCCGAGGACGTGAACTTTGATACTGTTGGTTCTCCCGGTTCCTGGAGATACTCCATGTCTGTTGCTTCTGCCAACAACAACAGCCAGCATGTGCAGTATATTCAGGTTGGGGACACTATGGTGACCTACAACCAGAGTTCCTATTCCAACGCCCCCATTGTTACCATTGCAGGTGACTATGAATATGTGTACATTGACGGCTTGGGTTCTGTTGAAGAATGGGCTGCCGTGGGCGATACTCTGGCAGGCAAGGTTGCAGTTTGCAGCCGTGGCACACTGTCCTTCGCTGAGAAAGCCAACAACGCCGTTGCCGCAGGTGCTGTGGCTGTCATGATTTACAACAATCAGGACGGCACCATCAATATGGACCTGACAGACTACACCTACACCGCTCCTGTTGTTTCCATTACACAGGCTCATGGTGCTGTTATGAAGCAGAATGCCGAAGCCGTGACCGACGATGCAGGCAATATCCTTTACTATCTGGGCAAGCTAAGCATTAAGGCAGAGCCCGGTATCACCTCCACGGAGAGCGAATTTGTCACTATGAGCAGCTTCTCCTCCTGGGGCGTTGCCAGTGACCTGATCCTGAAGCCCGAGGTCACCACCCCCGGTGGCAGCATCTACTCCGTAGATGGTGAAGTGGATGGCGGCAAGGCCTATGTTACCAACTCCGGTACCTCCATGGCTGCCCCTCACGCCACCGGCTTGACTGCCCTCATTGCCCAGTATATCCGGGAAAATGATCTGGTTGCCAAGACCGGGCAGAGTCCCCGCCATCTAATCAACAGCTTGCTCATGTCCACCGCTACCCCCGAAATTGAGGAAGCCAGCGGTCACTATTGGTCCATCCTAAAACAGGGCGCCGGTATGGCCAATGCACCCGGTGCTATCTCTGCCGGTACTTACATCCTGATGGGTGCCAGTGCTACCGAGTTCTGGGCTGACGGCAAGGTAAAAGCCGAGCTGGGCCACGACCCCCAGCGCACCGGCCAGTATGACTTCATGTTCACGGTCAACAACTTTAGCGATGTGGATAAAGCATACACCCTCAATGCCGACTTCTTCACCCAGGATATCCTCACCATTGGTGAATATGACTATCTGGATACCAAGACCACTCCTATTGCTGCCAATGTTACTTACATGGTCAACGAAGAGCTCTACCGTCCTATGGGTACACTGGAATGTGACCTGAACGGCGACGGCGTTACCGATGCGGCCGATGCCCAGATGATTCTGGAGTACTGCGCCGGTAATCTGGAAACCCTGGATCAGAAGGCCGATGTAAGCGGTGACGGCGTTATCTCTACCTATGATGCCCACATGATCCTGAACAACATGGAAACCCAGGCCTTCGTGGTAAAGCCCGGCGAAACTGCATATGTTGAGGTGCGGATTGAACTGGACGAGAATGTGAAGGCATGGCTGGATGAGAACTATGTCAACGGCGCATATCTGGAAGGCTATGTATTTACTCTTCCTGTTACCAATGAAGAAGGCGAGATGGGCTTTGCCCACTCCATCCCTGTACTTGGCTTCTATGGCGACTGGAATGATGCTTCCTACTTCGAGAAGTCTAACTATTGGGATAAGCAGTACGGCACAGGCAAGCTCAATTACACGCCTGAGGATCCTGAGGTTGGTGCTATGTTTGTCGGCCGTAAGGATTCAACTGTTGTTCGTGCAAAGGAAGCCAATCCCTACATGATCGAGGATGAGGTTCCCTATGACCGTCTGGCTGTCCGCAGCGATGATCAGCTCTACATGATCCCCCTGACTACCGTCCGTCCCTCTGCAGCCATTGCAGCTGTCGCATTGGATGAAAACGGAAAGGTTTACCGCCTGTTCAATGTAGAAACGCAGGGCATTCCCGCTTTCTACTATGTCAATTCGGGTCAGTGGACGAATACCCGTATTTATAAGTTCCTGGTAACCCATTTCGGCTCTATGGGTGCATCCGAAGGCGAAAAGGTCAACTTTGCCTTTGTTGCCATCCCTGAAATGTATCTGAAGACTCTGGCGCCTACTACGGAAGATATCGTAGGCACTATCGACTCCGGTGTTCTGGGCAAGGGCTGTTATCAGATCTACAGCATGACCATTGATAACACCGCTCCCGAGCTGCTGGATGTAAATAAGAGCCTGATGAATGGCAACCTGACCATTACTGCAAAGGATGAGCACTACATTGCTTCCATCCAGGTTCTCAGCTCCGATGGCATGACAGTTTATGCAAATGTTCTGCCTGAGGCTACTGAGACCGGTCAGACTACCGTCACTACCATTGACCTCACCGGCTGCAACATCGGTGAGAAGTGCGTCATTGCTCTGGGCGACTACGCCGGCAATGAGACTCTCTATACAGTAAACTATGGCGGCGATGAGGCCAGTGAAGTTGGCACTCTGTACGCCTATACCGCCGATGCGTCCCGTGACGAAAACTCCGGCTGGTACAAGGTAGACCCCGATACCCTGTGGTACTACAACGCCTTCAATCAGGGCGGCATGGGGTGGCAGGCTGATTGCGACCTGACCATCAAGGCTGCTGAATATGTTGACGGCAAGGTCTTCGTCGCTGCCGATGACGGAAACTTCTACGTCACCGACCACGGCAAGTGGGACGAATTCAGCTTTGTGTGTAACTATTCCAGTGTCGTAAATAACATTTTCGACATGGCTTACAATCCTCAGGATGGCCTGTTCTACATTACCCAGGGCAGTGCATCCAACCTGTACACCATGAACCCTGCTACCGGTGAAGTGGCAAAGGGCCCCAAGGTTGAAGGTACGAAGCCCACTGGCGGTGCGCCTATCTACCGCTACGCAAGATCCATTGCCATTGCCCCCGATGGCACCTTCTATATCACCAACTGGGGCAGCGGTACAGCCAAGAGTTATGTTTACAGCTTTACTCTGGATCAGCTTGCAACCAGCTATAAGGTAAATCCTGTAGGTGAAGGAAACGCTCTGGGCGTCAACACCGCACAGAATCCTACCCTTGCCTGGAACGAAACCAACCAGACCCTGTATCTGGCATGCAATCTCAAGACTGAGGCAGAGGAAAGCCAGATCCTGTACACGGTAGACCTGGAAACCGGTCTGGCAGTCAATGCGAATACTGATCCTTACTATGACATTTATGCTGGTATTCTGTACGTCTCCACACCTGCTCTGTACACCATCAGCGACACCGCAGGCATGCTTTCTACTGTGGATGTAGCTACCGGAATTACACTGAATTACAATGAACTGACGGTTCTCAAGGGCGCTGAGGTCACATTGAAGGCATCCGTTACTCCCTGGAACCTGAGTAACAAGGCGTTGACCTGGGCTTCCTCCGATAACAGTGTAGTCCGTGTTGGCGTAGACGGCACCATTACCGCTCTGCAGACTGGCACTGCTACCATTACCGTCACCACTGTGGCAGAACCCAAGCTCACTGCACAGTGCGTTGTCACTGTCAATGAGCTTCCCGATGTGCAGCTCACCGCTCAGATCACCGATTCCACCGGCACCTGGTGGGCAGACTTCACCACCACCGATCCTGCCGGTTACACCAAGCTGGCTGAAAGCGACCGGTATATCGGCGGTGCTATGATCGACGATGCTTACTTCGATGATCAGCTCCTGGTTTATAACGACCAGTATAACCTGATGCTGGGTGTTGATATGGATAGCTTCAAGGTCGTTGCTGACTACGGCTATCTGGAAGACGGATGGTACTGGTCCGATGCAGCTCCCTGTCCCACCACCAAGGAAGGTTACTTCGGAGGAGTTGCTACCATCAGCCACCGCGGTCGTTACTTCATGATTGAGCATCCTGAGCGTTCTATGGAAGACTACTGGGTTCTTTATGATCCTTTCCTGAAGGATCCAATGGCAATGATTGCTTATGCGGAAAGCAGCACATTTGAAGGCAATCCCGCTATTTGGTACAAGGTCCTCACTGAAGGCGGTAACCTTTACGATCTGGTTTACTTCACTGCCGATAGAGGTACAACCTACAATGTTGGCCTTGGCTATATTGGTCAGACCGGTATTCAGCTCCCCTCTGCCGGTGCTGCTGTTGGCGTCTCCTATGGCTCCATGGTTTATGATGCAGAATCCGGCTATCTGGTAGCTGTTGTAGCCCCCGATAAGCAGGAAAGCAGCATCTACATGATCGACCCCGTTACCGCCATTGCTACCAAGGCGGGCAGCTTCGGCAGTGATGTATGGCCTGTAAGCACTCTAACCCAGTACAAGCGTGCAGCCGATCTGGAAGTTGTGCTGAACAAGACTGAAGGTACCATGTACATCGGTGACTCCACCACTCTGTATGCCAAGGTTCGCCCCGCAGCCTGCAGTGATGCAGAGGTTATCTGGACTTCTTCTGATGAAACCATCGCAACCGTAAGCGATAACGGTGTTGTCACCGCACTGAAGGAAGGCAAAGTGGAAATTGCTGCAACTGTAACTCATCCCGAGGACGCAACCAAGACCGCAAAGTCTGTCTGCGCCATTGAGATTAAGCCCTTGATGGCTCTGGACACCATGGTAAGCGCGCAGGTAGAAACTGCCGATGGTGTATATTGGATGGATATAGACCTGTCCGATATGAGCACCACTACTGTCCATACTGCGGATGTGAAATATTTCGGCGGCGGATACTCCAATGGTTTTGTCTATGGTTCTGTTGGTGATCTGGAAAATGGTGGTTGGCACTATGCCACTTACATTGACCGCGACTATACGAGCCAGCGCTATTTCTATGGTCCTTTCGCAGCCAAGAGTTTGATTATGGATGCTACTAATGCGCCTGCTGTTACCTTTACCTATTCCAACAAGGAGTACACCCTCTTTGGTACCCCTGTTTACACCACAGCCGCAGAGATTGGCGTCTGTAAGAACCCTGACCCCATTGGCAACAGCAGCGCTGCTTCCAGAATCTTGGATTTCGCCTATGCAGCCGGCACCAATGGTGCTATTACCTTCTATGACTGGTACTTCACCCAGGCCCGTAATAGCGTACCCGTATATGAATTCATGGTATTAGCTGACAACGGAAACCTGTACAAGGCAAAGATTACCTTTGATGCTACCGATAGCTTTAGTGGATATTATCTGGGTTTGTCGTACAGCACTGTGGGCAATGTAGGTATGCAGTTCAAGGATTACGCCGCATTGAGCATGACCACCTACCGTGACAATGAGAAGGGCATCAACGGCCTGATCGTTTCTGACTCCAGCTATGATAAGGTCTCTCTGTACTTCATTGATATGAATGCAGAAACTTTGGAATGTGCCAAGATCGGTGATCTGGAAGGCGCAATCGATCTTGCCGCTATGTACAATGACTTCAACAAGATTACAGTTCTGGCGGATGTTCCCCGTAATGGTCCCGAAAAGCGCCCCGCTGCCGTTTCTCAGCCTGCTGTTCCTGCTACTGTAAACGGTATGCAGATTATCGCCGCCTCCACGGAACCCATGGAGGAAGAAGAACCCGTCCAGCAGCCCAAAAACCAGGAGAACCTCACTGTTGCCGCAGGTGTTGTTGAACTGGAAATCACCGATGCCGAAGCTCTGACCAACGGTATCTTCCAGGTTACTTATGACGAGACCCTGCTGACCTTCGAGGGTGTTACCACCGGCCTGAGCAACACTGCCATTCGCAACGAAAACGGCACTTTGATCTTCGACTTCGCCGCTCCCTGGGCTGTGGATGCCGAGACTGTGCTGGCTACCCTGAGGTTTACCTTTGATGCTACCTGCATCGACACAGAAGTTGCTGTTAGTGCTCTCCAGAGAAATCAGGAGAATACTGTAGCAGAAGAACCCACCACCTATGCTGTGGTTTACGATGCTGATGGTCATACCTGGGAAGCCAAGGAGAGATTGGACCCCACCTGCTTCGCCGATGGTTATGAGGTTCTGGTCTGCTCCGTCTGTGGCAATACTGTAACCAATGTTCTGGAAGCCAATAGTGATAACTGTCCCTGCAAGAACTTTGAGGATCTGGACTGCACCAAGTGGTACCATGAAGGCCTGGACTTCGTCCTGAACAACGGCCTGATGAATGGCACCTCCGATACCAAGTTCTCTCCCAATGGCACTCTCACCCGCGCACAGGCTGTCACAGTCCTGTATCGTGCGGTTGGCGAGCCTGAGACCGACGGTGCCAACCCCTTCACTGATGTGGCTGAGGGCAAGTGGTACACCGACGCAATCATCTGGGCTGTTGATCAGGGTATCGTGACCGGTATAGATGAAGACACCTTCGCTCCCGACCTTAATATTACCAGAGAGCAGCTGGCAACCATACTGTTCCGCTTCTCCGGAGAAACTGCTGTAGAAGAAGATGCTCTGGCAGAATTTACCGATGCTGCCGCAGTTAGCGGCTGGGCAGAGGAAGCAATGAATTGGGCTGTTGCTAAGGGCCTGATTCAGGGCGTGGAAACCGGTGTTCTGGCGCCCAGAGGGACTGCTACCCGTGCCCAGTTTGCAACCATTCTTCAGCGTTATTTTGAAGGTTAATCTATTTGCTTTAATTATCCATAGCTGACTTAAACCTTTCCTTTTGCCGGGGGTCTTCGGGCCCCTGGCAGTATCTTCTAAATCGATACCCAAATCAAAGAAAGGTGGGTGGTTGTGATAAAAATTACCACCTGTTACCAGCCCAGTATTCTCCATGAAGCTGTAGAGCTGGTGCATGCTTTTGTGAATGATATTCCTGTGGAGCAGTTATGTGTCCCAGGACCTTACAGCATTCCTCAAGAGGAGATTCTAAGGATTCGTGATGTTGCTTGCGAAGGATTGGATCGAGAAGGAGAGGAAATTCAATTTTTCTTTCACAGTTTCCCCTTTGAGGATGCAAAGGGAGGACGCCTCAGTATCGCCCGGAGTATGGTTTATGCCTGGGCTGAGGAGATCTACTCTGATGCAGACAGTATGGGAGAATTCCTAGTTGACTACTGGCAAAAAAACCGAGGATCACTTAGAATTAAAGGTGTACATCTGTACGGATTGACAGTAGTTCCGGATGAGGAAGGGCATTTTCATAACTTGACAAAGGATGTTTTCAAGCTTCCGATTGCTGCTATGCACCAGATGCAGTTGGTGGAAGCAATGTCCCATTATGAGTATTATTTGCAAAGGCTTATGACTTTGCTCCGCCCGGTGATTGAAAAGCTTCCTGTTCTTTTGCTTCCATGGGTGCAAAAGGCTGCGCCGCTGCTGCAGCAATGGGGGCGGTTCTTCTCCGATGAGAAGAACTTCCGTGAGTTTTTTCTCCAGCGTTCCGCTGTGGATTCCGAACTCCCCTGCCAGATGCGCCTGTATCTGCGGTGCTTCTGGCCCCATATCAGTTACGCCTTCCCTTCCCACTCCTTCCAGGTTCTGAGCATCCACCTTGCCATGGGACAGGAACCGGGGCTGCAGGAGCTTAGAGAAGAAAAACTAAACATTGAAACTTCGGACTGTCAGATTTTACGTCAGTTAGCCAGTCCGGACAGAATGTCTATGTTGGTTGCCATGATGGATAATCCTATGGCTGCCATGGAGGTGGCCAGAAAACTGGATCTGCACCCCAGTTCTGTTTTCAGAGATATTAGTAGTATGGGGAATTCGCACCTTCTGATCCAAGAAATCAAAGGCGGAAAGAGTACCTATCGTACCAACTACGCACTGCTGCAAAAACTCTTTGATAAGATTTTGTCTATGCTGGAGTATGCTAAGGAATCTTCTAATAAGTAGGTTTTTCCCAGCTTGCGCAAAACAAAGTGATCCCTAAAGCAAGAACCCCGACCATTTTCCTTCAACGAGGAGAACGGCCGGGGTCTTTACTCATAATATGTGCTTAAAGAAGGCGTGCGGATCGGAAATGAACATCTACGCATCTTCCATATTCAATGTTACTCAAAAGCAAAAGCGAAATAAGCAGGTGCATCACCCTCCCATCCCTTCAAAGGATGAAATAACGCAAAAGGCTTTCCGTCTGCACTCGGGATGCGAAACTTCCCTTTACCTATGTTCAGTGCATTTAAGATCCCGGGAATCTTTATCTCCGGATTTTGGCACAAAAGCTCTAACCCAAGAATGGTTCCGTCCTCCTTCCGCACAGCGGCCAGAAGCAGGTTTTCTCCGGCATACAGCGCCGCACTCCGAGCCAAAAATTCCAGATTGACCCCTTCCTGCGCCACCCCACCGTGGGGCAACAGCTTTCTGCGCAGCTCTTCATACTTCTCAGGGTTGACCTTCTGCAAGGAAACAGTTTTTCCGCAGGCAGTACCTCCAATGGTTTTCTGCATAGCACAGGGGGTATATCCACGCTTTTCATAGAAACGCACCAAGTCTACCGATCCGGGAACAAGAATAATACCGGCAACACCAAAGCCCTCTAAATGGACATTGAGATTCTCCATAAGCGCAGTCGCCAAGCCCTTACCTTGAAAAGCTTTCTTTGTAGCTACTGCATAGACATAGGCCAAATCCTGCCCACAACAGGAACAAGGAAACCAGTACAGAACCGCTGCAATCTCTTCTTTTACTGTTGCCAGCCTGCATCTTTCGGGAGAAAAGGCCACGGAATAGAAGGTGTCCAAATAGGCATCCGTATCTTCAAAAGCTTCTTTCCAAATTTGCCTAAGCTCCATCACATCTTCCATCTTTCCGCAGCGGAACTTAAGGCACATAAAGATCCTCCTTCATAAAGCAGCGGTACTGCTCCACCATCTTATCTGGGTGGTATGACAGTTTCGCCTTCCGCAATCCGGGCAACCCCATATCGTCCTCCCTGTTCAGGTATTCCAAATTGGGGTACTTCTCCCAAAGATAGCGAGCGAAGGTGCGGTTGATCATAGCATAATCACCCTGAAGTTCACCAAGCGCCTTTTCAAAATGAATATCGAAAGTATTATCCGAGAGCGGGGATCCCATAGTCAGAGCAATAGCCTTATCACCTACAAAAAGGATTAAACCTTCCAAACCCAGCTTGTCATAATCCCGCAGAGCCCGTTCAACAGCACGCCGTTCCAAATGGTAGTCCATTTTAGGATCCAATTCCAAATGACGGGTATACCATTTATCCAGCAGTTCCCGACATAAAGGGATATTGTCCGCAGAAATCTCTTCAACACGCCAATCGGGGGCAGCTTCAAGAAAACGATTGATATGGTTGCGTTTCTGCTGGTATGCCTTACCTTTCAGCTCTGCCAGGTGCCCTATCTCATAGACGTAGTCGGAGCCATCTCTGTCCGGCACAAATTGGAATCGCCCGGGGAAGGCCATTTCCACCTTCTCGCAATCCTCCTTAATAAGAGCATTGATGCGGAAGGGTATTCCACGCTCTCTGGCATCGGCTTCCATTTCCTTCAAAACACGGGTAGTATCCTCCTGCCCTGCTGGGAACAGATAAACACTATGTCCCATGTAATGAGAAAACACTACAAAATGCTCCCCAACCCAAGCCCCAAGTTGTTTGCCCCACAAATAGAGGTTGACAAAGGAGTACTCACAGCCCTCTCTGCTGCTCCTTGTAAAGCAGTCATAGATCCGCTGTCTATCTTGCAAAGAGAGTCTCTGAAAATCTATCATATTGATACCTCAACTGATTTTTTCTTGATTATAACCTATTTAAGTCGAAATTACAAGGAGCTTATTATATCATGTAAAATGCGGGCGTACACACGCCCGCAGAATTCTTAATAACTATTTTGCAGCACCTCTAAACCGGCAGACTGTTCTTTGAGCTTACTTGCTGCATACAGAAGCTTCGCAGTGTCCAGTCGTGTCAGCGGCGCAGAAGGCTCATCCATAGTGATACCAACACCAGACATAGCCATAACAGCCTGCTCGGCCCAAACGGGGGCGTCTGTTCCCGCAGAATCAACTGTGGGCAGATCCAGGAGCTGATCCAAAATCATTGCAGCCTCCGCTCCGGTAATGGCATCATTGGGGCGGAAAACAGTCCTGCCATCTTCTTCACTTCCCTGAACGATTCCAATGCGCATAGCTGTTGCCAAATAAGGTCTAATCCAGACTGCAGCATCGGCTTCATCAGAGAATCCGGAGGTAGTGACAACTTCATCAACAGGAACCTCCAGAAGCTTCATGGTCATAGCAAGAAAATCTCCCCGGCTAACCTGATCTTCAGGGCCGAAGCAGTTCTCACCAGCAACCTGAGATCCTGTATAAAGTCCTGTATTTGCCATCCACATTGCCTCAAACTGCCCTGTTTGAACATCCCGATATAAGTTGGCCTGTAAAGGCTTCAAAATCTCAATTTTAACCGTGTGCTCCTGGGATACCGCACCATGCACATCCGTGGCGGTAAAGGTAAAGCTATCCTTGCCCACCTTGTTTTTCTTGGGGGTGTAGGTGAAAGTGCCGTCCTCATGGAGTACCACATTACCACGTCTAGGTTCAGATACCAGGTTAAAAGTCATGGACTCCCCTTCCGGATCTTTGGCATTCAATGTCCCTTTGTTCTCTAAATTTTTGTAGGTTTCAAAGGTGCTATCTGCTACCACAGGGGCTTGGTTCTCTCGTTTCATAATGGATACAGTCACAACCGCTTCCTGTTCCACATGATTCCCATAAATGGGCAAATAGCAAATCTGAACATCCTGGTTTGTTTCAGAATCGGCATAGAAAATCATATTACTAACCTGCTGAGCCGTCAGGAAATCGCCGCTGCGAATGATTCGATCACCCAGTTTTACGGTTCCTTTTGCGCTGTCAGGCACTTCGGTGATCATAACACCTGTCAGCTCCACCTCTTTTGATGCTACTACTTCAAATTCCTGGGAACTAAAGCAATACTGGGAGCCAGATTCCATCTCTGCAGCCATTGTGACTGTTCCAAGAAGCAGCATAGTAGCCATGACCAGGGAAACACTGCGCCATTTTTTGTTTTTCATGGGAATTACCTCCTTTTGATTTCCAGAGGTATTGTTTGCTAAAAAACGCAATACTATACGGCTCAGGGAAAAATTACCGAGAAATAACCGACCCTCCAAAAGGAAGATCGGTTATTTGGGTCAAAGTATTGTTTAGGGATTGGGGTTGGTATCCGGAGGATCATTGGGATTGGGGTCTGGTTCAGGAGGTAGCTCCGTAGATAATTTATCTACCAGGATCTGCTTATCCCGCTTGGTGTAGAAGGAATAAGCCTCCACCTCCTTAGAGATACGCTTGCCCGTTTCTTTGTCGTACTTGACCTTGTAGGTTTTACCTTCATAACCGGTGTAGGGGCTTACGATGGTATCACCAACCTTAAAGTCCTTGTACTTTTCTTTATTCTCTTCGGTGAGAAGAACCTCGATGGTTTCCCAATCGGTCCGCTCCTTCTCATCCCACTCCATTTTAATATAATAATCCTTGGTTTCAGTGCCGGTAAACTTCAGATTTACCTTGCCGTTGGCAACATTGACATTGATCTTCACGGGGTAATCTGTATTGTTCCTGAATTTGAAGTCCAAGGAGCCCCAATAAATGGTGGCATCACAGCCCATGGGGACATAGTCGACCTTAAACTTATGGCAGGTGCGCTCCACGATCTCATAATCGCAAAGCAGTGCTGCATAATAGATTGTAGATGCTACCTGGCAAATACCGCCGCCAATCTGTTCAACGGAAGACATACCGGAATAGACAGTAGCTTCCTTGTAGCCCTTTTCCTCGGTACGCTCACCAGTAATTTTATTAAAGGAGAAGACTTCACCGGGCTTTAGGATATATCCATCAATTTCAGCAGATACAAGACGCAAATTGGTTGTACGGTTTGCATTTCTGGTGTGATTTGTGGAAAGTTCAATCAAAACATCCTTAAACAGTTCGCTCTCAATAGCAGTCTTTGTCTGCTTAGGGGGAACAAGCCAGAAATCCAGGGTAAATACATCGCCTTCACGGTACTGCTCAAGCGCAGCTACCAGTTCTTCCTTTATGAAAGCGTATCCAACACTCTCCTGAGAGGCAATGTAGGTTTCTGTGTCCAGCACGGAATCCACAGCTTCCGTACAATACTGGGCATAGATCTCATCGGGATTCAAAGCATTGGGCTGTACCACAGAGTAGGTGGTAGAGATCTCGGTTAAATCAGCAGCGGAATATGCAGCAAGCACTTGGTCAATGAGAGCCTGGGTATCCAACTGACGCAATGCAGTACCCATAGTAACAGACAGGGACAGACCGCCCTCAACACCCTCCTGTCTCTCAGGATCAATGCGAATGAGCTGGTCGTTCTGCTCGCCATCTTCAGGCGGAATATAATCAGGCATGACATAGAGGCTCAGATCGGGCTTCTGGCCCTCCACTTTGACCTGGGGCTGTGTCAGGGGCGTGTAGATCTCCTGGCCAAGCTTTTCGATGGCCTGCTGAATGTATGCCTTGTCGAAGGTGATATACTGGGTGACATCAATCTCGTGGCTGCTGAGATCAGCAGCAGACCGAGCCTTAGCGCGCTGGAACATATTGCCTTCACGGCCATAATCAAAGGCAGCCTGGGCAATGGCAGCGGCATCCACCTGAACACCGATCTGTTCCGGAGTAAATACCAGTTTTCTGTCCTGAAGCTTGATCACAAGATCCTTATTATAGGCATCAGCAACACGCTTCTCTACAGTGGATTCCACTTGCTCCTGAGTCATGCCGCTGAGATCGGTGCCCATAACATAGACATTGTTGAAAATCAGGCCGTCATCTCTGGAATATGCCCAAAGAAATACACCAGTACCAATAATCAAAATCATCAGCATGGCAACCAGAACACCAACAAAGCCGCGCTTCTTCTTTCTGGCTCTGGTTGGTTTTCTTCTTACGGGTTGGGAAGGTTGTGTCATGCGGGTGTAATCCTGCTCCAGTCTTGCATTGCTCCGAACACCGGGAGCAGGTCTGGGCGTTCTTGCCCCCTGTTCAAACTTACCTTTTTTGATTTTAATCGCGCTCCTATCTTACATCGGACATAATCCGAGCGAATCAAACAAACTTCTACCCCAGTTTTCACTGTTATATATATTCTACCACAATTCGCCCAGAATGCAATTACATTTCTGAATCAAGATGTAACAATTATATGAACTCACGGAAACAATTTCTATCACTTTCGCTGAAAAATTACGATCCTAAGTTGCATTAGAATACCGCTCCACAAAGAGCATACTTTGATGCAGGCTGTTTGAGCCTTGATTTAGCCGAAGTCGAACGGTAGGCTTCTTATTTTCAGGAACCAGAAATACTCTCCCATCATACTTGTCATCACTGCAGATGGAGGTAAAACAGACGAAATCCAGCTCTGTCAAGGTAAAATAAACCTCTGAACCCTTCTGCCGAATGTCGCAGATGCCAACCTCTTTGGCCTTCGCACGGAGCAGCGCCACATCCACCAGGTTCATAACACCCTTGGGCGGTTCACCATAGCGGTCAACAATCTCATCCAGAAGATCATCAGCATCCTCTTGATTTCGGATTGCGGCCATACGGCGGTAAAGATCCATCCGTTCCTCGCCACGAGAAACATAATCCTTTTGGATATGAGCGGTAATATTTAGATCTGCCGTACATTCCGGAAGTATCGGCTCTTTCCCCTGTTCTTCCCGCACAGCTTCATCCAAAAGTTTCAGATACATATCATAGCCTACGGACATCATATGGCCCGACTGCTCCGCACCCAGCAGGTTGCCCGCACCACGAATCTCCAAGTCACGCATGGCAATCATAAATCCTGAGCCGAACTGGGCAAAATCCCGTATAGCTGCCAATCGCTTTTCCGCAATCTCAGACAGAGCTTTATCTGGCTTGTAGGTAAAATAGGCATAAGCATGCCTGCTGGATCGTCCCACACGGCCTCTGAGCTGATGAAGCTGGCTAAGTCCCAGTCTATCCGCATTTTCAATAATCAGGGTATTGGCATTAGGTATATCCAGGCCGGTTTCTATGATGGTTGTACATACCAAAACCTGAATCTGCCCCTCTGCCATCGCAGTCATAATGGTACCCAGATCCTCTTCGCTCATTTTGCCGTGGGCAACTGCAATGTTCACCTCCGGCATTCTTTGCTGCATAGAGGCAGCTACCCGGTCAATGGTCTCCACTCGATTGTGCAGATAATAGACTTGGCCGCCTCTGCCGACTTCTCTGCGAATCGCATCGTCCAAAAGCTCCTGCTTATGTTCCATAACAAAAGTCTGCACAGGATAACGATCAGCCGGTGGAACCTCAATGGTTGACATATCCCGGATGCCGGAAAGGGCCATATTGAGCGTTCTGGGAATGGGCGTTGCAGAAAGTGTCAGTACATCCACACCTTTGGAAAGTTCCTTTAACCGTTCTTTGTGGCTGACACCGAACCGCTGCTCCTCATCAACCACCAAAAGTCCAAGATTCTTAAACTCAATATTTTTTTGCAGAAGCTTGTGTGTGCCTACAATAATGTCAACAACACCGGCTCTCATATCTTCCATTGTCTTTTTTTGCTGCTTGGGCGTACGGAAGCGGCTTAGCATGTCTACATTCACCGGGAACCCTTGGAATCTGCTCAAGATGGTTTGATAATGCTGCTGTGCCAAGACTGTTGTGGGGGCAAGAATGGCAACCTGCTTGCTGTCCAGAACTGCTTTCATAACCGCACGCAGGGCAACCTCGGTTTTTCCGAAGCCTACATCGCCGCAAAGGAGCCGATCCATGGGCACATAGGATTCCATGTCCCGCTTGATCTCTCCGATGCAGCGAAGCTGATCATCAGTTTCCGCATAGGGGAAGTTGTCTTCAAACTCTTTCTGCCAAGGAGAATCAGGAGAAAACGCAAACCCGGTCTCCCCTTTTCTTGCGGCATACAGCTTGATCAGCTCACCAGCCATATCCTTAGCAGCTTTTCGTGCCCTGGTCTTTGTCTTTTGCCAGACATCAGAGCCCATTTTACTGAGTTTGACCTGGGCATTTTCTCCCCCGCCAATATATTTACTGATAAGATCTAAACTGGTAGCGGGAACATATAGCACATCTGTTCCGTGATAGGCGATCTTGATATAATCCTTGATCGCACCATCAACTCGGATCTGCTCCATGGCAAGGAACTTACCAATGCCATATTGATCATGTACAACCAGATCACCTGGAGAAAGATCCGTAAATGAAGCAAGTTTTTGTCTGTTTGTAGCACCGGTCTTTTTGCTCTTGGGCTTAGGAGTTTGTGCTGCCATGAGCTGTCCCTCTGTGAGAACAGCCAGCTTCATATCCGGGTATTCCATACCAAAGGGAAGACTCCCCTCAGCAAGTAAGATCTGGCCGGGCTGGGGCAAGGTAGTCAGCGGGAACGCCAGGAAACAGGACAGATTTTTCTCCCGGAGCATAGTTTGCAGCAGTTCGGCCCTTCGTCTTGAGCCACAAAGCACCAGGCTTCTGAACTCCAACCGCTGATAATGGGCGAGGTCAGCAGCAGCCGTTTCCAGATTGCCGCCATAGCCGGGAAGCTGCTTCGCTGTGAAAGCAATCAGATCCTGGGGCCGCCTTTCTTCGGGGTAGCTGCTGGCTGCAAAGGGATCCAAATAAGCAACCGTTCGGTTCGCCAGTCTGGACGTAAATTCCTCCCACTGCATTTCAAACTCGCAAAGCTCCCCTGCCAGCGTGCCTGCCTGCAAAAGACTGTCTAACTGTGCACCTAATTCCTCCGTACGATGCTGTGCAGTTCTGCGGATGCTTCCCTGATCGCAAAGGATCAGCAATGTATTCTGAGGAAGATAATCCAGTGCTGTACACATTTCTTCGTAAATAAGAGCCGCATATCGGTCTGCACTGAAAAGGCTGACACCGGATTCCAGCCGTGTCTTGTCCTCTTCCAATGTACGAATCAGGGCTTCATTTACATTTTTGCGCCGTTTTTGTTTTGCAATGATGCCACCTAACGCTTCTGCAAGGCCGGATATGCCCCCTACATGAAAGCCTGGCTGGATTTCTGCCACGGGAAGAATCAAAATTTCCTGTACATTTTCAGTTCTGCGCTGGGTGTTGGGGTCAAAGTAGCCCATAGTATCGATTTCATCCCCAAAAAATTCAGCACGAATGGGAGATTCCTCACCCGGAGAATAGAGATCCAAAATACCGCCACGAATGGCAAACTGACCGGGGCCTTCAACCATGGGCGCACGCGTATAGCCCATAGAAACCAGATGACTTGCCAAATCATCCAGTTCTCTCTGATCTCCTACACTAAGGTGGAAAGAAGTAGATAAAAGGATCTCTTTTGGTATAGTGCGCAGGGCCGCCGACTCCCAGGAGAGGATTTGAAGCTCTGTCTTTCCGGAAGACAGGTCATATAGCTGACAGAGTCGCCGCTGCTCCCAAATTCGGGAGGTAACAGCAGTTCCGTACAAATTCAAATCCCGACAAGGCATAACCGGAGCATCAAAATTCAAAAAGGCTTTCAGTTCTTCCTGCATCCGCTTTGCAGCAAGGTCATCCTGACACAAAACGGCAATGGGTCTTCTGCACTGCTGGTACAGCCCAGCGATCACATGGGCTCTGTTGATCTGTGCCAAGCCTGTTGCAGCCACAGCACCACCCTTATGAATTACGCTTAGCATTCTGCTAAACTCTTTCAGTTCTTTTAATGACAGGCGTAACAAGTCCATAAAGTGCCTCCCTCCTATACGTCCAAATAGATGGCAAATAACATTATGGTTAAACATTCGCTCCACGCAGGAACGCGGAAAGGGGAAAATTCCCCTTTCCGTGATATAATATATATGTGTAATTATTTTCTGTTAAACTTAGCGGAAGCCTTTTCGCAACCCACATCCACAATGGCAAGAGCACCTTCAGCAGCCTTTTCCCACACAGATTCAAGCGCTTTCTCTTCTTGTGCAGAGAAGGAAGAAAGTACCCAATCCGCAAGATCGTATTCCGGGTGTGGCTTTGCTCCCACACCGATTTTGACACGGGGAAAATTCTGGCTCTGCATGCAGGAAATAATGCTCTTTAAGCCATTGTGTCCACCGGCAGAACCTTCAGCACGAATGCGCAGTCTTCCGAGGTCGAGCGAAATATCGTCCAAAAGCACAATGATTCGCTCCGGGGAAATTTTATAGAATCGTGCGGCCTGAGAAACACACTCTCCAGACAGATTCATAAAGGTTTGGGGCATAAGAAGAATCAGCTTTTGACCCTTATAGCTTGTCTGGCACATAAGTCCACGAAACTTACCCTTATCCACCCGGCAGGATAGGAGCTTACTAAGTGCGCCCATAGCGCGGAAACCAGCATTATGCCTTGTATTATCGTACTTGCTTCCGGGATTCCCTAAGCCAACGATCAACCAATCAGCAGAAGATTTTTCAAACATCAGAACAAACTAGAGATAGAACTCTCGGTATAAATATGGTTAATAGCCTTTGAAAATAGCGGAGCTACGTCTAATTGACGGATCTTTTCTCCATGGTAGCCTTCCGGCAGTGGGATGGTATTGGTCACAAGAAGCTCTTTAATATAACTGTTTTCAATCCGCTCCACAGCAGGCTCCGAGAGAACGCCGTGGGTAGCGCAGGCATAAACTTCCTTTGCACCGCCCACTTCAACCAGCGCGGCAGCGGCATTGCATAAAGATCCGCCGGTATCCACCATATCGTCATAGATCAGACAGGTTTTGCCCCGGACATCACCAATCACATTCATAACCTCGCAGACATTAGCCTTCTGGCGGCGCTTGTCTACAATGGCCAGATCCATGTGTACCTTCTCCGCAAATCCTCTTGCCCGGGCAACTGAGCCAGCATCGGGAGCGATCACAACAAATTCACTGTGATCGAACTTATCCTCCGGAAACTTATCCATGTAATACTTCACGAAAACAGGAGCACCGTGCATATTATCCACAGGAATGTCAAAGAAGCCCTGAATCTGGGCAGCATGGAGATCCATAGTCAGAACACGGTCAGCACCGGCCGCCGTGATCATGTTGGCTACAAGCTTTGCCGAAATAGGATCACGACCTTTGGCTTTGCGATCCTGACGGGCATAGCCAAAATAAGGAATGACCGCAGTAATCCGGCCTGCAGAAGCACGGCGGAACGCATCGATCATGATCAAAAGTTCCATAAGGTTGTTGTTTACGGGCTTACAGGTGGGCTGGACTACAAAAACGTCACAGCCACGTACCGTTTCCATAACAGATACAGAAACCTCACCATCAGCGAAAGCCTTGACCTCACTTTTCCCCAACTCTAAGCCAAGCTCATCGCAGATGCCGTAAGCGAACACAGGGTTAGCGTTACCGCAGAATACCTTAATTTCATTGCCGTGTGCAATCATCGGGAGTTACCTCACTTAATCCTCATTCAAACTCATTTCAGCTTTCCTCAGTGATACTGCATCTAAACTTTGATCCTCGCCTAATCATTATAGCCGCATTGGAACAGAAAGGCAACTGTTTTCGGGAATGTTATCATAAAAAAGCCGACAGAGCTATTTGGGATAATATTAACATCATTTGGAAAGCCGCCGGAACCTAATTCCCGGCGGCTAAATTCGTTCTTACAGTCCCTTATCCTGCCGAATCAGAAGCTTCAGTGCCTCAACACCTACACGGATAGCTGCGGAGGTATCTTCACTCATATCCTGGTCACAACCAGCCTTTTCTCTCTCCTGGTTCCAAATCACATGGAAGCAACTGCCGCAGCGGACACCCAGGGCAGCAGCGACCACGAACAGAGCAGCAGACTCCATTTCACTAGCCTTAACGCCCAGACGCTTCCAAGCTTCCCACTTCTGCAGAAGCTCATAGGAAACAGGCATTCTGTCAGGTTTGTGCTGACCGTAGAAAGCATCCTTGCACTGCACGATGCCTACATGGGTTGTCTTGCCCATAGCCAGAGAAGCCTGACGCAGAGCGTTGGTAATGTCCAGGTCTGCCACAGCAGGGAACTCGATGGGTGCGTACTCCATGGAGGTGTGCTCAAAACGAACCGCGCCTGTAGCAACAACTACATCACCGGACTTAACATTGATATCGATACCGCCGCAGGTGCCTACACGGATGAAGGTATCGGCACCGATGGCCTTCAGCTCTTCCATGGCAATGGCAGCAGAGGGGCCGCCGATACCGGTGGAGCAAACGGAAACCTTCTCACCCAAAAGATAGCCGGTATAGATGTTATACTCACGGTTCATGCCAACATGAACCGGATTGTCGAAAAGCTTGGCAATGGCCTCGCAGCGGCCGGGGTCACCGGGAAGAATGCAGTAGCGGCCAACATCGCCCTCTACGCAGTGAATATGAAACTGCCTGCCTGTATCTTGCATAATTAGTCACCTTTCCTTAATGAAATAAAAATACAAAGTAATTATATCACAAGTCAATTGTTATTGCAATGCGCTCCCATGTGGATTTCCGTAGAGAAATTTTGTGTACTTTGCACATCGGTGCAAACTAGAACAGGCTTACTTGACTGGTTTCAGGGAGATTGCCAAAAGCACCTGCCGCTTTGAGCTGTTCAATATGGGTTTTAGATACCTTAGGACAAGCCGCAGCAAATTCCTCAATAGAAATGAAGTCTTTTCCTTCTCTGCCCTCCATAATATCCCAGGCAGCGGTTTCTCCTAAGCCGGAAACGGATACAAAGGGAGGCAAAAGCATGCCATCTTTAATCAGGAATTTTGTTGCATGGGAATCATAAAGACTCATAGGTGCAAACCGGAAGCCACGAATATAGAACTCATAGCAGACCTCCAAGGTGGTCAGCATATCTTCATCCTTATCCGTTGCATCGTCATTTCCATCAATGGAAGCAATATGTGCCTTGACCTTTTCCAAGCCTCCGGTCATCATGGCAGCATCAAAGCCACCTTTCTGGCTGCGTCGATAAAAATAAGCCGCATAGAAAGCCAGAGGGTAATGCACCTTAAACCAGGCAATACGGAAGGCCATCATAACATAAGCTACGGCGTGGGCCTTGGGAAACAGATACTTGATCTTCTTGCAAGAATCGATGTACCACTCCGGCACACCAGCCCCCCGCATTTCCTCCTCTGCGCCATCGGGAAGTCCCCTGCCCTTTCGCACTGCTTCCATGATCTTAAAAGACCGCTTGTCCGGCATACCGCACTTAATGAGATAGTTCATAATGTCGTCACGGCAGCCGATGGCCTGGTCAACAGTTGCCTTGCCGCTAACAATCAACTCTTTCGCATTACCCAGCCAAACATCCGTGCCATGGGAAAAACCGGAAAGACGAAGCAGGGTATCAAATCTGGTGGGCATGGTGTCCATCAGCATGCCTCGTGTAAAGCGGGTGTTGAACTCTGGAATGGCGACTGCGCCGGTTGGCCCGAGAATAGGGTCATTTTCGTAGCCGAGTACCTTAGAGGATGTGAAAATAGACATAGTCGCCTTGTCATCCAGAGGGATGGTCTTGGCATCCACGCCGGTCATGTCCTCCATCATACGGATCATGGTGGGGTCATCGTGACCCAGCATATCCAGCTTCAGGAGGTTTTCCTCCATGGAGTGATATTCAAAATGGGTGGTAATTGTTTCTGCCTTGGGGTCATCCGCAGGATGCTGCACGGGGCAGAAGTCCCAGATTTCATTCTCCTGAGGAATAACAACCAGACCGCCGGGGTGCTGTCCTGTCGTCCGTCTTGCACCGACACAGCCGGAAGCCAGCCTTCCTTCCTCTGCCTTGGAAACAGACAGCCCCCGCTCTGAAAGATACTTTTTTACATAACCGAAGGCAGTCTTATCCGCCACTGTACCAATGGTTCCGGCACGGAAAACATGAGATTTGCCGAACATTTCCACACAGTAGGCGTGGGCCTTGGCCTGATACTCGCCGGAGAAGTTCAGGTCAATATCCGGCACTTTGTCACCACCGAAGCCCAGGAAGGTTTCAAAAGGAATATCAAAGCCATCCTTTTCCAGATTGGTGCCACACCGGGGGCACTGCGCATCAGGAAGATCAGCGCCACAGCCAAATCCGTCCGGAACGTCAAAGGTTGTGTATTTGCAGTCCGGGTTGGGGCAGCGGTAATGAGGCGGAAAGGAATTAACCTCTGTAATGCCTGCCATGTATGCAACAATGGAAGATCCTACAGAACCACGGGAGCCAACCAGATAGCCATGCTCCAGGGAGTTTTGCACCAGCTTCTGAGCAGACATATAGATCACATCATAATGGCAGCTTATAATATCGCCCAGTTCCGTTTCTACACGCTTTACAATTCGTTCCGGGGGATTCTCACCGTACAGACGATGCATCTTGCCATATACCAAAGATTTCAGGTCTTCTACAGAGTTTTCAATTTTAGGAGCGAACAGATTATTTGGCACAGGCCGAAGAATCTCGCACATATCCGCAATGAGGTTCGTGTTTCTAACCACAACTTCATAGGCCTTTTCCTCACCCAAATACGAGAATTCCTTGAGCATTTCATCGGTAGTTCTAAAATACAGCGGATTGGGCTCATCACAGTCCTCAAAGCCCTTGGTTGCCAAAAGGATATGGCGATAAATCTCATCTTCCGGGTTCAGGAAATGCACATCGCCCGTAGCGCACACAGGAATACCGAGCTTTTCACCCAAACGGACAATGGTTCGGTTATAATCTCGGATTTCCTCCACACTCTGCACCATATTCTTGCGCACCATAAAAGCGTTATTGCTCACAGGCTGGATCTCCAGGAAATCATAGAAGGAGGCAATTCGCAGGAGTTCATCCTCACTTTTATGTCCTAAAACAGCCTGATACAGCTCTCCGGCTTCACATGCGGCACCGATAATCAGACCTTCCCGATACTTAATCAGTTCTGACTTGGGCATTCTGGGGAATCGTTTATAATATTCCAGGTTGCTTAGAGAAATGATGTGGTACAGATTCCGCAGACCGGTTTGATTCTTAGCCAGAAGGATAATATGCCGCAGCTTCCGATCACCGATCTTTTGCTTTGCACGGAACTCAGGCATTGCATCATTGATCTGCTGAATATGGGTCAGTCCTATTTCCTCAAGCTTTTTACTAAGAGCGACATAGACCATGCCGCAGGTCAGGGCATCGTCTGCTGCCCGGTGGTGTCGAAAATCCGGAAGCTCTAAGGCTTCTGCAACCACATTAAGCTTAAACTTGCCAAGTTGAGGCAAGAGATTTTGAGACAGAATCAGGCTATCTACATAAGTTGGGGCATAGTCGATCCCCAATTTTTGGCAAGCAGCAGCCACAAAGCCCACATCAAAATCTGCATTGTGGGCAATGAGCGGCCTGTTTCCACAGAATTCCAGGAATTTCGGGAGAATCTCACCAATTTCAGGCGCACCAATGAGCATTTCGTCATGGATGCCGGTCAGTTCTACCACTTTGAGGTCTAAACTTCTTCCGGGCGCAACAAAGCTCTGGAAGCGGTCTACTTCCTGACCACCCTTCAAAAGAACTGCACCAATCTCGATAATTACATCAGTTTGAGAGGAAAGACCCGTAGTTTCCAAGTCGAAAGCTACAAACTCTCCGTTTAGCGGTGAATCTTCCCTACCATGAATTACAATGCGGTCATCCACATCATTGACATAGTAGCCCTCACAGCCATAAAGCACCTTAATCGGATTGTCTGTGCCAGCTACCTTTGCCTTGCCCGCCGCCTTCATGGCATCAGGGAAGGACTGGGCGCAGCCGTGGTCCGTAATGGCAATGGCTTGGTGGCCCCAAGCTGCAGCCTGTTTAACAGCAGCGCCAGTGTCTGTTAAAGCATCCATCATAGACATGGTGGTGTGCAAATGCAGCTCCACACGCTTATCTGTAGCAGTATCCAGTCGCTTTGGTGCTTTATGTGGCATAATGGCAATGGGGTCGATGACCATTTCGTTGTCGAATCGGTTAATAATTGGCTTGCCCAAAACCTTGATCCATGTGCCAATCTTCGCTCCATCCACAATAGCCTGACCTTTAGCCAGATCTCTTTCTCGGAAATAGCGGTTAATGCAAATGGAACCGGTATAGTCCGTGATGCTAAAATTCACCACAATGGCATTGTTTTTGGACAGCTCTTTATGTTCCGCAGAAAAGACTCTGCCTACCACACAGACAGTACGCATATCAAGAGATACGCCGGAAATATCTATGGGTGTATCCACAAAAGGCCTGCCAAAAATGGTTTCCGGATCGGATGCAGGCTGAAAACTGTTCTGACTCTTGGAAGCTGCCGGTGCAGCCTTGCTTTGAGGAGGTGTAGGTGCAGCAGGAAGCTGCTCCATCATGTGATACCGCATATCCTGCATATGGTCAAGAAGGGCCTGCCCTTCCAGCTCCAGGCCGGGGACAAGCTCCACAGTGATCTTCCTTCTAAATCGTTCCTGGATATAGCGGCACAGGCATGGCACACAGGCTTCCAGATCCTTCTTTCCATTGGCGGGAAGCAGTACACGAAGGCAGGCCCCTTCCCATTGCCACTGGGCGCCGGAAAGGGTGCCCCAGGAACGGGAATCCTGAGAAACAAACTGCTGCATGAGCTCCTGATGCTCAATTTCAGGAAGACTCTCAGCAGGGAAATGGGGCAAAATAACAGCCTTGCGAACATCATATGCACCGGTCAGATCCATTTCCACCTTTTCAAGATACCTGGCAGGAATGTAACGGGGGCAGTCCAGTTCCAGGAAGATAGTCCTACCCTCTACATCCATTTCAGCATTGCAAATCTGCGATCCTTCTAAAAATTCAAAAATCTGCTGAGAGGGGGTGTATTCAGAAAACATTTGGAAAAACGGTATGTACATCGTATCACCCTCGGGTATAACTCACAAATTGCGGCGGGATAAACTCCTGCCGCAATCTATGAAGAATTACAACTTATCAATATAGGAAAGTAAGGTGGGTAAAAGCTGCTCGTAGGGCACTTTCTCTTTAGGCTCGCCCTTTAAGAAAATCACGCCGCAGCCATCGCCGCCGGCGATGCCCACATCGGCTTCTCTGGCTTCCCCAGGGCCGTTGACCACGCAGCCCATGACAGCCACAGTAATGGGCTTCTGGCAGTCCGCAAGCGCTTTGTCCACCTGCTCCACCAAACCAATGAGGTCAATGGCAGTTCTGCCGCAGGTGGGGCAGGAAATGATGTTGACACCGGCCTTTCTCAGTCCGGCAGCCTTCAAAATTTCCTTGGCGGCATAGACTTCCTCCACCGGGTCAGCAGTGAGGGAAACTCTGAGGGTATCTCCAATACCATCTAAGAGAAGTGAGCCGATGCCCATAGCAGACTTAATTAGACCCATGCGCACAGGGCCGGTTTCAGTGACACCAATGTGCAGTGGATACTCGCACTTAGAGCGGAACACCCGGGCAGCTTCCACCATGGTGGGAACTGAGGAAGACTTCATAGAAACGCAGCATTCATAGAAACCTTCTTTTTCCAGCAGTTCCAAATGGGAGAAGGCACTTTCAACCAGCGCTTCTGCTGCGGGGTGACCATACTTTTCCAGCAGCTTTTTGTCCAGGCTTCCCCCGTTGACACCAATGCGAATGGGGATATGGCGCTCCTTACAGACCTCCACAACAGCCCGAACACGATCGCTGCCTCCAATGTTGCCGGGGTTAATACGGATCTTAGCCGCACCGCCCTCAGCGGCTGCAATCGCCAGCTTATAATCGAAGTGAATGTCGGCAACCAGTGGCAAGGGAGAATGGGCAGCAATTTCTGCAAATCCCTTGGCAGCATCCATATTGGGAACTGCCAGACGGGCAATCTCACAGCCAGCTGTTTTCAGGGCTTTGAGCTGGTTGAGGCTGCCTTCTACATCCGTTGTTTTGGTATTCAGCATAGACTGAATGGATACAGGAGCGCCGCCACCAATCGCCACATTTCCAACAATGATCTGTCTAGTCATATCTACTTACCTCATCGCACAATAAAAAATATATCCTTAAAGAAAATCAAAACCATCAGCGCAAGGAGCAGAACCATGCCAATGCCATGAACATAGCCTTCAATCTTGGGGTTCAGCTTTTTCTTAGTGATGCCCTCAATAACCGCTGTCAGGAAGACGCCGACCACACGGCCGCCGTCCAGTGCTGGGATGGGAAGAAGGTTCATTACACCAAGATTGGCCGCAATCAAAGCACCAATACTAACGAAATTAAGGAAGCCATCGGAAACACTTTCACTACCGCTGCCTACATCCGCCATTGCTTTTACAATATATACCGGTCCGCCAAGGTCTTTGAAGCTCAAAGCTCCACGGAACAGCATTTTTAGGCTCAACCAGACAGAGCGCACATGATTACAGCAAAGATTCCAGCTATAGGAAGCGGTATTCCAGAGATTTCTCTGAGAAACCTGGAAATTCAGACCCAGCCGCAACCGGATTTCCCCATTATAATCGGGAAGCTCCCGTGCCTCGGTGTTCATATCGCCAAAGAACAGCTTTTCTCCGTTCCGAATGACCGTTATATCGTGAACATCCGCTTTACCGGAAAGGTTATAAGCCATTAAACCGGTTACATCACCGGTTGCGAAAACTTTTTCTCCATCGATCTCGAGGATTCGGTCACCGGGCTGCAGGTACCCCTCAAAAGAGCTGCCAACCTCAACACTTTCCAAGGTGGTATGGGGAATTTCCTTATAATAGGAGGAAAATCCAACCATGAAGAACACAAGAAGATAAGCCAGCAGCAGGTTCATAAAAGCACCGGCAACCAAAACGATGATCTTCTTCCACCATTTTGCATTGCCAAATGCTCTTGGGTCATCGCTGTCTTCATCCTCCCCTTCCATGGCGCAATAGCCCCCGATTGGGATGCAGCGCAAAGCATAAAGGGTCTCCCCTTTTTGCTTCTTCCAGATGGCAGGGCCCATGCCAATGGCGAACTCGTTGACCTTGATTCCAAAAAGCTTGGCGGTGCTGAAATGTCCAAATTCATGAACACCGATGAGGATACCGAAAAACAGGATTCCTAAGAAAATATAGAGAATATACAAGAATATAACCTCCAATTAAGGCTTATGGGTCAAAACATATTCCCGAGCCAGTCTATCCGCTTCAATGATCTGCTCCAAAGTAGGTTCTTTTACAAAAGGAACAGAAGACATTGCACCGGACACCAAATTAGAAATATCATAAAAAGCGATTTCTTCCTTGAGGTACAGACCTACAGCTACCTCATTGGCTCCGCTGAGAACTGCGCCCATAGTGCCGCCGGCTTTTGCCGCTTCGTAAGCCAGAGCCAAACAAGGGAATGCTTCCAAATCCGGAGCAGCAAAGGTCAGACTTCCGCAGGTGAGCAAGTCCAGTTCGGGAGCAGGACAGGCCGTGCGGTCAGGCCAGGTCAGAGCAAGCTGAATAGGCAAGCGCATATCGGGCGTACCCAACTGCGCCAAAACAGCGCCATCTGTATACTCCACCAGGGAATGAATCACGCTCTGCCGATGAATGACCACTGCCATCTGCTCCAAGGGCATTTCGTACAGACGCATGGCCTCGATGACTTCCAAACCCTTGTTCATCAGGGTGGCGCAATCAATAGTGATCTTTGCGCCCATTTTCCAGTTAGGGTGCTTGAGGGCATCTGCCTGGGTGACGGAAACCAGTTCTTCTCTGGATCTGCCGAAGAAGGGGCCGCCGGAGCAAGTAAGGATCAGTCGCTTTACCTGGGATTTATCCCTACACCCGGCTAAACACTGGAAAATGGCGCTATGTTCAGAGTCAACAGGAATAATCTCTGCGCCATGCTCCTTAGCAGCCTTCATGACCAGTTCGCCTGCACAAACCATAGTTTCCTTATTGGCAAGGCCGATTCTCTTTCCAGCACGGATAGCAGCCATGGTTGGCTCTAAACCTACCATTCCAACCACAGCCGTAATCACCGTATCCGCCTCTTCCATAGAAGCTGCACGGAGAAGGCCCTCTTTTCCAAAAGCGACCTCAGTAGGCAGATCGGATATCAAGTTCTTCAGCGCTTCTGCTGCATCAAGGCTGCTCATAACAGCCAGTCTGGGACGAAACTCACGGCACTGCTCTGCCATGCGCTCTGCATTAGAGCCTGCAGTCAGTGCGCAAACCGGAATACCCAGTCTGCCGGCAACATCCAATGTCTGCCTGCCAATAGAGCCCGTGGAGCCCAATACAGAAATACACTTTACCATATCAGCCCACCCCCGCAGTGGCAACTGCCAGAGGCAGCATCAAAATGAGAACTTCTGTCACAGGTGCAACCAGCATCATGCTGTCAAACCGATCCAGAATACCGCCGTGGCCGGGAATCAGGTTGCCATAGTCTTTAATGCCAACCTGCCGCTTAATCACGGAGAAGGTCAGATCGCCCAGAATGGAGATCACAGAGCCAACAACACCGTAAATAATGCCGTACCAGTAGATCACATCAAAACCAAATGCGGCATCCAGAATGAAGGCATAAAGCTCCAGCAGAATTACTGTAGCGGCAATGCCGCCAAGTGCGCCCTCAATGGTCTTCTTGGGGCTGATAATGGGGGCAAGCTTGTGCTTGCCGAAGGCTCTGCCCACAAAGTAGGCAGCAGAATCCGCAGTAAAGGCCAAAATACAGGGAATGATAATCAGGAACTTGCCCAAACGTGTATCGCCAGGATCAATTCCATCAAACATGGCACGGATGCGCACAATAGCCGTGAGCAAATAAGGCATCAAAAGACCTGCAAACAGGCAGAGCACCACCTTTTCAAAGGGAAGCTTTCCGTGACTGACCAGCATTTCCACAAAAAGTACCACCAAATAGGCCATAACGCCCAAGGCAGCAATATGGGTGCTTTTGCTCAAACTCCAAAAAGAAGTCAGTACAGCCATAGCCATAGCATAGATTACCATGCGGTTGTGCTTGACAAGGCCCGTGCGGTACAGAAGCTCATAGGCTGCAATAGCTCCGCAAAGGCCAAAGAGAATGGCTGTGCCCCATGCGGGCAGAAGCAGAACAACAATCAAAAACAGGGGCAGCAAAACGGCTGCTGCAATGATTCTGGTTTTCATATCTATTTCGCACCTCCGAACCGCCGATTGCGGCGGTGGAATTGTTCTATTGCACTGTCAATATCCTTCGGGCCAAAATCGGGCCAAAGGATGTCCATAAACACATACTCGGAATAGGCAGACTGCCACAAAAGGAAGTTGCTGATCCGCTGCTCTCCGGAAGGACGGATAATCAGCTCCGGATCGGGCACATCCACTGAGTACAAATAACGGGAAAACTCTTCTTCTGTCAGTTCCTCCGGGTTCTTCTCACCCAAAGCGACCTGTCGGGCATACTCACGCACACCCCTTACAATCTCATCTCTACCGCCGTAATTCAGGCAGAAGTTCACCTGCCACTGAGAAAACACCTTGGAGCGTTCCTCTGTGTCACGGCACATTTTTTGCAGCTCCGGGGATAACTTGGAGATGTCACCAAAGAAGACAAATCTTGCCTGATTTTTCTCCATATCCCGCAGGGCTTCTTTCAGATACCTCTCGAGCAGCTTCATAATGCCGGAGATCTCTTCCTGAGAACGCTTCCAGTTTTCTGTGGAAAAAGCATAGACCGTTACATATTTAACACCAATATCACGGCAATAGTTCACCGTGCGGCGGAAGCTCTCTGCACCAGCCGCGTGACCGGCAGTCCTCGGAAGCCCCCTCTTTTTTGCCCAGCGGCCGTTGCCGTCCATAATAATGGCAATGTGCTGGGGTGGCGGTAAGAAACTTTCCGCCTTTTTCTTTTTGAATAAGCCCATAAACTACTCCAACCTGGCCCAATTGGCCCTTTGATAACCACAATCGTACTCTTTTGAGCAGATTACGGTTAGAGGGCGAGGTCTCCCCCGCCCCCACTTGGCGATTTACAGGAAACGAGCAAAGCCTATTAAATGGCCATAAGTTCCTTTTCCTTCACAGCGCAGACATCGTCCACCTTCTTGATGTACTTGTCTGTAATGTCCTGCAGATCCTTCTCTGCCTTCTTCTGGTCGTCTTCGGTAATCTCACTCTTCTTCTTCAAAGCCTTGATATAGTCCATGGCATCCCGGCGAATGTTACGCATAGCAACCTTTGCTTCCTCTGCATACTTGCGAACCTGCTTGGTCAGTTCACGGCGGCGCTCCTCAGTGAGCTGAGGGAACACAAGGCGGATTACTCTGCCGTCGTTCTGGGGGTTAATGCCCAGGTCGGAAACCTGGATTGCCTTCTGGATGTCCTTCAACAGCTTGGCATCCCAGGGCTGGATCACCAGAGTACGGGCATCAGGGGAAGAAATGTTGGCAACAGAAGCAAGGGTAGATGCTACACCATAATATTCTACAGTGATTCTATCCAGAACCTTGGGATTGGCACGGCCTGCACGGACTGCATCAAAATTATCCTGCAGTACATCCAAAGTCTTTTCCATCTTCCGGGTAAATTCCTTAAAATCAACGCTCATTGTTTAGTCCTCCTTAACGATCGTTCCGATATTCTCTCCCTGAAGCACCCGGATAATATTCTGGGGGTTCTTCAGTTCAAATACAATAATGGGCATATGGTTATCCATAGCCAGGGTCATGGCAGTGGTATCTGTAGCCTGCAAATGACGGGCAAGAACCTCGTCATAAGTAAGGCTGTCAAAACGCACCGCATTGGGGTCTTTGCGGGGATCGGCAGAATACACGCCGTCAACATTCTTAGCCAACAAAATGGCATCGGCTTCAATTTCCACACCGCGAAGCACCGCACCTGTGTCTGTGGAGAAATAAGGGTTGCCGGTGCCGCAGCAGAAGAACACCACTTTACCCTCTTTCAAATACCGTTCTGCCAGATCTCTGGTGAAATACTCGGCAAACTTAGGCATTTCCACAGCGGACAGTACCCGGCTGGGAACACCTCTTTTTTCCAGAGCATCCGCAACAGCAATGCAATTCATAGCCGTTGCCAGCATACCCATGGAATCGGCATGACTGCGCTGCATCTTGTCAGCGCCGTCTTTCACGCCACGCCAGAAATTGCCGCCACCGATGACGATACCGACCTCAACACCCATGGCATGACAAGCCTTGACTGTTTCGCACACTTCACCGATCACAGAAAAATCAAGGCCGGTGTGCTTATCTCCGGCAAGGGCTTCGCCGGACAGCTTTAACAGGATTCTTTTGTACCGAAGCTGAGACATGGGAATCCACTCCTTTCTCTCTTGTGGGTTCAAGCTAATTTCGCTTCTCCTATTTTATAATATCTTTGCCAGAATGACAACTGCTATTTTCGCTTTTTCTAAATGTTTTCCGAAATTTCACAATTTACACAGTCCCTTTTCATCCTTTTATACTCCTTGAAGCCAATTTTGATAGCCGTACAACTGAAAAAGCCCCAACTTTTTTGAAACTCTTTTCAAAAAATGTGAATGCCCACTTGTAAATTGCCACAATTTGGCGTATACTCTTACACATGACCATTCCAGTATTTAAAAGAGAGGTATACATTATGGAAACCGTAAGTATTCGGGAGCTGTTCCGCGACACAGCCTCCTATGTAGGAAAGACCGTCACCGTTGGCGGCTGGGTGCGCTCTGTCCGTGCCAGCAAGGCCTTTGGTTTTATTGTGCTGCATGACGGCACCTTCTTCACTCCTTTGCAGGTAGTGTATCACGACACTCTGGGTAATTTCCAGGAGATCTCCAAGACCAATGTAGGCGCTGCCCTGATTGTCACCGGTCAGATCGTAGAGACCCCCGATGCCAAGCAGCCCTTTGAGATGCAAGCTGAGTCTGTTCTCATTGAGGGTGCTTCCGCTCCTGACTATCCCCTGCAGAAGAAGCGTCACAGCATGGAGTTCCTGCGCACCATGACCCATCTGCGCCCCCGCACCAACACCTTCCAAGCTGTGTTCCGTGTGCGCAGTATTCTGGCCTATGCCATTCATAAGTTCTTCCAGGAGCGGGAGTTTGTTTATGTTCACACCCCCCTCATTACCGGCTCTGACTGCGAAGGCGCAGGCGAGATGTTCCAGGTAACAACTCTGGATCTGCAGAATGTCCCCCTGACGGAAGACGGCAAGATTGACTACTCCAAGGACTTCTTCTCCAAGCCCACTAACCTGACTGTTTCCGGACAGCTCAATGGCGAGACCTACGCCATGGCCTTTAAGAACATCTACACCTTTGGCCCCACCTTCCGAGCCGAAAACTCCAACACCACCCGCCATGCTGCGGAATTCTGGATGATCGAGCCAGAGATCGCCTTTGCCGACCTATCCGATGATATGCGCCTGGCTGAAGACATGATTAAGTATGTCATTGCCTATGTTTTGGAGCACGCCCCCGAGGAAATGGCCTTCTTCAATCAATTTGTGGACAAGGGTCTGCTGGATCGGCTGAACCATGTTTTGAACTCCGATTTCGGCCATGTGACCTACACCGAGGCCATTGAGATTCTGGAGAAGCACAATGATCAGTTTGAGTATCCCGTTCATTGGGGCAGCGACCTGCAAACCGAGCATGAGCGGTATCTGACCGAGGTAGTCTTCCAGCGGCCTGTCTTCGTCACCGACTATCCCAAGGACATCAAGGCTTTCTACATGAAGCTGAACCCCGATGGAAAGACCGTTGCAGCTATGGACTGCCTGGTTCCCGGTATCGGCGAGATCATTGGCGGCAGCCAGCGAGAAGACAACTATGATGTTCTCATGGCTCGTATCAACGAGCTGGGTCTAAACCCTGATGACTACGGCTTCTATATGGATCTTCGGAAGTACGGCTCTGCCCGCCACGCCGGTTTCGGCCTGGGCTTCGAGCGTTGCGTCATGTACCTCACCGGCATGGGCAACATCCGTGATGTGGTTCCCTTCCCCAGAACTGTCAACAACTGCGAGCTGTAATTACAAATTTAATGCGGAGAGCCGTTCAAATCGGTTCTCCGCTTTTTTGTGTGGAATAAAATTAACTTTAAATTTGAAAAGTTATTGACAGAATAGTCTAAGTATGTTAGACTTATACTGTCTAAAGACTATAGACCAACATGGAGGTAAATATGATGAAAAGACTGCTTTGTATGATGCTTCTTATTGTTCTTATGCTCTGCGGCTGTTCCGGGTTAAAGGAATCGGACAGAATGTCCCATATCTATTATGATGGCACGGATTGGGTAGACATTCTCTGGAGGGATTTCAGCTTTGAGGAACAGGAAGCCGGAATGCGCGGAGAAATCGCACTCACCAGAAACAAGGTTTTTGGAGACAGCAAACTGCAAGAAGCGGCCAAAAAAGCGGCTCGGCGGCTAAATCTAACGGAAGCCGCAGACCTGCTGGAATACGCTGCCCGCATAACCCCGTCTGTGATCGAAAGCGGCTATCTGTCGGAAGCACCAAATCTTAAACAAGATAATCGTGATTGGAAGCTGTACTTTATTGTCGTAATGAATGACGGCGTAGCCTTACTTCACTATGATGAAAAAGCCGCCCCGGAGTATGAAAATGGAATCAAACTGGAAGCTCGTTATGGAAAAAAGGACGGTGGCTCCTATGTGATCGTATCTCTTTTAGATGGGCACATCATCGGCTTCCAAGGTGCACATTATGGTCTGATTTCCGGCAAAGAACCGGGCACATGGACAAAGGAGAAGGATTTTGAAATTCCACCCCATCCGCCTGTAGAGCGCATAGCATTTCATGCAATCACAATGGAAGAAAAGTTTTACTATGAATACCAACACTGCCGGAAAGATGATGCTACATACCATGCTGTTCCTACCAGTAGGGATGCACGGATCCCAGATGAGAAATTACAGGATAGCGCAAAGGAACTTACTGGCGGTTTGGATATCTCCACCCCGGAGGGTATGGCAGAATATCTTGTAAAACTGGGTGACCGGTTCCTCGACACAAATTATCAAATTTGCGGACCGGATTTTGAGGTATATGGTATTGATCGATACGTTGACGGTGTATGGTCGATCGACTATACAAGCAAATTTACAGACACGACCGGGAAAGAAACCATAGAACGCAGTAGTGTTTACGTATCCGAGGATGATGGGCATCTTGTGTGCATCATCGATTGGAATGGTAAAGTGATAACCGGCAATTCCAACACTGACTATTACTAAATAAGGGAGGTATCCCCATGAAAAGACTATTTGCTCTTATTCTGCTCATAACCCTAATGCTCTGCGGCTGTGCCAAGCCTGAAGAACCGGAACGGTTATCACGGATATTTTATGACGGCACAGACTGCTTTGGGCTAAGTTGGATGGGCTGCACCTACGAGGAAGACGAAATTGCAATGCGTGGAGTTTCTTTACTGTCCCGAAGCAAAGCATTTGGTGACAGGAAACTGCAGGAAGCAGCCAAAGATGCTGCTATGGGATTGGAGCTTACATCGGCTACAGACCTTTTAGAGTACGCCGTCCGCCTGACCCCGGCGGTGCTGGAAAGCGGCTATTTTGAAGACGAGTATAATAAGGCAGAAGATGTGGCAGGTTGGAAGCTGGACTTTGCCAACCTTTACAGCGACGGTATCGCTGTGTTCCACTTCGACGAGAAGCCCGCCCCGGAGTATGAAAACGGATATAAGCTGCAATACCGCCCCGCAAAATATGACGGGGGTGCTTATGCGGTAGTGTCCCTTCTGGATGGGCATATTATAAGCCTGCAGGATGGTTGGAATCGAGCCATTTCCGCCAAAGAGACGGATACCCGGGTAAAGGAAAAGGCTTTTGCAATGCCCACCATGCCTTTTGACCTGGACATAGACTTCACGGATGTTACGCTGGAAGAACATTTTTACAGTACATACCAATCCCTGCATAAGGATGATACCCTTTTTCATGCCGCACCCAAAAGCAGCAAGGAAAAACTCAAGGACAATCAGTTACAAAAAAATGCCATGGAACTTGCCCACGGCTTAAACCTAAAAACCCCGGAGGGCATGGCAGAGTATGCCCTGGAGCTGGGAGAGCTGCTGATTGACTCAGACTACAATATGTGCCGCCAAGGCTTTCAGATTTCTAGTATCGAGCGGTATACAGACGGTGTATGGGCCATCAATTATAGTAATGCAGTCACACGCATAGACGGAAAAGAGACAACAAAATGGAGCACAGCCTATATTTCTGAGGAGGATGGGCACATCATCTGCATGACAGATCTGGCGAATGGGCTGGTCCTGGGCGAATCTGACATACGATATAAGGCGCCGCAGGTAAAAATTGACGAGGAACAATCATTTTTTAGTGATTTCAAGGTGGACAACGGAAAGGTAACCATCAAATGCCACATTGTTTTGATCAATACCGTACACTATCCCATAGAGGCTTCCTTACTGGCAGACTTTACGGAGGATGTGGTGGGTGGATTGTTGCAGGAGGCTAAGATCCTTGGGGCGTCGGCAAGCAATCACAATATAAAATCCTTTCTCGTAAGTCCGGGTGGCAAAGCCTTTGAGATAGATTTTTGCGGCACTTTTGCCGGCACAATGCAGAAGCAGGATCGCCTTCTTCCGGAAATCGAAATTATCGAGCATTAATTATGAATGAACGGGCCGAGCCAATCAATGAGTTCTCCGCATTCTTGTATAAAGAAAAGGAGGCAAAAGCCTCCATGATTTAATTGCAAGGAGCAATTAAAAGTATTCAATGATGCATCGCCTGACAGCGATATGATGTTATGCTACGCATAATGGTGTTGCTCATTTCATTCGCACTAGTGCAATGTTTGCCAAATAACATTAGCGAAGCGACATCTTTAGGCGTAGCCGTCATCATAAGCAATGCGACATCATTTGCTGAAGGCAAACACAATTCAAAAAAGCCTGATCTGTCCACCGGACAAATCAGGCCTTTTTGTTGCGTAAGAGTGACTAAAAGTAGCGTAAGTAGGGGTAAGAAACACAAAAAGTACACCTTAAATTTGGCACCAAAGCTTAATCTTCTTTATATTTGTTGCGCTTAAACACCAAACAACATAACGCTTGTTATCCACAGTCGTAATGATTACTTTGTTCGACGATCCGACTCTACCTGATTCAAGCTTATGTTTGATAGATTGAATGTGCTTTTTATGTATCGCACTGCTTCCAGCCCAGATCAACCAATCCTTGCTCAAATACAATGTAGTTTCGAGGTGGTTTGCATCGGTGTCTGAGAACACCGTATCATACAACGATTCTTGTCGCACAATCATTTTCCGGAAGCGAATAATTGGCAACAAACTGACCAAAACACAAATAAGAGCGATGGGAAATGGGACAAATGCAATAATCAAATCATAAGATAATACATCATAAACCAAACTAACGATAAGCAAAGGAATAAAAACAAGTGTCGCACAAATCAAAGCGACAATACTGTTTCTTTTTAGATATATTTTTATGTATTTTTCGACCACAACATCACCCCTTTGCATTATTATATCATCATTTATTGCACTTTTCAATGATATATCGCTTGTGCGATATGATATACGGTGTTGCCGTATGATATACTTGCTTCGCAAGCATGATATAATATCCGTTCCTACATACGCGAAGCGTATATCATCGCACGATAGTGCGATATCATATCGAAGATATATCGCCCGTTCTGGCAGGAACGGATATCATTGAAAAAAGTCACCTTTGTCAGTAGACAAAAGTGACTTTTTTCGTGGTGCGGGAGATGGGACTCGAACCCACACGGCGGTCACCACACGCACCTCAAACGTGCTTGTCTACCATTCCAACACTCCCGCATAAATTGAATGCTCGCTTATTATAGCCAAACAGGTATGATTTGTCAACACCTTTTTCGAAAAAATCAACATCAACTTTTGTACGTCGAATGAGGATTTCTGGCTTAGTTCACCTGTGAGCAGATGGTCAAGTCCTGTGGAAAACTCCGTTTTTGCTTCAAAAATTCGACTTGTTCTGACGGCTCTCCCCTGATTTCACCATAGGTTAGTTAACAATAATCCTGTTTTCAAGTCTTATACACATATGTTTTCCACATTATCCACAGGTTTTTCCACAGTTATGTTTACCGTATGGACACCAGAAGTTAGAGATAGCTGCCATTTCGTGAAGATACCATAACTATTTACCAGCATTTCAAATAAACCCCGGAATTTAACATAATTTTATGATCCCATTCTCTTTCTTTCGATGCAGTACAGGAGGAAGCTGTCAAAAAAGTTGCATGACTGTATTAAAGTGGGATATGAGTGGTTTATTTCAGAGATAAGGAGGAAATATAGAAAAACCCGGAAGCATTCTCCGGGCTTTTACTTGGCAACCTCTAAGAGTTGCCGTGTATAGGGGTGCTGAGGATTGCGGAAAACTTCCTCCGCAGTATTGAGCTCCACAATATGACCGTTTTTCATCACCATGACCCTGTCGCAGATCTGGTAGACCACATTAAGATCGTGACTGATAAAGAGAACACTCAAATTATACTGCTTACGCAGCTCCAGAATAAGCTTCAAAATCTGCCCCTGAACGGTAACATCCAAAGCACTGACAGGCTCGTCTGCCACGATCAACTTGGGATGGGTAATGACAGCAGCACCCAATGCAACTCTCTGCCGCTGACCGCCTGAAAGCTCATAGGGCAGTCGGTTCGTATACTCCTCCCCCAGTCCGATCTGCTCCAGAATCCGCAAAACTTCCTGTTTCCTTTGCGCCTTATTCAGTTTCCCCTGAATACGCAAAGGCTCTTCCAAAATCCTGCCCACTGTATAACTTGGGTTCAGGCTGCTGTACGGATCCTGGAAGACCATTTGCGGCAACTTAGTATCACATAGGATCAGACCCTCATAGTCCTGCAGAAGCCCTGTAATGGCCTTGGAGAGGGTCGTCTTTCCACTGCCGCTCTCCCCTACCAAACCTAAGATCTCACCCTCATAAAGAGAGAAAGAGACATCGTGAAGAACCTGCTTCCGTTTTGTCTTTGAGGCAAAAAGGACGTGCTCATCCTCATAAAAGCTATTAAGATTTTGAACAGACAAAACAGCTTTCTGCTCCACGGGGTTTCCCTCCTTTTTATTCTATGAATCTCTATGGGGTATGGCTGCGATCAGTTTCTTTGTGTATGGGTGGCTGGGGTTTTGATAGACTTCCTGGGTCTGCCCCTGCTCTACCAGCTTGCCCCGTTCCATCACCGCAACCCTGTGACACAGCTTCCGCACCACATGAAGGTCATGACTGATGAAAAGTATGCTCATACCGGTTTCCCGGTTCAGCTTCTGCAAAAGCTCCAAAATCTGAGCCTGAACTGTTACATCCAGAGCCGTAGTTGGCTCGTCTGCTAAAAGCAGCTTGGGACGACTGATAATGGCGGCGGCAATCATGGCTCTTTGAAGCTGGCCCCCAGACACCTGATGGGGATACTTATAATAAATAACTTCCGGTTCAGGCAGTTCTACCAGCGCCAAAGCTTCCAATGCATGCTTCTTCCGTTCCTTAGAGCTTAGTTTTTCATGAACACGAAGGCTTTCTTCTACCTGCCTGCCAATGGTAAGCAGTGGATTCATGGCAGACATAGGTTCCTGAAAAACAACAGCGATCTCTTTCCCTTGAATATGACTCAGTTCCTGTTCTGTGCAGGAAAGAAGCTCCTTGCCGGAAAGGGTGATGCTTCCTTGCAGTTCCGCTCTCTTTCTGGGAAGCAAGCCACTGATACACATAGCCGTAACGGTTTTTCCACTGCCGCTCTCCCCTACCAAGCCTAAAATCTCTCCTTCGCCCACAGAGAAGGTGACCCCGTCTACGGCATAACGGTCTGGGGCAGCATTGTGGAAATGTACCCGAAGATCATCGACTTTTAGAAGTTCCTGCACAGCTTCTTACCCCCTTTTATCATCCCGGTTCAGTCCCTCAGCCAGAAGGCTAAAGCCTAAGATCAGCAGAACCATAGTACCGCCCACCCCAAGGGCATACCAGGGCGCACTTTGAAGATATGTCTGGCTGTCACTGAGCATAGAGCCCAGAGAAGCATCAGGAGGCTGAATACCCAGACCAAGGAAGCTCATACTGGCCTCGCTCAAAATGGCATTGTTAAAGCCGATGACCAGAGCAGGAAACAGAACTGTTCTAATATTGGGCAGGATATGCAGCACCATAATCCGAAGATCCCCTGCCCCCATCAGCTTTGCACTTTTTACATAGTTTAGCCCACGGCATCGAGAAAACTCCGCACGAACCACTCTGGCAAAACTGGGTACAAAGAGAAGCCCCAAAACCAGAATAATATTCCGTAACCCACCTTCAACCAAGCTAAGCACAACAAGTGCCAAAAGAATGCTGGGAAAGGCTGTTAGAGTGTCGCAAATACGGGTCAGAATCAAATCCGGCAGTCCTCCGTAATAGCCGCACAAACCACCAAGGATGATCCCCAAAATGCAGCCGATGCAAACGAGAGACACCGCAACTAGAAAAGAAGTGCCTGCCCCTTCCAGAACACGGCTGAAAATATCTCTGCCAAAGTTGTCCGTTCCCAAAAGATGATCAAAGGAAGGAGCTTTATTGATGGCTGTAACATCCATTTCCGTAGTGCTGTAGGGCTTCCAGAACAGGCCCATTACCACCAGGACAGTCATCACAAGTGCAATCGTACCGCCTACACAAAGGAAGAAATTTCTTTTTTTCATGATCTTCCCTCCTTAGGACTTACGCAGCCGGGGATCCAGCAGGCGGTTCAGCATATCCGCAAGGAAATTGACCACCACAATCCATGCAGCCAAAATCACCACGATTCCCTGAACCACAGGGAAATCTCGATTGCTGATACTGGCCAGGAGTAACCGCCCAATACCGGGAACGGTAAAGACCTGCTCGATGATAATGCTGCCGGTGAGGATCTCTGCCATGGAAACTGCCAGAAATGTAATGACCGGAAGCAGGGCGTTCTTCAGCACATGGGAGAACAGAATCTCCCGGCGGTAGCAGCCACGGCTCTGAGCAGTAATCACATATTCCCGGCTCAGCTCCTTTTGGATCGAGCCACGGAGCATCTTGACTGTCATGGCAATTCTGGGAACTGCAATGGAAATTGCCGGGAAGATCAGATAGGAAATACAGCCCCAGAAACTATCTTCATAGGAAACGAAAGCGCCGGGCACAAACATACGCAGAAGCAGTCCGCAGACATAGCAAACCAGCATTCCCAAAAAGAAAGCGGGAATGCTCATAAAAAGCTGATTGGTAATGACCATGGTTTTATCACCAGCAGAACTGCGGATGCTTCCTGCAAGTGTGCCAAGGGGAATGGACAAAATCACTGTAAAGACAAAGGACAGCAGAGTCAGCAGGGCTGTAACCGGCAACTTTTCTCCAATGAGCTGGGCTACAGGCATCTTATAGCTAAAGCTTGTACCCATATCCCCTCTTACAAAGTCCCACAGCCAGGCAAAATACCGAGTAAGAACCGGCTTGTCCAAGCCCAGCTCAGCCCGCAGAGCTGCCACCGCTTCCGGGGTAGCCTCTGTACCAAGCATTTTGGTGGTGGGATCACCAGGAATGATCTGAAACGCAAGGAAAGCGAGAAGAGAAACCAGGAACAATGTAATAATGAGAGCCAGTGTCTTTTTAAAGATAGATTTCAACTTACTCGCCTCCTTTTTTGTTAATTACCCTTCATACCGAAGGGTGGACATATCGATAACATACAGAGGATAGAACTTGAAGCCCGTAAGCTGGGGATTCAGGGCTACAAAGTCTGCCAGGTCCTGCAAATACACATTGGCAGCGGTTTCGCTGAGAATCTCCAGACACCTCTTATAAAGCTCTGTCTGCTCTTTGTCGTCGATACTCTCCCGGGCAGCTTTAAAGGTGGAATCATACTCCGGGTTGTTGTGGTTAATCATATTCTTTCCGTTGTCAGAAACCCAGCGATTCAGAAGACTGCCGGCATTGAG